>JAHJIN010000585.1 GCA_018823415.1 Chloroflexota bacterium | reverse complement strand
CGATAATCGGTCCAATCCGCGCGTCGTCAAACGCAAGATGTCCAAGTTCAAACTGAAACGGCCCGAACATGCCCACTGGCCGCAACCCACCAAATCGTTCGCGGAAGCGGTGGTGATCCTTAACTGAACCGTCTTGCTCCTAAGCCTGGCATACTGCTTGGATCTGCGGCCCGGCTTGCTGATCATGGATCGCATGGACGGGTATCACGAGTTGGTAAAGACCATCGAAGTGCACTTGTCCAGCCGTGGATGATGGTGATGCCCTATTGCGCGGAGGATAAAGTCCAAGCAAAGCGGAGTGTTCCACCCGGTCGGCGCGCCCACAAACGGGTCCACCACGTCCAGAGCCGACCCGGCCCACCAACCACAAAACACACGAACAGCGGCGGTCAAAAGACCGCCGCTGCGTGATCTGCGTCATCTGAAGTGCCGGAGCCGGCTAGGGCTCTTGTTCATCCATCTCGCTATAATAGTCAGGGTACAATCTCTCGGCGCAGTCTGGGCACAGCCCATGCGTAAACTCGGCCTCAGAGTGGTCGCGCACATAGGCGGCGACATCGTGCCAGTAGCCGGCATCGTCACGGATCTTTTTGCAAGAGGCACAGATGGGCAGCATACCGCTCAATTGCTTGACCCGCGTCAGGGTCATCTGGAGGTCGTGGAGCAGCCGTTCCCGTTCGGCCTGGGCTTGCTGGCGGTCGGTAATATCGCGATATTGCCACAGGTGCCCACGCAGGTCACCGTTCACGCGAATGGGCACATAATCACGTTCAAAGGTGCGCCCATCGACGAGGGTCAATTCCTGGGCCATCACCGGTTGTTGGCCGGCGACGATAGCCTCGATCTGCGCGGCAAAGTCTTGGGACTGGACAAATAGCGCACTGCTTGCCTGGGCCGGCGCCACACAATCGCTGCCCACCAGCGCCTCTGGCGGACCGGGGATATTGAACAAATCGCAAAAGCGGCGGTTGACATACAGGATGTGGCGGTCCTGGCTTTCAAAGAGGACGCCCGAACGCAGATTGTCGATCAACGTGCTCAACCGGACAGAGGTGTCGCGAAGACCTACTTCGACGCGACGGCGCTCGGCAATCTCGGCGTTGAGGCTCTCGAGTGTTTGCCTGAGCTGCTGGCTCATGTGGTTGAATGATTCTGTCAACTGGCCTACTTCGCTAATCCAGTCGACAGCCACGGCCGGCTGCCACCGCCCGTGAGCCAGGGCCTGAGCTGAGGCATTGAGCCGCAAGATGGGCCGGGTGATCCATCGGGCAGTAAAGATCCCCAAGATCACGGCCGCCAGCAAAGCGGCGCCAATCAAAAACAGGGTGGTGCGGTTGCTGGCCTCGATTTGGGCCATGAAATCTGCTTCGGGGATCACGGTCACAACGAGCCAATCGAGGCCATACTGGTTTTGAATGGGCAAGACCTGGGCCAATTGCCGCTGACTGTCAAGCGTGAACTCGAATTGCTGCGCGTGGGTAATGGCCTGATACGCGCCAAATTGCTTTGTCAGGGCGGCGGCGGCCGCGCGAATGAGGGGAGCCGTGCTGGCGCTGGCCTGGATACGTTGCGGGGCCGTGCCTTCGGTGGGGGTGGCAAAAGGCTGTTCACCGGTGGAGGCGGCAATCAACAAACCAGACCGCTCCATGATAAAGCTGTGGCCGGTGTGACCGATTTCCAGGCCGGCCAAAAAGTTGCTCAGGTGTGACAAAAAGAGGTCCACTGCCGTCACACCTAGCAGATTGTGTTGATCGTCGTACACCGGCCGGCTGGCGGAAATAGCCATATCCTGGCCGGTGAACAAGATATATACGTCACTCCAGACCGCACCGCCTTGTTCCACGGCGCTGGTATACCAGGGCCGGGTCCGCGCGTCAAAGTTGGGGACCGTCGACAACAGCGTGGTGCGGTTGCCCTGGCTATCGGTGGCGTATTTGCGAAAGGGACCGTCCACAAAACCGTCAGTGCCAATCACGTATAGCGAGCCAGCCGCGCCCTCGCGACCAGCGTCCGCCAGGCCGCCCACCGTATTGCCAAAGTAGATGCTGGTCACTGCTTCATAAATCTGCACCTGGTCCCAAAAGTGCCGTTCCAGCGCCGCCTGATCGCGAGCGTCGATCTGGCCCCGGCCAATTGCAATGGCATTGGCCTGGTTGATCTGGTGCGGTGTGTCCAAAAAAGTATCCAGATGCTCGGCGATACGGGTGTTTATTTCACCGCGTAGCTGCCGGGCCACGTCATTGACGGCCTGTTGTCCGTTGCGAAACGACAAATAGCCCACCAGTCCCACGGTCACGATGATTTGAATGACAAATGGCACAACCAGCACGATCCGTAACGGGATCTGGGGGAGTTTGATGGAGGGCATTGGTTCTCTCCCGCAAGGATACAACTAGACAAACGTCATGCTAGATCTTATCACGTCCGGCCGGACTGCGCAAGCGTACCGCCGCACTGGGCCACGAGGCTGGCACACGGGTTCGACCGGCTCGGTTTTCCCCCATCCGACTGGTCAGCCGCTTGCCTTCATGGTATAATACGGGCCAGCGCCGCCACGAATCAACTACCCGGAGGAGAGTGTATGCGACCGATCTTCACCTTTACTATCAAGCCGTCCCTGCCGGCCGATCTGGAACACCTGCGCGACCTGGCCTACAACCTGCGCTGGTCCTGGGATCGCGAAACCGTGGACCTGTTCCGCCGACTGGACCGGGACCTGTGGGATTCTACCTATCACAACCCGGTGCTCATGCTGGGCTCCGTCAAGCAAGAGCGGCTGGAAGAGGTTGCCGAGGACGATGGGTTTGCGGCCCAACTGGACCGGGTGTATCAGGGTTTCAAGCGCTACATGGGTGCCCAGCGCACCTGGTATCAGCGGCAGCACGGCAAGGATGAACCGCCCCTGGTAGCTTATTTCTGTGCCGAATTTGGCCTGACGGAATGCTTGCCCATCTACAGCGGTGGCCTGGGCATCCTGGCCGGCGACCACCTCAAATCCGCCAGCGACCTGGGCGTTCCCCTCGTGGGCGTGGGTCTGCTCTATCAGCAGGGCTACTTTGTCCAATACCTCAACGTGGACGGCTGGCAGCAAGAACGCTACCCGGTCAACGACTTTTACAACCTGCCGGTGCAATTGGTCTATCACGAAAACGGCGACCCGGTCACCGTCACCGTGGAATATCCCGGCCGCGAGGTAGTTGCCCGGGTCTGGCGCGCTCAGGTGGGCCGCGTGCCCCTGTATCTGCTGGACACCAACATCCCCGAGAATGCCCCCCAGGACCGCGACATCACCGACCAGCTCTATGGCGGCGACGAAGATATGCGCATTCGCCAGGAGATCCTGTTGGGCATTGGCGGCCTGCGGGCATTGGACGCCCTGGGCCAGCGCCCCAGCGTCTGTCACCTCAACGAAGGGCATTCGGCGTTTTTGGCCCTGGAACGCATTCGGCAGCTCATGGAAGCGTATAGCCTGCCCTTTGCCGCTGCCCGCGAGGCCGCCACGGCTGGCAACGTGTTCACCACGCACACCCCGGTGCCAGCCGGCATCGACCGCTTTTCCCCCGCTCTCATCGACCAGTACTTCCGGCCCTGGTACGCCCGGCTCAACCTCTCCCGCGCCGAGTTCCTGGCCCTGGGCCAAGACAACCCGGGCAATCCCAACGACTGGTTCAGCATGGCCGCCCTGGCCCTGCGCCTCTCAACGGCCAGCAACGGCGTCAGCGTCCTACACGGACGGGTAGCCCGGGACATGTTTCAGCACCTCTGGCCGGACCTGCCCGCTGCCGAAATCCCCATCCGCACCGTGACCAACGGCGTACACACCCGGTCCTGGATCAGCCGCGACATGGCTACCCTGTACAGTCGCTATCTGGGACCACGCTGGGCCGAAGACCCCGGCAATCCGCGCCCCTGGCAGCGAATAGACAGCATCCCCGACGAAGAGTTGTGGCGCACCCACGAGCGCCGGCGCGAGCGGCTGGTGGCCTTTGCCCGACGCGCCGTCCGCGAGCAGGTGCGCAGCCGGGGCGGTTCCCAGCTCGAGATAGACCAGGCCGGCGAGATCCTGCACTCAGAGACACTCACCATCGGCTTTGCCCGGCGCTTTGCCACGTACAAGCGCGCCAACCTCATCTTTCGCGACGTGGAACGGCTGCGCCGCATCCTGACCAACACCCAGCGGCCGGTGCAGATCATCTTTGCCGGCAAGGCCCACCCCCGTGACAACGAGGGCAAAGAACTCATTCGCCAGATCATGCACGCGCTCAAGCAAGAAGACTTTCGCAACCATATCGTCTTCTTGGAAAACTATGACATGAACGTGGCCCGCTACCTGGTGCAAGGCGTAGACGTATGGCTGAACAACCCGCTGCGCTTGCGCGAAGCCAGCGGCACCAGCGGCATGAAGGCCGCCATGAACGGCATCCTCAACATGAGCGTGCTGGACGGCTGGTGGGACGAGGCGTATCGGCCAGATATTGGCTGGGCCATCGGGCAGCGCGAGGTGTATGACAACCAACAGTACCAGGACGAAGTGGAAAGCAATGCCATCTATAACCTGCTGGAGCAAGAGCTGGTGCCCCTGTTCTACCAGCGCGGGTCCGACGACCTGCCCCGGGGCTGGATCGCCCGCATGAAAGCCGCCATCCAGGCCGTGGGACCGGTGTTCAACACCAACCGCATGGTCTATGAATACGCCCGCGACTTTTACATGCCCGCTGCCCGGCGCTATGCCTATCTCGTCGAGAACAACCTGGCCCGGGCCCGGGCCTTGGCCCAATGGCGCAGCCGCGTCCAGCAGCTATGGTCCCAGGTCCGCATCGAAAGCGTTCAGGCCGACACCACGGCCACGATCCAGGTCGGCACCACCATCGGCGTGCAGGCCACCGTGTATCTAGGTATGCTCGAGCCGGCCGACGTGACGGTAGAGCTGTACCACGGCCCGGTGGATGCTGCCGACCAGATCGTGACCGGCACCGTGCTGCCCCTCACTTTGATGGACACCCTGGGCGAGGGCAGCTACTTGTTCGCCGCTGCCATCCCCTGTCGCACCAGCGGCCAATATGGCTATGCCCTGCGCGTGATGCCCTATCACGCGGACCAGTGCAATGCCTTTGAGACTCGGCTCATCACCTGGAGCAGCGGCGGCTAGACGCAGCCACATTACAGAAAGGAACTCGCATGCGCATCCTCATTACCGGCGGAGCCGGCTTTATCGGCTCGCATCTATGCGACCGACTCTTGGCCGAAGGGCATCACGTCATTGCAATGGACAACCTCATCACCGGTCACACGCGCAACATCGCGCACCTGGCTGGCCACGAGCGATTCCAGTTCATCAAACAAGACGTGACGGAATACATCTATATCGACGGGCCGCTGGACGCCGTGATGCACCTGGCATCGCCGGCCAGCCCCATCTGCTTTGACCAGATCCCCATCCAGATCCTCAAGGTGGGCGCGCTGGGGACCCACAAGGCCCTGGGCGTGGCCCGGACCAAAAAGGCCGTGTTTTTGCTGGCCTCCACGTCCGAGGTCTATGGCGATCCGCTGGTCCACCCCCAGTCCGAAGACTATTGGGGCAACGTGAATCCCATCGGCGTGCGCGGCGTGTACGACGAGGCCAAACGCTTTGCCGAGGCCATCACCATGGCCTACCACCGGCACCACGGCGTCACCACGCACATTGTGCGGATTTTCAACACCTATGGCCCGCGCATGGCCGCCGAAGACGGGCGGGCCATCCCCAATTTCATCAGCCAGGCCTTTCACGGCCGGCCACTCACCGTCCACGGTGACGGTTTGCAGACGCGCTCCTTTTGCTATGTGTCTGATCTGGTAGATGGCATCTATCGGTTGCTCATGTCTGGCGTGAGCGAGCCGGTGAATATCGGCAATCCCAACGAGATGACCATCCTGGAACTGGCCCAACTCATCAACGAGTTGACCGGCAACCAGGCCGGCATTATCCACCGCAGCCTGCCGGAGGATGACCCCAAGGTACGCCAGCCCGACATCACCCGGGCGCGCACGCTGCTGGGCTGGGAGCCCACCGTTCCGCTGCGCCAGGGACTGCACCAGACGATAGACTATTTCCGCAATCTCGACGCAAACCAGTAGAGGCACGATTGAATCGCGCCCCTGCTCGGGGCAGCGGCGAGCGGGCGGGGGGCCATTTTGAGACAATCCAATAAAACCGGCCCGGTTCCAACATTGGAACCGGGCCGGTTGATGTGTCTAGCAAACGCGCGGGATCAACAGGATTTGAGCGCACCGACCGGGTCCAGGGCCAGCAAGGTCTCGCGGAGCCGGGCCAGTTCTTCCAGGTGATGCAGGATGACCATGGGAATGGCGCCATTGGGCTGCCGCCGATAGTCATCTGTCAACGCGGCCAGGGCGCGGGACACGGTGCCAATGTCGCGCAGTAGGTTCGCCACTTGTTCGTCGGCCATGAGGACCTCCTTGCCAAGTCTTGGTGGAATGTCGTTGATTCGGCAGTCCTCTTTATTTTATAGCCGACTGGTCCGGTCGACAACAGGATTTTCCCCGATAGTCGTTGGCGAGTTTCCCCTACCAACGATAGGGCCATTGCCCTAACCACCTTCTGATGAGCGAAGGCCCGGCACCCAACCGGCCACCACGGTGCCCGCGCCCGGGATCGAATGGATGGTCAACCGGCCGCCCACGCTCTCTATGTGGGTCTGCATGTCCTGCAGGCTGCTGTAACCCTTGTCGCCGCCCTGCATAGCTGGCGTCACGTCAAACCCCGGCCCCTGGTCGGCAATGGAAAAACCGACCCCTTTGCCCTCACGCTGCAACCGGGCCACGATGGGGCTGCCGCCTGCGTGCTTGAGCGCGTTATGCACGGCCTCGCGGAACACGCGGTACACGGCCACCTGGGTGCTCACCGGCAGCATCTCTTCTACTGCTGGTGACAGGTCAGCCTGGATGGATACGTCGGTCCCCAGCCGCGCCTGGTCCAGCCACAGATGGAGCGCCGGCACAAGGCCCTGCTGCACCAGCACCTCGGGCGTGCGTAAATAGCTTAACAGGTTGCGCAATTGGCCGGCCTCAGCGTGGATGCGGTCTTGCCAGCCTTCAACCTCGGCAGCGATGCCGCCCGGTTGATCCTTGAGCCCATCCAGGCCATAGGTCAGCACCAGCAGAAACTGGAGAACGGTATCGTGTAGCTCGCGGGCGATCTTGAGACGCTCGTTCTCTTCGGCCTGCACGATCAGCCGCGACATGGCCTGCAAACGCTCGAGTTGGCGGGTATTCAGGATCGCCAGGGCCATCTGGCGGGCCAGGATGCCGACGAGTTGCAGATCCTGGTCATCATACACCTCGCCGGTCCAGCGCGGTCCCAGGCCCAACAGACCCACAGCCCGGCCATGCTCGACCAACGGTGCCCAGGCCACCACCCGGCCGGCGTCGTCGTCCAGCAAGGCGCGATACTGGTCTGCCGCCGGCGCGTCGTCCCTGATGGGGGCCGGGTGGTCGCCCAGGTGCGGCGCCAGCGCGGCCGGCAGTGCGATGACGTCGGCCGTCTGGCCATCGCGAAACCGGTCTATAGCCTGGCGCTCCTCGTCCAGCAGCCACACATCCACGCGTTCCACGTCCAGGTCCTGGCGGAAGGATTGCCGGGCCGCCTGGATCAGCGAATCGACGCCCTGCAACTGGCCCACGCGCTGGCCAAAACGCACCACGGCCATATAATCCAAGGCCTCGCGCCGCAAGAGCCGGGTAAAAAACGCCGTAGGGCCTCGACGGAGCACCAGGCCCAGGCCCACCACCAACGCCACCATCAGAATGGGTATGAATCCGGTGACCGGGCCAAACACCACATACACCGCGTTGGCCGCCAGAATGCACCATATCGCCACCAGTAGCAGGGTCAAAACGCCGGTACGCGCGGCAAAAACCTGATAGCGCAGGATGGCATACGCGGCGACAGCCACAAAACCCAGGCCCACAAACAGGATACTGTGGCTGTACTGAGTGGTGTTGGCATTGGAAAAGTAATAGAGCAATTGCGGGCTGAGCCAGCCCAGGGTCATAAGCACGCCCGCTAGGAACAACCCGCACTGGTGCCGGAGCCGTCGCGAGGGCGTGCGATACCAGGTCCACCCCAGGCTGGTGAGGCTCCAGAAACAGGCGAACAAGCCGCTGACGGCGATGAACTGGAACGCCAACGGCGATAGCACATAACTGATGGGATACGCGTCCAGCACGTAGGCCAACACGGTCACGATCGCAAAAAAGCACGATACCACATAGAACGGCCGGCGTATCCAGCGGTTCAGGGTGAGCAACGGCTGCTGATCGGTAAACAGCCCAAACAGGTGAAAAAACACGGCCCCGGCAACGGGAAACCAAGGCGCGGTCAGGAGCAGAATGAGGGGGATATTGTTCTCGAACTGGTCCGAGATGATGACGCCATAGCTCTGGAGCATGGCCAGGCCGGCGAGCTGGGTGGTGAGCAGGGCAAAGAGTAGGTTCGTCTGGACGGCAGAATTGGCGCGATAGACGATGGCGCCCACTATCAGCAAACCCAGGCCCAGCAAGAATGGGGGCAAAAAGGTCTCGGCCAGCATCACCGGGGTAAACCGGACCAGCGGGACGCCCGGCACCGTGAGGATCGTGCCTTCGCGATCTACGAGAAACTCGACGGTGGGATCTGGGCCGGCGAATCGCTCGCGGAATACGTCGGCATAGCCCTTTTCGCCGCCGGGGCAACGCACGTCGGCGTGGCGTGGGTCCATCCCATAGACAGGAGCGCCCAACCGGGGGTGGTAGCCGTCGATGCAGAGGATGCGGTCGTTCATGTGCAGCCCGGCGGCCAGGCCCGGCCAGTTGTTCAGTGTGGCCAGGCTCACGGTATACATCTGCAACTCTTTACGCCAGGTCAGGGCCGCGCCGGGAAAGGGATGATCCAACGACAGCGCCAGCCGCCAGCCGCCGCCTAGGCCCGCCACCAGCACCACCAGCATGGCGACAGGCAGCGCCCGCCGCAACAGACGCATGGGCCAGGAAGATAAATCGTTAGGCTGAGACACAGCGCCGCTCCCAATCAGCGAGGGTTGGATTCTTGCAGCCGATGCAGCAAGCAAACCTTGGCCAGCAGCATCAGGGGGTTGAGGCCTGGGCCAATCTGGCGCAAAAGCAGCTTGTCATAGACCGCGTCCATGTGGCTGTCTACCGTCTTGGGGCTGAGGTCCAGCTCTTGCGCCGCCTGGTGCCGCGTGTGACACGCGCCCACTACCTCGAACACGCGCAGTTCAGGCTCGGACAGGGTGAGTAGCTGGCGCAGCGCCGTCTGCACATGGGCACGCTCCCCCGGCGTGAGCGTTTCCAGGGCCTGGTCAAAGGCTGTCTTGTGCCGCTGCACGCTGGCTGCCAATTCCAGCGCGGTCAACCCGCCGGCGACCTTGTGGATGGCCGTCCACAACTCTTGCGGCTTGGAACCCTTGAGCAGGTACACGATGCGGTCGTGGCCGTCCATGTATAATTGGACCACCTCCGGGCCACGGTCCACATAGGCCGACAGGAACACGATGCCCAGGTCTGGCAAGAGTTCGCGCAACTGCCGGGCCGTGGCGATGCCGATGTGCTGGTCAAAGTCGGCGCGCTCACCGGGGCGTTGGGGAAGCACAATGTCCACCACGGCCACGTCTGGCCGTTCGGCCTGTGCCACTGCCAGGGCGGTTTCCTGGTTGTCGGCTTCACAAACTGCCGCACTGCGCCGGACCAAATAGTCGCGCACGGCGCTGCGCACGGACCAATCATCTTCTACCAGCAACACCTTGAGCGGGGGAGACGACATTCTTCCTCCGATTCGGCCTATCGGGGCCACAGCAGCCAGATCACGGCGGCATTCACCAGCACGGCCACCAACAACGCCGCCAGGGCCACCGCCAGCGACGTGGGCCGGGGACCGCGTATCTCGGCGTCGATGGGCTGGCCCTGGGCCGCCACAACACGCACGCGCCAGGCCCGGAACGCGCCACCGCGCGTCCAGCGGCCCCACAGTTCCACCTCATCGCCGGGACGCACGTCGCCGCCCTGCCGCGCGCCAAACAACTCCACGTTCACCTGGCGGGGCCCAGGCCCGCCGTCCGCGTGCGCGTCCAGGCGCAGGTCCAGCACCGGCACTTCGTCTGGTGTGGGCCGGCGCGACAGGCCCCACAGGGCCAGGAGCAGGCCCAGGGCCGGCACCGTGCACAGCAAAAGCCCTTCCATGCCCAGGCACAGGGCCGCCAGCGCCGCCGTGAGCAGCGTCAGGGTCAGCGAGGCGCAGCCGCCCAGCACCAGGGGCAAAACCAACAAGAGGAGAGCCAGACGCAGGATGGTGCGGGCCAGGTCCCGCGGGGGCGTGTCCCAGCGCACCTGCCTGGCAATGACCCGGCCGGCAAGCGCCGGGCGCAGCCCCAGGGCCACCAAGAGCCGCTGCCGCCAGGTTGAACGCGCCGGGGCCGGCTCGGGGGCAGGCATGCGCACGTGCACGACCAGCGGCTCGGGCTCTGCTAGCCGCTCCAGGCTCCGCCGGGGCCGGATGGGCCGCTCGCGGGGCACGATCTCGGGGCGCAGCTCGGACGCAGCCGGCAGACGCGCGTCGCAGGCGGTGCAGCGCATGGCCTCGGGCGTATTCTCGTAACCGCAACGCGGGCATTTCATCGGCAACCTGCTACGTAAACACCCGGCGCAGAAACTGGCCGGTGAACGAATGGTCCAGGGCTGCCAGCTCTTCCGGCGTCCCTTCGGCGATGACATATCCCCCATCATCGCCGCCTTCTGGCCCCAGGTCGATGATCCAATCGGCGCTCTTGATCACGTCCAGGTTGTGCTCAATGACCGCCACCGTGTTACCCCGGTTCACCAGGCGCTTGAGCACCACCAGCAGGCGCTCCACGTCGGCAAAATGCAAGCCGGTGGTGGGCTCGTCCAGGATATAGAACGTCTGGCCGGTGGCCCGGCGCGACAGCTCTTTGCTCAACTTGATGCGCTGGGCCTCGCCGCCCGAGAGCGTGGTGGCCGACTGGCCCAGCCGGATATAGCCCAGCCCCACATCGCGCAGGGTCTTGAGCTTGCGCACGATCTTGGGGATGTGCTCAAAGAACTCGAGCGCCTCGCTCACCGTCATATCCAGCACCTCGGCGATGGTCTTGCCCTTGTAGCGAATCTCCAGGGCCTCGCGGTTGTAGCGCTGGCCCTTGCACACCTCACAGGGGACATAGACATCGCTGAGGAACTGCATCTCGATTTTGAGGATGCCCTGGCCCTGGCAGGCCTCGCAGCGGCCGCCCTTGATGTTGAAACTGAACCGGCCCGGGCTGTACCCGCGCGTGCGTGCCTCGGGCACGGCGGCAAACAACTCGCGGATGGGCGTGAACACGGTGGTGTAGGTGGCCGGGTTGCTGCGCGGCGTCCGCCCGATGGGGCTCTGGTCGATGTTGATGACCTTGTCCACGTGCTCGATGCCTTCGATGGCGTCATGGTCGCCGGGCCGGTCCTTGGCGCGATAGAGCACCTGCGCCAGCCGCTTGTAGAGCACGTCTACCAGCAGGGTGCTCTTGCCCGACCCGCTGACGCCGGTGAGACAGACAAAGTTGCCCAGGGGAATGCGCACGTCCAGATTCTTGAGGTTGTGCTGCCGCGCCCCGCGCACGATGATGGCCGCGCCGCTGCCGGGCCGGCGCTTTTTGGGAACCGGGATGCGCCGGTCGCCGCGCAGAAAAGCCCCGGTGATGCTTGGGCCACAGGCCAGCACTTCATCCAGGGTGCCGGCCACCACCACCTCGCCGCCGTGTTCGCCGGCCCCCGGCCCCAGGTCCACGATGTAATCAGCAGAGCGCATGGTCTCTTCGTCGTGCTCCACCACCAGCACCGTGTTGCCCAGATCCCGCAGGCGCGTGAGCGTGCGGATGAGGCGCTGGTTGTCGCGCTGGTGCAGGCCCACAGAAGGCTCATCCAGGATATAGAGCACGCCCATGAGGCCCGAGCCGATCTGCGTCGCCAGGCGAATGCGCTGGGCCTCGCCGCCCGAGAGGGTATTCGCCGCCCGGTCCAGCGTCAAATAGTCCAGGCCCACGTCCTCCAGAAAACGTAGTCGGGCCTTGATCTCTTTGAGGATTTGCTCGGCAATGATCTGCTCGCGCGTCGAGAGGGGCGTGGGCGCGCCGTTGCCCTGGAGCCTTTCCACCCAGCGCCGGGCCTCTTTGACCGGCTGCTCGGCCACCTGCACAATGTTGGCGCCATCCACCGTCACGGCCAGGGCCTCGGGCTTGAGGCGCTTGCCCTGGCAAGTCGGACAGGGCGTCACCGTCATATACTCTTGGATCTTGGCCCGAATATAGTCGGAATCGGTTTCTTTGTAGCGGCGTTCCAGGTTGGGAATCACACCCTCGTAGGTGGTGTCATAGGTCCGGCCGCTGCCTTGCCGCGTGGCAAAATCCACCACCACCGACTCGTCGCCGCTGCCGTACAAAAGCACCTGCCGCTGCGCCGGGGTCCAGTCGCGGGCCGGCGTGTGCAGGTCGATGTGATATTGCCGGGCCACGCCGCGCACGAGTTGCAGATAATAGCTGTCGCCGTTGGACGTGTTGCTCCACGGCGCGATGGTCCCCTCGGCCAGCGAGAGGTCAGGATTGGGCACCACCAGGTCCGGGTCCACGCGCAGGATGCTGCCCAGCCCGGTGCAGGCCGGGCACGCGCCATAGGGCGTGTTGAAGGAAAACGTGCGAGGCTCGATCTCGCCCACTGAGATGCCGCAGTGCACGCACGAAAAATGCTCGCTATACAGCGTCTCCTGCGGTTCCCTGTCGCCCGACGACGCGCCGTCCGCCGCGTCCGGCAACGTATGGCTGATGAGGACGATGCCACTGCCCAGCTTGAGCGCCGTTTCGATGGAATCGGCAAAGCGCTGGCGGTCCATGTCGTCGGCATGCACGATCAGGCGGTCTACCACGGCCTCGATGGTATGCTGCTTGTAGCGGTCGAGTTGGATCTCGTCGTCCACGTCGCGGGTGACGCCGTTCACGCGCACACGCACAAAGCCGGCCTTGCGCACCTCGTCAAACACGTGGCGATGCTCGCCCTTGCGGTCGCGGATCAGGGGCGCCAGCACCAGCAGGCGACTGCCGTCTGGCAGGGCCAGCACGCTGTCCACGATCTGCTGCACGCTCTGCTGGCTGATCTCCCGGCCGCATTCGGGACAATGGGGATGCCCTGCGCGGGCATAGAGCAGCCGCAAATAGTCATAAATCTCGGTGACGGTGCCCACGGTAGAGCGAGGGTTGCGGCTGGTGCCCTTCTGGTCGATGGAAATGGCTGGGCTCAATCCCTCGATATAGCCCACGTCTGGCTTTTCCATCAGGCCCAGGAATTGCCGAGCATAGGCCGACAGGCTCTCGACGTAGCGGCGCTGGCCCTCAGCATAGATGGTGTCAAAGGCCAGCGACGATTTGCCGCTGCCGCTGAGGCCGGTGATGACCACCAGCCGGTCCCGGGGCATGGCGACGGTGATGTTTTTGAGGTTGTGCTCGCGGGCCTCGTGGACGACGAGCTGGTCTTGGGGCATGGTATACCTCGCTATCACCTAGAACCGACGTTCTAGAGCATAACAGTATATCACTGCCGGGGACGGCTGTCAAACAGACGAACAGCGGGTTCGCCTGGCTCTGCGAACCCGCTGATGCATTTACTCGACTACGCCAGGCCGAGCTAGGGCTCGACGCCGGTCTGGAGCGAACCATCTCGCAAAGCCTTGTTGATCTGGTCCAGCTTGGCCTTGACTGCGGCCGGCACCTGCGACTCGGTGTCATGAAAAGGAGCCAGTCCCATGTCACCCACCACATTGCCCCCCACGAACGTGCCGGTCTGAGCCGCCTTGATCAGGTCGAACGTGCCCGGCGTGATGAGCTTGACGGCGCTGGAGAGCAGATAGGATCGGGTCTCGGGCACGGTATAGTACTGGTCCATATCCACGCCGATGCAGTACACCTTGTCCTCGGCGGCGGCGATGATAGCGCCATTGCCAGTCTGTCCCCCGGCCCCAAAGACAACGTCGGCCTTTTGACCGATCTGATCTCGGGCGGTCTGCGCGCCCCACGCCGGATCCACAAAAGCTATGCTAATATCGCCCGAGTGATACGTGAGAATAACCGTGATATTGGGATTGATGTATCGAGCGCCGGCCTCATAGCCCTTGCCAAACCGGACCACCGGCGGCACCAGGTCCGAGCCCAGCACCGCGCCCACCACGCCGCTCTTGCTCATGGAGGCGGCCAACGCGCCGGCCAAAAAGCCGCCCTGGTCATCCTCAAAGATCAGCCCGGCATAGTTGGGGATGGTCTCTTCCTGGTATTGGTCGGTGCCGATGAACTTGACGTTGGGGTAGCGCCGGGCGGCCTTGGCCGTGGCTTCGATCAGGTTAAAGCCGGAGGTGACAATGACAGTATAGCCCCCGTCGACCAACGTGGCAATGTTCTTGTCATAGTCTTGCGGGTCGCTGGATTCGATGTACGAAATCTCGGCACCCAGCTCTTTTTCCGCCCGCAGCAGGGCGTCCCACGCGGCCTGGTTAAAGCCCTTGTCGTTTATCGGGCCATAAGCATCTGTGACCAGGCCCACCTTGAGGCGCGTCTGTGGAGCTAACGGGATCTCGGCAGGAACCGTGGAGACCGGCAACGCCGGGGCCTCGGTCTCCACGGGCCGCACGACGCGGGTCGGTACGGCGGTGCCTGCCACGCCCGGCGGCGGCACAAGGGCCAGGACGGCCACCACAAAGACACAGCAGCAACACAAACCCAACAGGATCGCCACCACGACGATCCCCACGATGATCGGGGTGGACAAACCATTTTTCTTGCCCCCGGCCGGCCCCGGTGGCGCTGATAGAGGCAACGGTGCGCCGCATTGGGCGCAGAATCGGGCGTCTGGCTGATTTGGTTTTCCGCACTGTACGCAGTCCATGGCAGATACCTCCTACCTTTCGAAACTAGGCCGGGCACATATGTGCCACGGTCAGTACACGATCATTATGTCGGCCTTTTTGCCGTCGTGAGCAATGAGGACGATGGCGCGCCGGGGTGTTTCGGTCATGTTGATCTCCTATTTGCTCAGCCGGCCATCCACCGGGACCGTACCTTCCAGTTCCAGCAGCTTGCGGCGCAGGAACCCCAGGGCATAGAGCACAGCCACGCGCTTGACCTGCCGGCGCTCAGAGCCATAGAACCCACTAAAGGTATCCACCTGGCCCTGGATGTCAAGGCCCAGGTACAGGGTGCCGGGCGGCTGGCCGTCCAGTGGATCAGGGCCGGCCACGCCGGTGATACCCAGGCCCACGTCAGCACCGACCTCGCGGCGAGCGGCGGTGGCCATGGCCGCCGCCACCTGGGGGCTCACCACGCCATATTCCTTGATAATGGCCGGGTCCACGCCCCACTGCTCCTTGGCCGCGATGGCATAGGCCACCATTCCGCCACGAAAATACGCCGAACTGCCCGGCGCGTCGGTGATGGTGCTGGCCAGCAATCCCCCGGTGCACGATTCCATCGTCGCCAGCGTCAGGCCGCGCTCGCGGAACAACTGGCCCAGCGCACTCTCCAACGTCTCGTCGTCCACGCCATAGATATAGGGACCAATCACCTCGCGGACCCGAGCTTCCAGGTCGGCGATCATGGCCCGGGCCTGGGCCTCCGTGGCAGCCTTGGCGGCCACGCGCAGGTGTACGCCGTCGCGCTTGGCATAGGTCGCCAGAGAGGGATTGAACGAATGGATCAGATGGCTGACCAGCTCTTCAGCGCGCGACTCGCCAATGCCCACGGTCTTGAACGTGCGCGTGACAATGATCTCGCCGCCCAGCCGGGCCCGCAGGCGCGGCAGGGCCTGGTCGCGCCACATGCGCTCCATCTCGAACGGCACGCCGGGCATGGTGACGAGGATATGATCCTGGTGCTCCACCCACCAGCCCGGCGCGGTGCCCACCGGGTTGTCCAGTGCCCGCGCCGAGGCGATGAGCGTGGCCTGCTTGAGATTGCGCTCGGGCATGGTATAGCCGCGCTGCGCGAAAAAGCATCGCAGGTGCTCGGCCAGCTCGGGCTGGACCACCATCTCTTCGCCCAACGCCTCGGCAATGGCTTCGCGGGTCACGTCATCCTCGGTGGGGCCAAGCCCCCCGGTGACGATGACCAGGCCCGAGCGGTCCAGCGCCCGGCGCAGCACTTGGGCCAGCCGGCCCTGGTTGTCGCCCACAGTCGAGACCCAGTACAGGTCTACGCCCAGCGGCGAGAGTTGCTGGGCCAGCCACGCCGCGTTAGTATCGACGATCTCGCCCAGAAGAAGTTCCGTGCCCACAGAAATGATCTCGGCCTGCATTGACAACACCTCTCATAAACAAGTGTCTGGTTGAATCGACCGCCGACGCGTCATCAACACGTCAAGTGGAAAATGGCCGCCACGAGCTGGCCGGTCTCGACCAGTTCGCGATAGCGCTGGATGGCACGGAGCGTAGGCATGGTTTCCAGCAGCACGCTGCGCTCCTGGGCCATCTGCTGCGCCTCCGTCAGGACTGGCAGCGCGCCCCACTGTCCGGTCCCAATCAGCAACACCGCCGGCTCGGCCGCCACAGCCCGCTCCACCTCTTCCGGTCCCAGGGGCGTGTGGCCGGTGCTATACGGCTTGCTCAGCTTTTTGGGACGCTTGCGGGCCCGGCCGTCGGCGGTAATGAGCACGTCCTTTTCCCAACGCTCCCCGTCGATCTCGATCCAGCCGAACCCCGTATCCCCCACCTGGGGATAGCCCGGTGATGCCTGGTCCTGCTCGTCCATGTTTGTCCCCCTTGCCGTAGCGCGGAACGAGGAACCGCTCTACGCTACCTGCACCTCGTATTCCTCGTCAAACTGCCAGTCCGGAATGGCCTCCAGCTCGACCTCGATGCGCGGATTCAGCGGGTCGATGCGCTTGACCAGGTGAATGTCCACCACGCGATTGTCGTTCACGCCCAACGTCTCGCAAATGGCATCCATCGTGATCTTGAGGCCGCCGTCCAGGTCCCGGCGCAGCGGCGTCTCGAAATAAAAGTCGATGAACAACCCCACAAAACCGGCCCTGAGCGTCGCCACCAGTTCGTCCGACAGGGTGCCATCCACCTGCAGGCGATGCACGGCCCGCTCCACGGCGCGGCGATAGCGCCGGCTGGCCTGACTCAGCACGCGCCGGTTCCCCACGGTGGCATATTGTTGGTTGACACTGGGCGGCAGCGGCAGGGTGAACCGCGCCCGCCGGATGGTTTCTGGCATGCGATCACTTTCCGCCGGGGAGTATAGCACAAGAGCCCCACATCGGCAAGCTGGCTGGACCGGCAAAAAGCCCCTCCCGGCGGGGGAGGGGCTTGTCAGATTCGGCCAGCGGTCCAGTCTCGAACTAACCTTCCAGGGCCTGCAATTCGCGATAGGTCAAGGTCCAGGTGGTAGACTGGAACCCCTTCATCAAACCGTCCAGGAACGTCAAGGGGATGACCATTACCAGGATAAAGATGGGAATACTCACCACCGCGGCCAGGACCCAGGGCACGGCCTCTTGAAAGGCCAGGCTGGCCAGGGCGCCAACCAGAAGCCCCGGGATCGCGGCCACGATGCCGCCCAGGATCACCAGCAGCAACGCCACCGGGATCATGATCAGCGACCAGAGCAGCGCCAGGCCAATGGTAATGAGCCACATGACGAGCACGTCGGCCAAGTGCAGCTTGACAAAGGCATAGCCTCGTCGCAGCGAGTCCACGACGCCCAATTCCTCCAGCACGCAGGCTCGCCAGAAAAAGCCCCGCAGCACCGACAGGGCCACGTTGACGACAATGACCAGCACGATGACGATAAAGAACAGGCAGGCTGTGGCCCCTGTTCCAACTGCCTGCAGCGCGGTACTGTCCACCGCCCAGACCAACAGCGGCAAAAGCGCCAGCGCAAACAGGATCCCAAACACCAACGCCACCGGGATGTTGACGATCAGGTCGATCAGGAACAGCCGCAGCGCCGTGCGTGACCAGCCCATGCGGAACCCGGCCCGAAAGCCGACCTTTTCCTGCGTTTTTTCGTGCTCGTCCACCATGCGGATCAACGAGGTCTCCATGACATAGCGCACGACCGTCACTACGATAGCCACAATGACGCCCACGCAGATGAGCGCCAGGATTGCGCCGGCCGCAATGGCCCACACGTCGCCTGGAACCTCGGGGGCGACAAAAGGTCTGCCGGTGGGCATGTTGCCCCCATTATTGAACGAAGACTGTGACATCTGAAAGCTGTTGCCGCCGCCCCCACCCTCGGCACCTACCAGGGAGAGGATGAAACCGAACACCCACAGCATCCGATAATGATAAAAGATTTCCCAAGCCCGCTTTAGTACTTTCATATGGTCCATAGTTCGCATGCTCCTTTCTCTCTACCGATTATGTGCATCTGCCGCCGGCCAGTTGTCATGGCTATTATACCATACTTGGGGCACAAACGGAATACGCATACTTGCCAGGCGCAGCGCCCCGGTGTATAATCTTTTCAAGCGCATGGTAGGAGGTTCTCATGCTCGACGATCTGCTGGACAAGCTGACGACCGCCCTGAGCCCGCAGGAAGCAGCCCGGCCCCGCGACCAGTTGCTCCAGGCCCGGACCCTGCTGCGCAACGGGCAGTTTGCGCAGGCCGCGCCGCTGTTTGAAGACCTGGCTCAGGTAGCACGGCAAAACGGCCGGCCCGGGCTGGCCGGCGAGGCGCTGCTGCGCGCCACCCAGTGCTATGTGCGCGCCGGCAACCTGGACCGGGCCGATGACCTGGGCGTGGAGGCGGTACGCCTGCTGGTCCAATCGCAGCACTACCAGCGCGTGGCCGAGGTAGCACCACGCGTCATTCAGGCCCTGGAACGCAATGGCCGCTCTCAACAGGCCCAGGCCCTGCGCCAGGAACTGGAAGCCGTGCGCCGCACGCTACCGCCCCGGATGCGCCCCAGGCGGCGCGGCCTGCGCCCCCGGCTGCAACAGCGGCCCCTGGTACAGCGCCAATTGCCGGCCAGTTGCCCCACCTGCGGCGCCCCGGCCCGGGCCGACGAAGTCGATTGGACCGGGCCAGACAGCGCCGCCTGCGCCTACTGTGGCGCCGGCATCCCCGTCACCCTCAAAAAGGTGGAATAGCCCAAGACCATGACCGAACTGACAGACCTGGAAACCACCATCGGCATCACGTTCCAAGACAAGTCGCTGCTCATTCGGGCGCTGGTGCATCGCTCGGCCCTGAACGAGCAGCCCGACATTGCCCCTTGCTCCAACGAGCGGCTGGAATTCCTGGGCGACGCGGTGCTGGGCCTGGTCACAGCCAATTATCTGTATCACCGCTTTCCCGAATATCGCGAAGGCGACCTGACCAACCTGCGCGCGTCGCTGGTGCGTGGCGAGACCCTGGCCGAGTTTGCCCGGCAAATTGACCTGGGCCGATTCCTATATTTGAGCAAGGGTGAAGAATCATCGGGCGGCCGGGACCGCGAGGCGAACCTGGCCTGTGCTTTTGAGGCCCTCGTGGGCGCTGTTTATCTGGATCAGGGCCTGGAGGCAGCTAACAGATTTATCCGGCGCTTTGTCCAGTCCAGAACCCGGCCGGGCACGGCGCCCAATCTGGACAAAGACGCCAAAAGCCACCTCCAGGAGCTGGTCCAGGGCGCTTATCAGCAAACGCCGCGCTACCGCACCGTGACCGAAACCGGGCCGGATCACGCCAAGATGTTCACGGTCCAGGCGCTCCTGGGCGAGCGCGTGCTGGGTCAGGGCACCGGGCGCAGCAAACAGGCCGCCGAACAAGCGGCCGCCCAGTCCGCCCTGGACGATTGGGACCCGACGCGACCTGATGAGGAACCGGCATGAAACGCGCGCTGATCACCGGCGGCAGCGGCTACCTGGGACGCCACCTGCTGCGCACGATACCCCCGGCGTGGGAGGCGCATTTCACCTATCACGAACACGCGCCGGACGCGCCCGGCGGCGGCATCGCCCATGCCCTGGACATTCGCGACGAAGCGCGGGTGAACCGGCTGGTGCGTGATCTGTCGCCCCACGTGGTGATTCACACCGCGTATTCGATGGCACCGGCGCTGCTCGATTCGGTCACGGTGGCCGGGACCCACCACGTGGTAGACGCCGCCGCGCGGGCTGGTGCGCGATTGGTCCACCTGTCCAGCGACGTGATGTTTGACGGCGAGCAGGCCCCCTACACCGAGGCCGCCGCACCCAGCCCCATCACCCCCTATGGCCAGGCCAAAGCCGCCGCCGAGGCCAGCGCCGCGACTCATCCCAATGCCGCCATCATTCGCACGTCGCTCATTTTTGGCTTTGATCCGCCGGAGCAGCGCACTTGTTGGATCCTGGACAGCCTGCGACAGGGCCAACCCCTCACCCTGTTCACCGACGAATACCGCTGCCCCGTGTATGCAATGGAACTGGCGGCAGCAGCATGGGAGCTGGCATTGGGGGATTATTGCGGCATCTTGAACGTGGCCGGCGCCCAGGCCCTCAGCCGCTACGAATTCGGCGTGCTATTGGCCCGGGCCTGGCACGTGGACCCGGCCGGCATCACCCCGGGTCTCAGCCAGGGCAGCGGACAGGTACGGCCGCGCGATTGCCGGCTGGACATCTCGCTGGCCCGGCGCATCCTGCACACTCCTTTATCCGGCGCGGAGGCCGTGCTGGACGAGTTTCGGCAAACCGGATACTCGACAACCAGGCACCAAAAGATAGGAGGCGACACATGACCCTGAAACGTATCGCAGTAATGACCAGCGGCGGCGACGCGCCGGGAATGAATGCCGCCGTACGCGCGATCGTGCGCGCCGGCATCCACCAGGAGATCCTGGTTTATGGCATTCATCGCGGCTATGCCGGGATGATCGGCGGCGATATTGAAGAGATGGACCTGCGCTCGGTGGGTGGCATCATTCACCTGGGCGGCACCATCCTGTTAACTGCCCGGTGCCCCGAGTTCATGACCGAAAAGGGCCAGATCGAGGGGTTGCGCCAACTGCGCCGCGAGAGCATTGATGGCCTGATCGTCATCGGCGGCAACGGCTCGCTGGCCGGCGCACTCGTACTGCACCAGATGGGCATAAAAGTGGTAGGCGTCCCCGGCTCGATTGACAATGACCTGGCCAGGACCGACATGAGCATCGGGGTGGATTCGGCCCTCAACACGGCCCTGTACGCCATCGACAAGCTCAAAGACACCGCCTCGTCGCACGGCCGGGCCTTTATCATCGAGGTGATGGGCCGGCACTGCGGCTGGCTGGCGTTAGAAGCCGGTATCGCCGGCGGCGCCGAGATGGTCCTGATCCCCGAGCAAGAGGTATCGCTGGAAGAGGTGGCCCGCGAGATCAAAGACAGCTATATGCGGGGCAAGGCTCACGCCGTCATTGTGGTAGCCGAAGGTGCCAGATACAACGCGCAGGCCGTGGCCGAGTATCTGACGCACGAGCAGGTAGGTTTTGAGGTGCGCGTGACCACCCTGGGGCACATTCAGCGCGGCGGATCGCCCACCGCCTACGACCGCATCCTGGCGACGCGCCTGGGAGTGGCCGCCGTGGATACGCTGCGGGAAGGCAAAAGCGGGGTCATGGTGGGCCAACAGGGACGCACGGTGGTGGCGACGCCTCTGGAAGAGGTGCTCGAAGCTCAACGCCCGCTCAATCCCTTTACTCTGCGCATGGCCGAGATCCTGGCACGCTAACTGCGCGCAGAGCCTTAACATGGACTGTGCCGCACCGGTGCTCGCTCCGAGTGCCGGTGCGGCACATTGGTCAGGCTATTTTGCCCCGCCACCTTTGGACCCACTCGGCATCCATCCGCACCAGCCGCGCCTTTTTCAAATTCTCCCGCATGATCCAGCGTACGTCCGGGTCCGACTGGACCAGCCACTTTTCCACCAGCGCCCGGCCCTCTGCCGGCAGAGCCACCACCGCCACGCTCCAGCAATAGCCCAGCCCCTTCCGTAGGGTCAAGAAATCCGGGTCTCGGCGATTGGTCACCTGCTCAATGCTCGCGGTGATCTGATCCAGGATCTCCAGGACAGTGCGGGCATATTGGGCCTGGCCCAGGAGCCGGGGTTCACACAGGGCGGCGGCCGCCGCTCTTTGCTCCAACGGCGTGCCTTGGCTCCACTCCTGCATCGCCGCAATCAGCCGCGCCATGTCCACGTCGCCCAGCCGCTGGAGGGCCATCGCGACCGCCTCCCGAATGCGCCAGCGCGGATCGGAGGCATGCTGGCGCAAAGGCGCTAGAAGGTCGGTATCACCTTCGGCCAGCAAACGCCCCAGGCCAATGACGCCACAGAAGGCGAGGAATTCGTAGGGCGAGTTCACCGGCGCACTATCGGCAGTGTAGGCGACATAGCGCTCAAAGAGCTGCCGGTTGCCCTGGTCCGCGACGACCTGGGCTAATTCGATGTTCCCGCGCGGCCCGGGCAACCCCGATTCCTGTAGCAAGTACGGATCCCAATCGACCAGGACCGCCAGTTTCGCCCGATAGTCACCCGCTCTTGTCATGCCCGGCTCCCAGCTATCGACAAGCAATGTTCAGGTTGCGCCCGACTCGGCCGATGCCGGGCCGCTAGGGTTGATAGGTGATGCGCAAGAGTGGAGGGGCCGGTCCTTGCTCCCCGTCGAACACGCGCACGTCGCCGGTGTTTTCCGAAATGCCCTGCAGCATGAGGCCATAGTTGGGCTGCTTGCCCTGGAGCCACGCCTGCACCAGCCCGGTCACATCCCAGGAGTAGGCAGTTTCCTGCTGGCCCACGGCCGTTTTGGCCGCCGCATCGCCAACGGCCAGGGCGTCCCGGCGCGTGAGCAGGTTCCATTCCTGGCTCAATGGATACGCCACAATGGTGTAGGACGAATTGGGGCCAAAGGCGCGGTCCAGGCCCAGTTCCAGCGTGGCCTCGGTCACGGTGGCGTCGGCCGGGATGTCACCCAGGTCAAAACGCAGCAGGGTGCGTGCCTCGAACGGGCAGTCTGGGTCTGTCCACTGCCCCACATAGAGCTTGGAGGTATCCACCGGACACGTGCTGATGGTCGAGCGGACAAAGGTGGCATCGCTGGGGGCCAGGGTGGCGCTGCGAGCGAAAAGGGCCGAGCTGACACCCTCGCTTTGCAACAACTCGCGCCATTGTTCCATGGTGCCGGGTTTCACATTCTCCGGCGCCAGGGGGGCCTGGCCCGGCTTGACTTGGGTAGTCTGGTTGACATTGACGGTCACGCTTTTGCCGGCGCCGGTGACCTGCACTTGGCCTTCCCTGACGATCACGATAGTGGCGTTTGTGAGCCAGTTGACGGCTACCAGGAACTCGGTGCCCAGGCTCTCCACCGTGGCGCTGCCAGTTTCGACGCGCAACCGGGCCGTGGCATCCGTCTGACTGCTGGCGAAAATAGAGCCCAGCTCCAGGTACAGGATTACCAGGGGCGATTGGTCCTGGACCGGCACCTGGCGCACGGTAAGGTCGCTGTCGCGATAGATCTCGACGGACAGCAGGTCCGGGAATCGCAGCAACGCCACGCCACCCGCATCTACATTGATATTGTCGCCGGCGCCGACGTTGACATACTCGCCCAGGCCCACCTCACGCTTGGACTGGCCCGACGGCGTCCAATCTACACGCTTTTGCTTGGCGGTGAGTTCGCCGCTCAGCGGCGTGGGCCAACAGGGACAGCACTGGGTCAGCAGTGCCACCAGCACCACCAGCACCACAATCTTGCTACCGTGGATCACGCTACTCCCTCCTTGCGCGACTGGCCCAGATCCGGGCCACGCCCAGCCCCAGGCCCACGCTACCGCCCATGACCGCGCCCATAACCGCCGCCACCCGGGTCCCGGCCAGTTCCAGCAGGCCGGCCCAGTCCAACACGAGGCCGGCCAGCAATCCGCCGAGGAGAGCACAGCCAATGGCCGCCAGGAATTGGCGACGCGGGGATTGCAGCCACAGAGGCGCGGTGACGCCTACCCCTATCGCTGCTCCCAGAAACAAACCCGATAACAGGGCGCTGACCAGGTCTTGCGGCGTGGCGTGGAGCACGGTCAATCCCAGCAACAAGAAGCTCAACCCATAACCCAACGCACCGCCCGCCGTCGCGCCCACCAGGCGCACCACCTGCGCCCGGCCGGTGGACAGGGCCTGCCCCACGCTGGCCGAGAGCGCCAAAAAGCCGCCGGCCACCAGCCCGGGAAAGGTGAACAATGCTGCCGCCATCAAGGCCACCATCAGGCGTACCAGAGGACTCAGGTCAGCGCGGGCCAGCGTAAAGATAGCCAGGCCCAGGCTCAGGCCCAGGGCACCGCCCAACGCACCGCCGACGGCCTCGTACAGAATGCGCCACCGGGACCGCTCCAGGCGGATGAGGGCGAGTTGGCCCTGCGCGCGCAGGCGCAGCATCCCGTCCAGGCCCGGCGCCCACCGGGTACCGGCATCTCGCGCCTGGGCCAGGGCCGCCACGGCCGGCCCCCGCGACTCGGCGGCGTGGGCAGCCTGGACCAGGCGCGCCAGCCCGGCGCCATCGTTCAGCTCGCCCAGGGACCGGGCTGCGGCCTGACGCACGGCCGGGGCCGGGTCGGTCAAGGCCAGGCGGACCAACGCGTCGCCCACGCCCGGGGCGCTGTGTGCAGCCAGACGCGCCGCGGCTCGCTGTCGGGCTACCGGATCCTCGTCGCCCAGCAGGAGCAGCAGCACGGCTCCAGGGTCCGACACGCGGGCCAGCCACACATCGGCGTTCATGTCGTGCAGGACTGCGCTGTAAGCGATGAGGGCCAGTTCGTCGGCCGAGGGACGCAGCCGGTCGCGCTCGCTGCACGTGGCGATGAGGCGCAACTCGGCCCGGCTCAGAGACAGGCGGCGCGTGCGCCAGCCGTCCACCTCGCGGCGCAACATCTCCTGGACCTCTTTGAGCTGCCGGTCGCCCTGATCCAACCACTCGCGAACGCGGCGCACCAAATAGTCGTGGACCAGCTCGTAGGCACGGTCGATGCGCCGCAAGAGCCGGGCATGCACCAGGTCATCGGCCACGCGCGTCACGTCTGCGGCGGGCGCGGCCAACGACTGGGCCAGGTCGTCCGCCGTGCGCCGGTCCTTGGTATCGTGCGACGTGACCAGGGCCTTGAGGATCTCGCGGGCCAACGACTGGTCGGCCTGGGGCAGCCGGGCCAGCACGTTGTCCAGATAGTCGTTTAGGATGCGCTCGGCCCCACCCAGGCGCCGATAGAGGTCGATGGTAAGCACGGGGCTGTCGGCGTCCATCGCTTTCTGATACAGCCGGTCGCACACGATCTGCAACTGGGGCGGGTCAATGCCTTCCAGGTCCAGGTCAGTGACGATACTATCCACCAGCCCGGGGTCCACATCCAGGCCCACGGCCTGCAAGGGGCCGGCGATGGTCAGCCGCGCCTGCTGGGGGGTCAGCCGCTGCACCTCGTAGGTATTGTGAAAGACGCCGGGGATGCGTGACCGCAAGGCTTGCAATTGCACGAAAAAGTCGCTGCGCAGCGACAGCACAAACCGGGTGCCCAGCCGCGCGTCGCGCTCCGCGAGGCACGCGGCCAGGGCGTCGATGAACCGCTCCTGGGTGGGTTGGCCCAGCCGCACAAAGAACTCTTCAAACTGGTCGATGATGATGACCAGCACCCGCTCCGATTGGGCCTCGGCCGCCTGGACGGCCTGGAGCAGGCTGGCGTTGGCCGGGAGCGACAGGCCGGGCACCATGCGGCGCAGCCCTTCGATGATGGCGACCACCGGGTCGTCGCCCACGCGCACCACCGCCGTCAGGCAGCCCTGGTGGTCCAACAGCGGCACCACGCCGGCGCGCACCAGCGAGGTCTTGCCGGTGCCCGACGCGCCGGTGAGCACCACCAGCCGGTGGCTCAGGGCCAGTTGCGCCAGGTCTCGCGTTTCGTGCTGGCGCCCAAAAAAGATGTCGGCATCAGCGGTGTCGTAGTAGTCCAGGAACTTGAAGGGGCGCTTGGGCAGGGGAGCCTCCGTCGGCTTTTCTACCGGATGCGCCGGCACAGCCACCGGCGGCACGATGGCGCCCAACGCCTCGACAAATGCCTCCGGGTCGGCGTCGATGAGCTGCAGGCCCTTGGCGGCCCAGTATTGCACCTGATAGTTGGTGCAGCCGGGCAACACGGCATAGGCATGGCGGGCGTGCTCGCCCAGGTTGGCGACCAGTTGGACATAGAGTTGCTTGAACGCGGCGTCTTCCAGGTCGTGGCAGAGAAACAGCAGGGTGCGCGTGGCGAAATAGGCGGTGAGGACGGCCGAAAGGACCGGGAGGCGACGGCTAAAGGCCAGATAATCGTCTTCGGTGACGACCAGCGTGTGCCCCTGCTCGATGGTGCCCAGCATCTTGATGAGCAGGGTCTCGGATTCGGTGGCATAGGGCAGCGTTTCGTCACCGGTGACCACGGTGTAGGGGTGCTGGGCGTCTCGCAGCGCGGCCTCGAGCAAGGTGTCATAGCATGTGGTAATGATCACCGGCAGGGGCAGGCGCGCCACCAGGCGGTGCAGGGGGCACGGCGCGTACGCGGGGTCGGCCAGTTGCTCCTGCAAGAACGAGACAAGGGCCTCGCGGTCCCGCATGACCTGGCAATATTGGGCGACACGGGGCAACGCAAGATCCGGGTCCGGGTATTGGCACCACTCAGCCAGGACCTGGGCCAGTTCCGCCGGCCCCGGAACCCCACCCTCGGCGGTAATATCTGGGATCAGCGCGCCCAAAAAGAGGACCACCTGACCAGCGGCGACCTTTTGCACCAGCGGTCCGGGCAAATCTGGCATAGACATCCCCCCCGAAATAACCATCATTGCGTAAAAGTGCGATTCAATTATACCACATCGCTTCAACTGCCGGGGTTACACATCGCCAGAGGGTTCCAGGTCATAGGCCAGGAACAGCGCTGTGCTCCGCTGGGGGTCGTCGTCGGGATAGTAGGCATTGTTGAACCCACATACCCCAAAACCGGCCCGCAGATACATGGCCAGGGCCGGGTTCGTGGCCGGCACCTCGGCCACCACAGCCCGGGCGCCCTGGGCCCGGCCGTACTCGACGCAGCGCTCGATGAGGTGGGTGGCAATGCCCCACCGCCGATAGTTGGGCAACACAAAAACCAGCTCGATATGGGCGACGTGGTTCCATGCTTGCAGGCTCACGCCGCTGACCCCCACCACCTCTTGCCGGTCCAGAGCCACGTACAGGGCGCTGTGCGGCGCATGGATATAGGCGGCATAGTCGCGGGGCCGGTCCAGGTGATAGCGATCATTGAGAGTGGTGATCACGTCGGCCTGATCTGCCGTGGCCTCGCAATAGTGGATGGCCTGGGCGCGGTGCCAGTCGGCCAGGGCGCGACGATGGGTGGAGAAGGCAATGTCTTCGGGCAGTTCCAGCGGGCCAAAGAACCGGGCGTCCGAGGCATCGTCGCCGGCCTGCAACTCGCCGCCCACCACCTGTGCCGCATAGACAATGAGCACCCCGGTACGCTCGCTTTCCTGGCCGAACGAGTACACGTCAATGAGGTCGGTGATGTTCACTTCCAGGCCGGTCTCTTCCAGGCACTCGCGGGCCGCGCCCTGCTCGGCCGTCTCGTCGCCTTCCAGGTAGCCCGCCGGCAGGCTCCACTTGCCCTGGGCTGGGGCGACCGCCCGGCGTACCAGCACCACCTTGTCCTCGCGCTCCGCCAGGACGCCGGCCGCCACCAGCGGGTTGATGTATTGCACATAGCCGCACTGCTCGCAGACCGGGCGCACGCGCCCGTCACGAGGCTGCTCGACCAGTGAGCCGCCACATTCCAGACAAAAGCGTACCATCACCGTGTACCTCCATTAAAACAAGGCACCGCACGTTCAGGTGTGCGGTGGTGTGACGAATGCTTGGGCATCGAGTTCGGTATCAGTCACTATCCGCGGTATCGAGGCCAAAGAGCCGGGCCAGCCGCCGCGCCAGACCGGTGCGCTGGCCGGCCTGAGGGTCACCCACGCACGAGGGCGGTCGCCGCCGCCACACGCCCCGTTCTAGGAATCGCAGGTAGACGTCTTCACTGAGCCCCGGCCCCAGCACGCCATATACCGCCAGGGTCTCGCGGCGTACCTCGCCGATGGGGTCTTCCCGACGGAGTCGCTCACGCTCCTGCTCCTCGTTCATGGCACAACCTCCTGGTCCTAGCCGGGCGTGGGCGTGGTTTCGACCACTGGAGTGGGCGTTTGCGGCTGACAGGCCGCCAGCCCATCCCAGGCTAGCTTGAGCGTCTTGTCGATCCCGAGGGCCTCGTTAAAGTGGATCTTGGCCTCTTTGCAGTTCTTGAGGTGCACATAACACCAGCCCAGTTCGGCCATGAACTCGGCCTTGCGCAGGTCCGGCGGGTCCAATTCGATGGCCTTTTGAAAGTAGGGAACAGCCTTTTCAAAGTCCAGTTGGGCGTAATAGCACCAGCCCATATGCCCATAGGCACTGGCATAGTTGGGGTCGACCTCAAGCGCTCGCTCGAACTGGCTGATGGCCTCCTGATAGTTCCTTTGGTCATAATAGACCATGCCAATGAGGTCGTGTGGTTCAGGGTCATCCACATCCAGATCGGCGGCCTTTTGGAATTCGATGATGGCCTCTTCGTATTGGCCCAGGATGCGATAGTTGCGGCCCAGACTGGTGTGCAGGTAGGCCAGATTGGGGTGCAGGGCCACGGCGCGCTTGTACTTGTCGATGGCAGACTCGTAATCGCCTCGCTTTTCCAGCACATAACCCAGGTTTCGTTGGGCTTCGACGCTGCGCGGTTCGAGTTGCACGGCCTGCTGGGCCAGGTCCAGGGCTTTGTCCAGTTGAAAGGTATCCGCATAGGCCTCGGCCAGAAAGGCATATCCTTCGGCCACATCCGGGTCGGTGTCAATCGCCAGCACGCACACTCGAATGGCCTCGCCGTATTCGCCATTCCAATCATAGGCCATGCCCAGATAGGCCAGCGCGCGCGCGCTGCCGCGCACCAGTTCGGCCGAATCGCCCTGTTCGCGCCGGGCCTGGGCCAGCAGGTCTACCGCTTTTTGGTTGTAGGTGATGGCCTCCTGGGTGCGCCGGGTCAGGGCCAGCATGCGGCCCAATTGCAGGTTGGCCTCCACATTATTAGCGTCGTTGCGGATGGCCTGCCGATAGACCGAGATGGCCTCTTTGAGTTCGCCGGTCGCGTAATACTTTTCCCCTTCGTCTAGCAACGCCTGCACATCTGCGCCCACGGGCGTGGGGGTTTGGACCAACTCGGGGGCCAGGACAATGCCGGTCTGGTCGTACAGCAGGGTGGTAATGGTGTCCAGCCCGCCGGTAAAATACAGGACCACGCCCACCAGGGCCACCAGGAGCACGATCACCACGAGCCACGGCCCCCAGTTGCGCTTGCGCCGACGTCCTACGTAATAACTATCTTGCCACCAGCCCACAATACGCCTCTGCTTGATTGATTTGACCAGTCCGATTATAGCACGTCGCTTTCATTCTGGCAACTCGATTGACAGCGGTGGGGCAATCCGCTATACTCAACTCGTGCGATCTCGCTCTGGAGCCAGACATGCCACCGTCCTCCCTGGTTATTCCGATAGCCCACCTCACGCGCGCCGACGCATTGTTGGTTGGAGGCAAGGGCGCGAACCTGGGCGAGTTGACCCGGGCCGGGTTTCCGGTGCCCCCCGGCTTTTGTCTCACCACCGCCGCCTATCGCCACCACCTGACCGAGCACCACCTGGACCCACTGACCACCGAACCGACCACCTTGCGCCAGTCCATCGCCACCGCCGAGATGTCCCCCGCGACAGCCAACGCCGTGCTGGACGCCTACCGCCAACTGGCTGGCGAACCACAGAGCGGTTCGCCTGAGCAACCTACCATGCCCGTTGGCGCTGACGAATCGCGCAGCGATTCGTCCAAGCAACGGACTGCGTCCGTTGCCGTTGCCGTGCGCTCGTCGGCCACTGCCGAGGACCTGCCGGAGGCCAGCTTTGCCGGCCAGCAAGACACGTTCCTGAACGTCGAAGGGGAACCGGCCTTGCTGGATGCCGTGCGCCGCTGCTGGGCCTCGCTATGGAGCGACCGGGCCGTGGCCTATCGGCGGCACGCGGGCCTGGACGTTGAGGCGACCGACCTGGCCCTGGCCGTGGTGGTGCAGCGCATGGTGCCGGCAAGCGTGGCCGGGGTCGCGTTTTCCGCCGACCCGGTGTCCGGCCGCCGCGACCGCATCGTCATCGAGGCAGTGCGCGGCCTGGGCGAGGCGCTGGTGAGCGGGCAAGTGTCGCCGGCCCGCGCCGTGGTGGACCGGGCCAGCAGCGAGGTGACGGAGCAGGCCCCCACACCCGACGGCGATGCCATCCTCACGCCGGGCCTCATCGCCCAGGTGGCCAACATGACGGCCCGCGTGGAGGCCCACTATGGCACGCCGCAGGACATCGAGTGGGCGTGGGCCGACGGGGCACTGTACCTGCTGCAAGCCCGGCCCATCACCACGCTGCCCGGCGACGCTGGCGCGCCGGACGCCACCCTCTGGACCCGGCTCTGGAGCGACGAGTACTGGTCGGGCCTGGTCTCGCCGCTGTTCTACTCTATCTTTGGCCCCATGCTCAGCCACTATCTCATGCGCGAGCCGGTGCGGCTCATGGGCTTCAAGGACGTAAGCGAGTTGCCGGTGATTCGGCTGTTCCGGGGCCACGTCTATTTCAACGCCGACCTGCTCAAGGGCGTGTTCGCCTATGGGCCACCGGCCCTCCGCACCGACAATCTGACCGGCGTCTTTCCGCCGGAAACGGCCGCCGAGATGCAGTCGGCGCCGTTCAAGCTGTCCCGGCGCATCCTGGGCGAAGTCCGGCTGGCGTTTCTGGACCGCGATGGCACCATTGTGCGCAATTATCGCCGGCTCGAAGAGTACGTCCCTACCTTGCTCCAGCGCCTGGACGAGCTGGACGCCTTGGACCTGAGCCAGGCTACCCCGGCCGAGATATTGCACTATTTTCGCCAGGCCGAGGCGCTGGGCGTGGAGCACTGCCGCATCATCCGCTGGGGGCTGGTGTCCCACAACTTGAGCCTGTACAACCTGCTGCGCTACATGCTCCAGCACTGGTGCGGCGACGAGGATCGGTCCTTACTGGCCCGGCTGCTGGCCGGCGTGCCGGGCAACAAGACCCTGGAGACCAACCAGGCCCTGTGGGACCTGGCGCAGGCAACCCGGGTGGCGCCGTCGGTGACGCAGGCCATCGCAGACACCGAGCCGGGCGAGTTGCTGCCGGTCCTGGCCGCGCTGCCGGACGGGCCGGCCTTCCTCCAGCGATTGGACGCCTTCTTGCGGGAGTACGGCCACCGCTCCGTGACCCGCGACATCGCCACGCCGGCCTGGGAGGACGACCCTGCGCTAGTGCTGGGCCTGGTCAAGCGTTACCTTACCGTGGGCACCGAGTCGAACCCCTACGCGCTGGAGGCCCGGCAGGCCCGGGAGCGCGCCGAGACGCTCCGGCGCGTGCTGGCGATGCTCTCGCCACCCCGGCGCGTGGCCTTCAAAGTCGTGCTGCACTATGCCGACCGCTATTTCCTCTATCGCGAGAACCAGCGTTTCTACCTGGACATGATCTTTCAGCGCTGGCGCCGGGCCTTTCTGGCGATTGGACAGCAGTTTGTGGCGCGCGGCCTTCTGGCGACGCTGGAGGACGTGTTCATGCTGCGCGTGGACGAGGTGACGAGCATCGTCGAGGAGGGCTGGGACCAGGCGCAGGTGCGCGAGACCGTGGCCGAGCGCCAGGCCCAGTACGCGTCCTACGCGCGCACCCTGCCCCCCAGCTTTTTGCGGGGTGACACCGGGTTCGAGGAGACGCCGGCGGATGTCTCGGCCCCTTCGACAGGCTCAGGGCAGACTCTATTGCACGGCCTGGGGGCCAGTCCCGGCGCGGTCACTGCCCCGGCCCGGGTGCTCCACGACCTGAGCGAAGCCCCGACCCTCCAGCGCGGCGAGATATTGGTCACGGTCGCCACGGACCCCGGCTGGACGCCCCTGTTTGTGGGGACCGGGGGGCTGGTGCTGGAAACTGGCGGCATGCTCTCTCACGGGGCCATCGTGAGCCGCGAATACGGCATTCCGGCCGTCATCGGCGTCCGCCACGCCACGCAGCAGATCCAGAGCGGGCAGGTCATTACCGTGGATGGGAACCAGGGATACATCAGGATACACACGCAGTGCACTGTGTGCGATGCATGATGCAGAGCGTGAGACGTGAAACGTCACACGCAGTGCGCTGCGCGAACGTCATGCGTCAATCGTATTGCGTAACGAGTGATGAGTAATGAAGGAACCCTGGACCAAAAAGAGAATCGCGATTTTGGTTTGCCGGTACGTGATCCCGCCTATTGCCCTCTTGTTTCTCATGGTCATCGGGCCATTGCGCGTACACGGTTTGTTCGACTCGAACTGCTTCGAGTGGGCAATACGCATCGTGCTTTCCATCCTGGTTGTCGGGACGTCATGGGGCACCAGCAATGTCCTCGACGACGCGTATGATCCAGTACGGGTGGCGGAGCGAAAGAGCATTTTCTCCGGAGGTTTGTACATCTCAACCCCTCCCAAGCTCATGTGGATCTTGACCGCTGTTCTGGGCCTCTCCGGTTACTATATAGGCGCAGTGTTCTGGTTCACCCTGGCAGCGTTCTTTGGCCTACCGGACCTGCGCCTCTGGTCAGTGGTGGTAGGATTTGTCGCGGCCTCGCTTTCTGTGGCCGTGATAGGATGGAACTATTTCAAGCTATACCGGTTTCTCTATGAGGACAACTAGCATTCACATCGCAGGGAAATGACATGCCGTTCGACATCGCTGACGAAGGCACTCACGCGCCCACCGCCGAGACGCACTGGCGCGAGAGTCACTTTTTCATGTTTTATGACGAGGCGCAGGACCTGGCCGGCTTTTCCACGATGGGCTTTCGACCCAACGAGGGACTGTGCGACGCCGGGTTCCTGCTGTTTCGCCGGGGCCGGCTGGCGTACCTGTACCCCAAACGCGATGAGGCTTTCATCGGCCCCTGGGACCACTGGACCTTGGGCAACCTGCGCTACGAGATGGTCGAGCCGCTGGCCGGCTGGCGCGTGACCCTCCAGGGTGACAAGCGCGCCCGGGCCGACCTGTCGTTCCACGGCGTCAGCCCGGCCTACGATTACCGGGACAACGCGCAGACGCTCCCGGCCGCCGTAGCCGACGTCCATTACGAGCAGGCCGGCCGGGTGCGCGGGACCGTGACCTTGCGGGGCCAGTCCATCCCGGTGGACGCCGTGGGCCATCGCGACCATTCCTGGGGCGTGCGGGACTGGGCCGGCCCGGCCAACTGGAAGTGGATCACGGCCTTGGCCGCAGGCGATGATGGGGCCGGGGGTCTGCGCTTTGCCTTCAATGCCTGGGAAGTGGTGTTGAAGGACGGCACGCGCACCGTCAACGGCTTTGTGTTTGACGGCGTGGCCAACCACGGGCTGGCCCCGGCCACCCGGCTCGAATTGGATACGCCGCGCGACGGCGACAGCCGGACCCCACGCGGCGTCACCTTGCACCTGGTCACAGACGATGGGCTCGAGTACCACGTGACAGGCCGGCCCCGGGCGCTGTTTCCCCTGGCCCGGCACGGCACCGTCATCAACGAGCAAATGGGCGAGTTCGAGATAAAGACGGAAGATAGGGAGAAATTACGGGGGCATGGCGTCATTGAGACGTTGTGGCAGAGCCGGGGGCGGCTGGAGAGCGCCCGCTGGCTGCTGCGCGCCGGGTGGCACATGCTCCTGGCGCGGCGCGGTTGATCGAACGAGGTCATCATCATGGATCTGACCATTCGACAGGCTACACTGGAAGACTATGAGGCATTGTGTGCGCTGCTGGCCCAGGTCGACACGCTGCACGGTCAAGCCCTGCCCCACGTGTTTCGCGCACCGGGCGGACCTTCTCGAAGTCGGGAGTTTATCGCCTCCATTATCACGAACGAGCACGCGGCCCTGCTCGTCGCCGAGCATGATGGGCAGATCGTGGGTTGTATCGACGTGATCATACAGCAAGCCCCGGATATCCCCATTATGGTGCCCCGGCGGTTCGCCAAGATAGACACCCTGGTGGTGGCCGAGGGATTTCGCTGCGCCGGCATCGGCCGGGCGCTCCTCGAGAGGGCACAACAGTGGGCGGCGGACAGGCAGGCGACGCAGGTCGAACTGAACGTCTGGGAGTTCAACCAGGCCGCCATTGCCTTTTACGAAAAGCAGGGCTACGAGACGGCGCAGCGACGAATGTGGCGATCATTGCGGGAATAGAGGCATGCTGCCAGTACCTGACGACTGTATCCTACTGCCCGACGGCCGGCGCCTGAGCTATGCCGAGTACGGCGACCCGGCCGGCGCGCCGGTGTTCCTCTTTCGCGGCACGCCCAGCTCCCGGCTGGCCTGCCACCCGGACGACACCATCGCCACGGACCTGGGCGCACGCGTCATCGTGACCGAGCGGCCCGGCTTTGGCCGGTCCGATTTCCAGCCCGGCCGCACGCTGCTGGACTGGCCGGCCGACGTGGTGGCGCTGGCTGACGCGCTGGGCCTCGACCGGTTTGCCATCGTGGGCACTTCCGGGGGCGGGCCGCACGCGGCGGCGTGCGCGTACCGGATCCCGCAGCGCCTGACCCTGGCCGCCATCGTCAGCGGTGTGGGGCCGATAGACGCGCCAGGGGCCGTTCAGGGCATGCATCGCAACCGGCGCGTGGGCACGGCGGTAGGCCGCTATGCGCCGTGGCTCTTGCGGCCCATGCTCTGGCTGGTCAGCAACCCGCGCCGGGACCCGGCCAGGTACCTGGACCGGTCCTCCGCCGGCTTTCCGGCCGCCGATTGGGCCTATATCAACCAGCCCGAGATGCGCGCTGGCATCGTGGCCAACTATGCCGAGGCCGTGCGCCCCGGCTTGCACGGTTTCGCCCACGAACTGCGGCTCTTTACCCGGCCCTGGGGCTTTGCGCTGGCGGACATTGAGGTGGAGGTCTACCTCTGGCACGGTACCGAGGACGCCAGCACGCCCCTGCCGATGGCCGAGTACGTGGCGAACGCCATCCCCAACTGCCGGGCCACGTTCATCCCCGGCGAGGGACACCTGCTGTTCTACAAGCACTGGCGGGAGGTCCTGACCGTGTTGGTTTCTTGAAAACGGTGAACATCAAAAATCAAGGAGGAACCCCATGTCCATCACCATGCACGAGAATCGTTGCTCCGGCTGCCAGTACTGCGTGGTCCTGTGCCCGGCCGGCGCCATCACCCTGGACATCCAGGCCGATACCCAACCAATCATTGACGCCGACGTCTGCACCGAGTGCGGCGACTGCGTCTATGCCTGTCCCAACAACGTCTTTGCGGCGCCGGACCTGGCCCCGGCCCCGATCCCCCTGCAGGACCACTATGGTGCCGTGGTCATTGGCGCCGGCATCGCCGGGCTGATGACCGCCGCCGGCCTCGCCAAAGCCGGCCGCAACGTCCTCGTCCTGGAGCAACTCTCGTTCGTGGGCGGCAAGTACACGCACTTGGACCACGACGGCTATACTATCAACACCGCCGCGTGGACCGCCCCCGGCCCCAACAGCCGCATCGGCCGGCTCTGCGCCAAGCTGGACGCCCCCATCGAGTGGATCACCATCCACGACGTGCCATCCCAGGGCGCGAGCTGGATCGCCCTGCACGACGGCCGGCGGTTCGCCTCCACCGACGAGGCCCAAGAGACGTTCGTGGGCGGCGCCAAGGGCATGGCCCGGGTCTATGACTGGATCGCGGACATGTACGACCCCGGCGTGAGCTACCCGGCCGACATGACCACGCGAGAGTACATCGAACGCTATTTCCCCGGCAACGAGACCTATATCAAGTACGTGGAGACCATCATCACCCACTGCTTTGCCTCGCAGACGGTGGAGAATTTTCCGGCCACCGAGACCAAGCGCGCCATCGTTGACGCCCTGGAGAACATGGCCGACTGGGGCACGGCTAGGGGCGGCACGGAGGCCATCATTCGGGGCCTGGAGACAGCGCTGCGCAACCACGGCGGTCACATCGCCACGCACACCCGGGTGAGCCGCATCCTCGTCGAAAACGACAAGGCCACCGGCGTGGAACTGGCCGACGGGCGCACCATTCGCGCCGACGTGGTGGTACACAACGCCGGCCCGGCGCGCCTCGTCGCCCTGGTGGGCGAGGAAAACCTCCCGGCCGACTATGTGGCCCGCATCCGCGGCCTAGTCCCGGCCAACGTGGCCGCGCTGGTACTGGGCACCAAAGAATCCCTGCTGGGACCAGACCACTCGATGATCCACGCCATGGGCTGGGACCGCACGCTGAACTGCTACGCACCCACCTTTTTCGACCCGGGCCTGGCCCCGCCGGGCCATCACGTGATGGACGTGTTCTGGGTCATGCAGCCACCCTATGACAAGCACGCCGAGCTGGAGCTGGTCAAGGCCGAACTGCGCGACCTGTTCCCCACCTATGACGACGTGGTCGAGATGGAGCTGCCCCTGTTCTACACCGGCCTGTGGACCGCCGAGATGGCCCATCGCAAAGGCCAGAGCGGAGCGGACCGGCTGGACCCCCGCTCGCCGATCGAGAACCTGTATCTGGCCGGCTATGACTGCATCGGCTACGGGATGGCCGGCGACATTATCCCGCACGGCGTCGAGCGGGCGCTGTACCTGATGCTGGGCGACCTGGCGTATGCCCCGGCCGACGAAAAGGCCTCGGCCCGCTGGGGCCGGTGGCTCAAGTCGCGGGTATTCAAGCTCATGGCGCTGGGGAAGCGCCTCCGGAGTTAATCGGCTGCATTCATCGCTTGGACTGTGTGGCGTGAGATACGAATAGCAGCCAGATACCTACCAGGACGCAGGAGGATCGATGCACACGTTTCTAGCCTTGATTGTGGGTTTCTTGGCCATCAGCCTGTTGATCGCCGGGTGTTGCTGCCCCGGGTTGCTGTCGGGACTGGTACCCACAGCTACGCCCACGTCTACACCGACAGCGACGGCGACAGATACGCCGACCCCCACGGCGACGCCAACAGACACACCCACGCCGACCGCCACGCGCACCCACACGCCTACCCCAACGCGCACGGTGGCTCCCACCCAGACGCCCAGGCCAACCGTGACACCCAGCCGAACCCCGGCGCCGACGCGCAAGCCGGCCCCCACGGTCGCCGGCCCGGCGCAGGTGGTCGCGTCCATGCCTGACCCCATCCCTTGCACCAAGTGGAACACGGGATGCCAATGGAATTTCACAGCGACATTCACAGAGAAAAATGGCGTCTCGGCGACTATTAAACGTATCGGCCGGCGTTTCGTTGACACAAACGGGCACGTGTGGACCGTGGGCTCATCGGAATGGCACGATGAAACCATCTATATCCCGGCCAAGGGCAATAATTCATACAGTTCATGGGTGAGGACGTTGGCCGGTGAGGACCCCGACCTGCGCGGCGGCACAGTGACCGTGAGCTACTCGGGGGTTGACGCCAAGGGCAACGCATTTTCGGGAAGCGTGTCAGCCAAACTCGCCTGGTCTCCATGAGTGCAAGCGCAACCAGGACAAGTTCGCCTCGATAGTGGCGATGTGCAGGACCTACCATGCGCGTTCATCACCTGAACTGCATGACGTTTACCCTGGCCGGCGTCCCCAACGTCACCCATTGCCTGCTGGTGGAGACGGACGAAGGGCCGGTGTTGCGATTGCGCGCGCTGGCCCACGAGCACGACGGCGAGGTTGGCCCGTTCTGCGCCCACGATGGGCGGCGGTTCGACGAGATACAAGGAGGCGCGGCCAATGACTGAACTCACCATGCGGTTTGCCACGCCTGCCGACCCGGGCTTTCTGCAAGAGCACAGCCTCGCACCGGACGCCATCGTCGAGCACAGATTCAGTCGAGTTCTTTCCTGGTCAAGACCCTCATAGAACCGGAGCAGACAATGCCATCGAACATAGTCCCACTACGAGACGAGCACCTGGAAGACGCCGCCGCCCTGGTGACCGCCCGCTTTCGGGGATTGCGCGAGCTTGTGCCGGCTTTGCCCCCTCGCTACGAGGACATCACCGCGATACTGCCGATGCTGCGCAACTTGGCCGGACACGCCCCCGGCGTCGTGGCAATGCGTGGCAGCCGGCTCGCCGGGTTTCTTATGGGGTTCGTCATCCCCGAGTTCCGGGGCAAACGCAGTGTCTACAGCCCCGAATGGGCCAACGCTGCAGACCTGGACGACAGCCGGCGCATCTACCAGGAGATGTATGCCCGTCTGGCGGCCTCCTGGGTGACCGACCGGTGTTTCACGCACCTGATCACCGTGATGGCCAACGATCCTGAGGGGATCGACACCTGGCACTGGCTCGGCTCTGGGATGCTCGGGATAGATGCCGTACGCGATCTGGGGTCGGTGCAGGGACCTATCGCCCGGGCCGACATCCGGCCTGCCGAACCGGACGACATCGAGACAGTGCAGGCGCTCGGTCGGTCCCTGCGACAGTACATGCGCGCCGCGCCCATTTTCCTCTCGTTCGACGAGGAAGAGGAGCACGCCGTTCACAAAGCATGGTTGGAGGACCCGGCCCACGCGGTGTGGCTGGCCTATCAGGGCGCAGAGGCCGTGGCCTACATGGTGCAGGGTCCGGCCAACCCTGAAGCCTGCACCATCATGCACGATCCCGGGACCACCAGCATCATCAGGGCATTCGTCACAGAGCGCATGCGGGGCCGGGGCATCGCCACTGCCCTGCTCGACCGAACACTGGACTGGGCCCACACCGAGGGCTATGAGCGATGCGCCGTAGATTTCGAGCCAATGAACGTCCTCGCCGACCGTTTCTGGCTGCGGCACTTTCAGCCGTTCTGCTACTCGCTGAACCGCCAGATTGACGAGAGTGGAGAGTAAAGCGATGCGGATCGAGACCATCGACCAGTTGTACCCCTGCCCCCAATGCGACGAGTATCGCCTGGTCTACGACGGGATGCTGCTCTGGCACAGCGGGCCGCGGCCTCCGCGCAATCTGGCGAGCCGGAACGTAGGCTTTTCACCGCGCGCCGACGTAGAGCGCGAACGCTGTTACCACTGCGAGCACTGCGGCGCCGAGTTCTATGAGGACGTGGAGACCCGCCGGTCTCATCTCTATGTGGAAGGCGGGGGAGGCTATTACACCTACAACGGAGCCGAAAAACGCTGGCAGCGCGACCGGTAAGGGGCGATACATGCTGAGAATAGCACGTGCGCTCGTTGGAGCGAGCCATCGTAACACGTTAGGGATAGGCGCTCGGTATGCCAAGTGCGCCCTTTTAACCCGGTGGGCTGTGAAAAGCTCAAGGCGAAAACGTCATGCTTCCGATAAGAGCCAGTGCTTGCCTCTCGTCGCGAAATGTACTATAATGAGCGCGCGAGAGAACTTCTGAGGGATATCTTTGACCAGTTCGAATGACCCCCACATCACAACCGTCGACAGTCCCGAGACCGAGTCTTGGACTCATGCCTGGAAAGGCATGCTACGCGAGGTGTTGGAAACCATCGTCATCGCGTTGTTTATCTTTTTCGTGATGCAACTGGTGATCCAGAACTATGAGGTGCTGGGGTATAGCATGGAGCCCACGCTCTACGAGGGGCAATACATGCTGGTGACCAAGTTCGAATACTGGCTGCGGTCGCCGGCCCGGGGCGACGTCGTCGTGTTTGATCCGCCCAGCGACCCCGGCGGCATCCCGCTGATCAAGCGCGTCATTGGCCTGCCCGGCGAGCATATCGAGGTCCGGGGCGGCGACGTATACATCGACGGGACGCGCCTGAACGAACCGTATTTACAAAGCAAGACCATGTCCCACTATGATGGAGTGGTGCCAGCGAATGCCCTCTTTGTCATGGGCGATAATCGGGGCAACTCGAGCGATTCCCGGTCGTGGGGGCCGCTGCCCATTCCCAACATTGTGGGGCGCGCTGCGCTGAGTTATTGGCCGCCTAGTCGGTGGTCGATTTTGCCCAGCTATGCTTATAATGCACCGGCCCAATAATTCGGGTCTGGCCGTTTCAAGAGGTGTACCTTGACCCAGCGTCATGAATCCCAAACATTGGCTACAGTAGCCGAAGCCCCGGTCCTGACCCTGCGCGAGTGGTGGCAGGGCGTCTTGCGCGAAGTCCTGGAAACGGCTGTCATCACGCTGTTTATCTTTTTCGTGGTTCAGATCGGCATCCAGAACTACAAGGTGTTGGGATCCAGCATGGAGCCCAACCTGCACCAGGGCCAATACCTGCTGGTGAACAAGATCGAGTATCGACTGCACGCGCCGGCCCGGGGCGACATCATCGTCTTTCACTACCCCAACAACCCCAGCGACGATTATGTGAAGCGCATCATTGGCCTGCCCGGAGAAACCCTCGAGATCCGCGACGGCGCGGTATATGCCGACGGGGTGCAACTGGACGAGCCGTACTTGCGAGCCCAAACTACGTCGCGCTATACGGGGGTGGTGCCCGAGGATACGGTCTTTGTGATGGGCGACAACCGGGGCAATTCCAGCGACTCGCGTTCTTGGGGGGCGCTGCCCCTGCGGTACATCGTAGGGCGCGCCGTACTTTGCTACTGGCCCCCGGAGCAGTGGACCATCTTGCCCGGCTATAGCTATGCCATGCCGTAGGGCGTGACACGTAATGCGCGTGGTGTGAGACCTGCGACACGATGGAAGTGGTTTCATGGGCAACACGTACACAGCCGTGATCAGGCAAGATGGCAATTGGTGGATCGGTTGGATAGCAGAAATCCCGGGAGTAAACTGTCAAGAAGCGTCACATGATCAACTGGTAGAGAGCCTCAGGATCACACTGCGAGAAGCGCTCGAGTTTAACCGCCAGGAAGCCATCACTGCCGCTGGCGCAGATTACCAGGAAGAGCGAGTTGCTGCATGAAACGGAGCGCGCTGGTCCGGCATCTCCGCGCTCATGGCTGCGAGTTGCTGAGAGAGGGCCGACGTCATTCCTGGTGGCATAACCCGCCGCCAAACAAGCGGTCGGCAGTTCCCTGACACAGGGAAATCAGTGACATCCTGGCCAAGAAAATATGCCAAGACCTTGGAATACCACCGGCCCAATGACGCTTGATAGCGATTTGGACCGACCGGCGAGCAGGAGGCAAAGAATGTTTGATCCGGTACGCTTGAAAGACCTGGATGACGTCTACCGCGAGTGGACCGAAACCACCCTGCGTCAGACCCTGGACAAGGCCCCGGAGCGGCAGGAAGCTTTTATCACCACCAGTAGCCGGCCCATCCGCCGGCTCTATTCCCCGCTGGATGTGGCCGACCAGGACTATCAGCGCGACATCGGGCTCCCCGGCGAATACCCATACCTGCGCGGCGTCCATCCCACCATGCACCGGGGCCGGCTCTGGACCATGCGCATGTTTGCCGGGTTTGGCACGGCCGAAGAAACCAACGCCCGCTACAAGTACCTGCTGGAGCACGGCGAGACCGGCCTTTCCGTGGCGTTTGACATGCCCACCCTCTACGGCTACGACACCGACGACCCTGAGGCTGAGGGCGAGTTTGGCAAGTGCGGCGTGGCCGTGAGTTCCCTGGCCGACATGGAGTTCCTCTTTGACGGCATCCCGGTGGACGAAATCACCACGTCCATGACCATCAACTCACCGGCGGCCGTCACCTGGGCCATGTACATCGCCGCCGCCGAAAAGCGCGGCATCCCCATGCACGTGCTGGGCGGCACCATTCAGAACGATATCTTGAAGGAATACATCGCCCAGAAGGAATTCATCTTTCCCCCGGCGCCATCCATGCGCCTGGTGGTAGACACGTTCGAGTTTGGCTCGCAGCATCTGCCCCGCTGGAACACCATCTCTATCTCGGGCTATCACATCCGCGAGGCCGGGGCCACCGCCGCACAAGAGCTGGCCTTTACCCTGGCCGACGGCCTGGAATACGTGCGCTGGGGCGTCGAGCGCGGCCTGGACGTAGACGAGTTCGCGCCGCGCCTGAGCTTTTTCTTCAACTCGCACAATGACTTTTTTGAAGAGATTGCCAAGTTCAGGGCCGCGCGGCGCATCTGGGCGCACGAGATGCGGCACACCTTTGGGGCCAAGAACCCCCGCTCGTGGTGGTTGCGTTTCCACACCCAAACGGCCGGCTGCTCCCTCACGGCCACCCAGCCGGAGAACAATGTCGTCCGCACGGCCATCCAGGCGTTGGCGGCGGTGCTAGGCGGCACGCAAAGCCTGCACACCAACAGCATGGACGAGGCCCTGGCCCTGCCCTCCGAGTACGCGGTGCGCGTGGCCTTGCGCACGCAGCAGGTCATCGCCCACGAGTCCGGCGTCACCAACACCGTGGACCCACTGGGCGGCAGCTATTTCGTGGAGGCGCTGACCAACGAGATGGAAGCCGACGCGCGCGAGTATTTCCGGCGCATCGATGTCCTGGGCGGCGTGATCCCGGCCCTCCAGAAGGGCTTTTTCCAGCGCGAGATTGCCGACAGTGCGTCACGCTACCAGCACGAGATCGAAACGCAACGGCGCGTCGTGGTAGGCGTGAACGAATACACCACCGACGAACCACTGCGCATTCCGTTGCTCCAGATGGACCCAGAGGGCGAGCGGCGGCAGCGCGCCCGGCTGGCCCGGATCCGCGCCGAGCGCGACAATGACGAGGTGCAACGCTGCCTGGCGGCCCTGCGACGCGCCGCCGAGGGCACCGACAACATGATGCCGGCCATCCTGGACGCCGTGCGAGCCTATGCCACCCTGGGCGAGATCTGCCGGGTCTTTCGCGACGTGTTTGGCGAGTACCGGGAACCGGTGTTCCTGTAGGCGGACTCGGGGGAACCCGGCCGGCGGGGAGCAGGTGGCGGAGGCGAGCCGGCGCTTTTGCTCCTGCAATCGGCCGGACCTGGCCGACGAGATCGAGCTTGAGAACGAGCGGTGGACTTGAACTAAAAGACGTTTCTACAGAGATTTATAGTATGTTATATTGAAGGAGGTGAAGGATGTCGGTTTTGAGCACAGCTATTTATACTGTGGCGAGTGAGGAAGAAGCCCAGCGGTTTGCAGATATGGCGGAGGGTATGACGAGATCCTATGAGGCACAGCCAGGCTTTCAGCGTCTGATTGTAGCGCGAGCAGTGAATGAGCCGTTGACCCTAGTCACGATATCATGGTGGGAGACGGAAGATGCCTTGCGAGCGTGGACGACGAATTCATCCTACCGGCAGGCCAAAGATGACGCCGGAGGGAGAGGGATGAAAGCAAAAATGGAATTTGGTAGATGGGTGCCTGTTGACCGAAAGTAACGGTAGCATGAACAAGGTCATGCTACCGAGCGATGTCCATAATTCGGAGATCGCTTACTCGAGTACCCGGTGCTTAACAATGTGTTGCAGCCGGCGCACGCTAGCGCGAAAATGAACTCGTTTTCCCTCTTCCCCGCTCCAAACCTCCCCCACTGGAACTATCCACAGGATACTGCGTGTAGTCCAGCGTAGCGGGAGAGGGGTAGTCTCTCGCTGCGCTTCGGGAGGCTGTCGCATGTGTGCCCGTCGAGGAGGCCAGCCGGCTATTTCGCTCCTGCGGGCGGCTGGACCTGGCCGAGTTGTACGAGCTGGCAGCGGCGGTGCGGGAGACCGGGAACCGGCGAGATGGGGGGAACGAAAATCAGCCGGCCGTAGGGCAAGATAGCATCTTGCCCTACGGTCCTATTGTCGAGGGAAACGACATGGAACGCGTACTCGGCTCTGAACTGGAACACCACGCGGGCCAGCGGGTCAAGCTGGCCGGCTGGGTGCACAACCTGCGCCTGCTGGGCAAGGTCAACTTTCTCCGCCTGCGCGACGCCTCTGGCATCTCCCAGGTGGTGCTGACCAAGTCTGACCTCGAGCAACTGGACGGCGCATTGCCCGAGAGCGTGGTGGAGGTGGAAGGGATGGTGGTAGCAGAGCCGCAGGCCCCCGGCGGGTTCGAGGTCCACGAGCCCCGGATCACCGTCCTGTCCAAGGTCTCGGAGGGGTTGCCGTTCCCCATCAACAAGCCGGTGCTCAACGTGCACCTGGACACGTTCCTCAACCACGCGCCGGTGGGACTGCGCAACCTGGAAAAGCGAGCGCTATTTCGCCTGGCTGCCGGCGTCATGGCCGGATTTCGCCGCACCCTGGACGAGCAGGGCTTTGTCGAGATTGCCTCGCCCAAGATCGTCGAATCCGCCACCGAGAGCGGCACCAACGTGTTCAAGCTCGACTATTTTGGGCGCCCGGCGTACCTGGCGCAAAGCCCACAGTTTTACAAAGAGGTCATGGTGGGCGTTTTCGAGCGGGTCTATGAGGTAGGCCCGGTCTTTCGCGCCGAGCCCCACAACACGGCGCGGCACGTCAACGAGTACGTGAGCCTGGACGCCGAGATGGGCTTTATCTGCGATCACCTGGACGTGATGCGCGTGCTGACCCGGGTAATCAAGGACATCTTGGCCCATTTGCAGGACCAATACGCCGGCGACCTGGCGTTGCTCGACGTCCAGATGTCACTGGCGCCGGAGACAATCCCGCACATCTACTTTCCCGATGCCCAGCAATTTATCTACGAACGGCACGGCGAGGACTGTCGTGGCGAGCCAGACCTGGCCCCCCAGCACGAGCGTTGGCTGGGCAAGTGGGCCAGGGCAGAGCACCAGTCGGACTTTTTGTTTGTGACCGGCTATCCCATGGCGAAACGCCCATTTTACACCCATCCCAATCCGGCCGACCCTCGATACTCCAACAGCTTTGACCTGTTGTTCCGGGGCACCGAGCTGGTCACCGGCGGCCAACGCCTGCACCGGTATGAGGACCATGTCGCCGCTCTGGCCGCGCAGGGCATCTCGGACCTGACGCCCTTCGAAGGCTATCTGCAAGCCTTCCGCTACGGTATGCCGCCCCACGGCGGCTTTGCCATCGGTCTAGAGCGGTTCGTGATGCAGCTCACCGGCGCGCAAAACCTGCGCGAGACGACCTTGTTCCCCCGTGACCTGGACCGTCTATCGCCCTAGGAGAGTGCTGAAAAACCCCCTTCTCCAGTACGCAGCCGGGCTGACCCTGGCGAGGGTCGACTGGCGGACCGTTGTTCCCAGGGGTCTGGGGCGATGTCAACCAGGAATTGGCCCTTTCAACACCCATCGGACAGGG
>JAHJIN010000584.1 GCA_018823415.1 Chloroflexota bacterium | reverse complement strand
TGCTCATCGCCATCCCTTTCTAACCATGGAATGGTGATCAGCATACCGCATTTGGATTCATTTGGTAAGGTCCGAAAATCTTGCGACTTCAGGCCGATTTCCACGATTCGGCCGCTGATTGCACAACCGTTACGCTAACCAGTGAAATTCTTGTGCACCGAGCAAGAATTTCCAAAAGCATCAATCTGGTTGGCTCTGGTTTATCTCGGTTAGGAGGCAAGCATGTCATTTCCACATAAAGTGTTTTTACCGCTCGTATCCAAGGAGGGTGGAGCTGTGCCCCCGCCCCCAACACCCACACCAAGTCCTACGCCGACGGCGACGCCCAGTCCGACACCCACGCCGGCGCCGGGGCAAAAGCTCGTCATTGATCCCATCACCCGGATCGAGGGACACCTGCGCATCGAAGCCCAGGTGGAAAATGGCGTCGTCACGGACGCCTGGAGCTCCGGGACCATGTTCAGGGGCGTCGAATTGGTACTCCAGGGGCGCGACCCGCGAGATGCCTGGGTGTTCACGCAGCGCATCTGCGGCGTATGCACCACGGTACACGCCATCGCCTCGGTGCGGGCCGTGGAGAACGCGCTGGGTATCACGGTCCCCGACAATGCGCGCATCATGCGCAATCTCATCGAAGGGGCACAGTTTATCCAGGACCACGTGATGCACTTTTATCACCTGCATGCCCTGGACTGGGTCGATGTCGTCAGCGCCCTATCGGCAGACCCGGGGGCTACCAGCGCCCTGGCCCAGTCCATCTCGGATTGGCCCAACTCGAGCCCGGCGTATTTTGGGCAGATCAAGTCGCGCTTGCAGACCTTTGTCGACAGCGGGCAACTGGGTCTGTTTGCCAACGCCTACTGGGGCCATCCGGCCTACAAGCTGCCGCCGGAAGGAAACCTGCTGGCCGTGGCTCACTACCTGGAGGCGCTGGAATGGCAGCGTGAGTACATTCGCATGCACGCGGTGCTGGGCGGCAAGAACCCGCACTTGCAGACCTACCTGGTGGGTGGCATGGCCCTGCCGGTCGATCCGTCGAACCCAGCGTCCCTCACGCCGCAGCGCATCGCAGAACTACGGGCGTGGTCGGCCCAGGCCTTGGATTTTGTGTCCCAGGTCTATGTCCCGGACTTGCTGCTGGTGGCCTCGTTCTACAAGGAATGGGCCAGCCTGGGGGGCGGTCACGGCAACTTTTTGTCCTATGGTGACTTTCCCACCGATACCAGCGGAAATCCGGCCAGCCTGTGGCTACCGCAAGGGATTATCACGAACCAGGCGATTGGCGTGCCGCCTCAACCGCTGGACCAGAACCAGATCCGCGAATACGTCACGCATTCCTGGTATTCGTATACCGAAGGCGATGGCCTGTCCAAACATCCCTCCCAAGGCGAGACGCAGCCAAACTATACCGTGACCCAGTTGCCATACGCGCATCTGGACACAGACGCCAAGTATTCCTGGCTCAAGGCGCCGCGCTACAACGACCAGCCTATGGAGGTGGGGCCGCTGTCCCGGGTGCTCGTGGCGTATGCGGCCGGCCACACCCGGATCCGGCAGATGGTGGACCACGTGCTGAGCACGCTGGGTGTGGGACCAGAGGCGCTCTTTTCCACGTTGGGCCGGGTGGCGGCCCGGGGCGTCGAGACGCAGGCCATTGCCGAACAGATGGGGACCTGGCTGGACGAACTGGAGGCCAATATCAACAGCGGCGATCTGGCAATCCACAACGGCACGCTCTGGGACCCGGCCACCTGGCCGGCCGAGGCTGCCGGCTGGGGCACTACCGAGGCTCCACGCGGTGGTCTGGGGCACTGGGTGCGCATCGTGAACGGCCAGATCGAGAACTATCAGGCCGTGGTGCCCACCACCTGGAACGGGTCGCCGCGCGATGCCCAGGGGCAGCGTGGCGTCTGGGAGCAGGCGCTGATTGGCACGCCGGTAGAAGACCCGGCCCGGCCGGTGGAGGTGCTGCGCACGGTGCACTCGTTCGACCCGTGCATGGCTTGTGCCGTACACATGGTGGATGTGGAGGGCGACGAGATCGTGCGCATTCAGGTGGCCTAGCAGGTTCTGGCGTTCGGCCAGGCCACATCTCATCCAGACCCGAAATAGACCGGGTCAGGTAACCTAACCTGACCCGGTCTATTGATTCGTCACTCGGTCGGTGTCGAGGGCTGGTGGCTAGAAGGTCACAAGGCCAAGCTGGCCCAGGGTCTGAAAGTATCGCACCAGCAACTCCATGTCACGCTGGCCGGTTTCCGACTCGACCAGGTCGGCGATGTCAGCCAGGGTGCGCTGTCCGTCAGCCCAGTAGAGCGAGATGACGGGCATGGTCCAGGCCAGCATACGCCGGCTTTTCATCAACTGCGCCAGTGCCTCGCGCTCTTTTGGCGCAAGCTGTTCAAACCAGCCGTGCGTCGAGATGGGACCGGGGTAGACGCGGTGCGGCACCATCTGGGCAGCCCGCTCGTCCCACTCGGCGAGTGGCCGGGGGGTGGTTGGTGCGCTTTCGGGCACCCGGGCCTGGGCCGACTTGGCTTCAGCGCCGGCCACGTGGCGGGCCTGGGAAACCAGGCTAGCGACAAAGTCCGTTTCGGCAGTGAGCCGGCCCAATGTGCCCAGGGCCTCAGCCATGCGGCCGGCATGATAGTCCAGCACGTGGGCCACCGGCGTGGGGGCCTGTTGCTCGCCTTGCAGGGCGGCTGTCACCATGTCCTGGGCCTGCCGGGCTACCCGGCTTTTGAAGCGGGTCAGCATCTCGTGGCCCAGCCAATTGGCCTCCGGCGCCCCGGCGCTCGCCAGGAACGCCAGGTAGGTGGCGGCCACCGTGGCCGCGCGGGCCAACGAGGCCGGGTCGGTCTTGTCTGGCGTGTCCTGGCTGGTGTGATAGAACACGTCGGGCCACTGGATGATCATGGGGCAGGGAATGCCCACCGTAGGGTCGCCCAGGATATAGTGGTCGCTACCGCCGCTAAAGGGGCTGGCGGCGTGGCGGAACAGGGCATAGCTGCCCATGCCGGCGTGTGTCTTGGAGTCGCCGGCAGTGGCCTCGATGACGGCGGCCAGCAGGTCACCGCTAAAATTGGGCGCGGCGTGGGGCGGCTGCTCAGCCAGCATCACGCTCTGGCATTGGTCCTGGTCTTCACCCACCATGTCCAGGTTCAGCGCTGCCACCACGTGCGGGATGCGGTCTTCGTGGGTGGCGAGGTAGGCATAGGTGCCGCTCATCTCGGGCACCAGGAGAAAGCGCAGGCCCCGGCGCGGCTGAGGCAAGGCCCCCTCGGCGATGAGCCTGTGCAGCACGCGGGCTGTTTCTAGTAGCGCGGCGCTGCCGGAGGCGTTGTCGTTGGCCGACGGCTCGGGGTGGCACAGATGCGCCACCAGCCACACCTCCTCGTCTGTTGCGCCGGGGATGAATGCATCCACCACTTCGATGGCCCCGTCGTAGAGCCGGGCGTCCACGTGGGCGCGCACGCGGACCGGCCCGTGTTGACGAACGGCGTTGCGCAGCCGTTCGCCGGCCCGGGGCGATAGCACAAAGCCCCACGCCGGCTGAGGATTGGGGGAGGCCCACCAGAATGAGGTGTATTGCAGGGCATCGGGGATGGTCATGCGGTCTCGCACCGGGGGCGCCGGTCGCATCCCGTCAAAGATAATGCCCACCGCGCCGCGTTGCTTGACGGCCAACTCGTACACGCGATGCACGTCAGCGTTGGTGAGGACGACCTTGCCGACCACGTCCAGTCCCTCATAGTGGGCTGGCTCGGTGCCGTCCTCCACCACGACTACATCGGCTTCCGTGCCTTCTGGCGGGGTGGAGAAACTGCGCTGGATCACGGCGATTTTCGAATCGCGATAGTCGGCCAGCTTGCCCGCCGCTTGAGCCGGAGCAATGGCGTGGAGCGTGGCCGCCTGGCAGTCCCATTCCTGGAACATGATGCAGGACCAGTAACGGGTCTCCGTGTTGGCCGGGAACGAATGCACGTTCACGTCCAGGCCGGCGTCGCGAAGCACGCCGGCGCAATATTCGGCGGCGGCGCGATAGCCCGGGCTGGCCTGGATGCGATGATACCGGGCGATGCTTTGCACGTCGCGCAGGGCGGCCGCGCCAGAGATGTGCGACTGGATGGTTTTCATCGTTTGGTGGAACATGTTACCTCCAAGTTGCCCCGCCGACCGCCAGCGTCATGCGACGGTCTGCGGTCAGGGCCTATTCCCCGGCCACGACCAGATCTTCAAAGCGGATGGCCTCTGGTCCCAGGTAATCGCCCAGGAATTGAGTATCGGCGGAAAAGCGGGCGTTGGCAAATGCCTCGAACACGTCGCCGCTGACAGCTCCGCCTTTCACCGGCTGCCACGTGCCGTTGCGCCGCTGATAGGCCAGGCGGATCTCGCCGGAGAACTTGCCGGTGATGGGGTCGGGGTTGAGCCAGGAAAAGGCGACCACGTGGGTCACGTCATCGCCGGCCAGCAGGTCGGCCAGCGGGGTGGAGCCGGGGATCAGCCGGGCGTTGGCAAACGCACCGGTGGCCGGCACGCCCAGGTATTCGGCATAGCGGTGCTCGGCCCACAGGTGCTTGAGCACGCCGTTCTGGATCAGGACCGTGACCTGCCGGGGTACGCCGTCCTCGTCAAACGACGCGGTGCGTGACCCATAGGGCAGCAGGCCATCGCTGACAAAGGTAAACGAGTCGCCTTGTGGTGGGCTGGCAAAGACCGATTCGCCTACCTGGAGGTTGGAGAACCGCTGATAGTGAAACTGGGCGCCGGTATGGACCAACCAGGGCAAGAACAACTCGTGCAGGGCCGGGCCACTGATGACGACCGGTCCCCGGCGGGCCTGGGGCAAGACCGCGCGCAGGCCGTCGCGGGCCTGCTGTGCGTCGCGGCCCACCTGGGCGGCAATGTCCACGTCGGACCGCCGGCGCCGCTTGAAGCTGTTGTGACGTTCGGCCTCGTCGGGCGCATGGCCGGCCATGAGCACCCAGTCGAGGGCTAGGTTGGTGCCGTGGTGCTCGCCGGCCGCACCCTGACTGTTACGCAGCGTGATGTGACGCTCGCGCAAGAACACCTCGGCGCTGCTCAGGCGCACGTCGCGCTCGGCCTGCACGGCGCCGCGAATAGCGTCGCCCACCGTGCGCAGGGTCGCTGCCGGGTTGGCCAACAGCCGGGGGTCGGCCGTTTCGACGGCGGGATAGAAAGCCGGGCCGGGCAGCGTGAACGGCGGGTTGTTGGTGATTGAGGCCATGAACACAGCATCGCGCAGCCGGTCGTCCAGGCGCGGCAGGTCGGCCGGCAAGAGCGTGATCTGGGATGACCCGCGCACCGGGCCGGCCTCGCCCGCGTGGTCGTTATAGACGGTGATGTGCAGCTCGGTGTTTTGCACGGTGCGAGCGCTTTCTGGCGCGTCGCCGATCAGGTAAAGCTGGTGCTCGGTCATTTGTACCTGGCGCACCAGCCAGTCGTTCACGCCGGGGGCCTGGGCCAGCCTGGACGTGACTTGATCCAAGAATGCGGTAATCATTAGCTCAACCTCACTTTCATGCGCAGATGGGGGCCGCCGGAGGATACGGGCACGTATTCTTTGTCGCCCTTGCCACAGTTGCCGCCGCCCAGTTTCAGGTCACGGCCCACGGCGGTGATGCTGGTCAGGATGTCGGGCACATAGCCGGTGGCAATGACCGGCGAGAACACGCGCCCGGTGAACTGGCCGTCGCGCACCTCGCGGGCACTCTGGCACGTGACCTGCATCCCCCAGCCTTTGGGGTCTTCCATGCCACTGGAGGCGTGAGTGAGATAGATGCCGTCGTCCAGGTCCCGGATCATGGCATCGGGGTCGGCGTCGCCGGGCTGGAAAAAGGTGTTGGACATACGCACATAGACCTTGCGCTGAAAGCTTTCACGGCGGCCGTTGGCGGTGTGCGGCTGGTGGAGCCGGAGCGACGCCGTCAGGTCCGATAGCCCCTGCTCAAAGATGCCGTTGGCGATGATGGTGGTGGGGGTGGCAAGCTGGCCTTCGTCGTCAAAAAAGTACGAGCCATATGCCCCGGGCACGGTGGGGTCGTCCATCATGGTAACGAGGGGTGAGGCGATAGCCCGGCCCAGGTATTCCTGCGAGCGGGCCCGGCCCTTCAGGAACATGTCTAGTTCTACACCGTGCCCAAATGCTTCGTGAGCAATGATGCCAGAGACGTGCGGGTCGGTGACCACGTCGTACATCCCCGGCTCGATACGTTCGGCGGTGAGCAGGCTGCGTACCATGGTCGTGAGGCGGTTCATGTCGGCGTCGGATACCTGGGTCAACTCAAAGCCGGCGGTGCCGTCTTGCATGTGCCACCCATACTCGGTGCGGCCGCTGTCGTCAGCCATGACGACCATGAGCATGACGCGCGTGCGAAAGATGGACTGGCTCAGGAAGCGCGCGCGGTTGGCAAATACCTTGTGGCTGGTGCGGTCGCCATAGTTGATCATGACGTTGACAATATGCGGGTCGCCGGCCGCGAGCCGGCCGTGCAGTTCGCGGCAGCGGTCGAACTTGAGCGCCACCGGCACGTCAGCCGGCGATTCCTGACACAGCGTGGCGAAATGGCTATCCTGGGGTGTGCCGGGGTCGATGTGCAGCCCGTCGTGGACCACGCGCTGGCTCACGTCCTGGGCAAAGGACCGAGCCGCGCGGCTGATCTCGGCGGCGTCTAATGTGCCCAGGGCCAATTCTTCCAGGTAGGCGCCATTAAAGGCGGTGAGCACCACACCCTGGCTGGGATCGGCCTGGGAGACGTGTTGCTCGCGGTGATTGACCTCCACGGCCGTGCCGATGGATTGCACGCCCAGGGCCGACGCATACGGCACGTGGCGTTCCATGTCGGCCACGATGGCCGGCAGCGCTTCGCGGAGCCGGGCCAATTCTGGTGATAATTCGGTTGTCATAATGTCCTCTCCGATTATGGGCTCGTGACCCGCAGGGGTCATCCGTCAGACGCATTAGAGCGAGGTCAGCACCTCGCGCACATGTCCCAGTGCCCAGTCCAGGTCTGGCTGGGTGATGACCAGCGGTGGGGCAAAGCGGATCACGTGCTGGTGGGTTTCCTTACAGAGCAGGCCGCGCTGGGCCAGGACTTCGCAAAAGCGCCGGGCACCGCCGGCCGCTGGCCACAGTTCCACACCGACGAATAGCCCGCGCCCGCGCATCTCTTTGACGTGCGGGCTCTGAATGGTGCGTAGTTGCTCCAGAAAATAGGCCCCCAGGCGCGCCGAGTTTTCGACCAAGTTTTCGTCTACGAGCACGCGCAGCGCTTCGCGGGCCACGGCGCAGGCCAGGGGATTCCCGCCAAAGGTGCTGCCGTGCGAGCCGGGATCGAACACGTCCATCACCTCGGCCGAGGCCAGCACGGCCGAAACCGGGTACATCCCGCCGCTCAACGCCTTGCCAATGACCGCCACGTCCGGCCGCACGTCTTCCCACTCGCAGGCCAGGAGCTTGCCGGCGCGACCCAGCCCGCTCTGGATTTCGTCGGCCATGAGGAGCACGCCGCGCTCGCGGCAAATGTCGGCGGCCTGTCGCAAATAACCAGCCGGGGGAATACGGACGCCGCTTTCGCCCTGGATAGGTTCCAGCAAAAAGGCGACGGTGTTGGGGGTGATGGCAGCGGCCAGGGCGTCGGCGTCGCCGTAGGGGATGACCGTAAAGCCGGGCGTGAATGGCCCATAGCCGTCGCGATAGAGTGGCTCGCTGGAAAACGAGACTACGGTAATGCTGCGGCCGTGAAAATTGTCGGTGCAGGCAATGATCTCGGCCTGATCGGCGGGCACGCCCTTGACCATATAGCCCCATTTGCGGGCAGCCTTGAGGGCCGTTTCGATGGCCTCGGTGCCCGAGTTCATGGGCAGGGCCTTTTCATAACCGGTCAGCTCGCACAATTCTTTACATAACAAACCCAATTGATCGTTACGAAAGGCCCGCGAGGTGAGCGCCACCTTGCCGGCCTGGTCTTTGAGGGCCTGGACGATACGCGGGTGGCAGTGGCCCTGGTTGACAGCCGAATAGGCACTCAAAAAGTCCAGATAGCGTTTGCCCTCTACGTCATAAACCCAGATTCCCTGGGCCCGGGCAATGACGACATCGAGCGGGTGATAGTTGTGCGCGCCATAGCGTTCGTCTAGCGCAACATAGTCCTGGGTGTTCACGATTTCCTCCTCGAAAAGAATAGGGTCTCTTCGTTGAGCCCCCTATTTGCCAGATGGAATCATAACGCAAAAGCGGCCCGGCGTCAACTCGCCGGGCCGCACGTTGTCGATCAGGGCCAGGGCTAATCGGCCTTGCTGCCGGGGATGATATATTGCACGTGCTTGAAGGGCTTGACCTGCTCGCCCACATGGTCCTTGATGATGTTGCCCGAGATGTGCATCAGTGTATCGCCATAGTCATCGTCGATGCCCATGCTGGCGAGACAGGGGTAGTGGTGGTGCAAGAGGCCGGCCTTTTCTTCGGCTTCGTCAGCCGAGAGACCCACCAGTCCCTGGGCCACGTGCCGCGCGCAACCACACACGGCGTCGCGGGCCACCTCAGCCTCGGTGATGGTGCGGGTGTCGGGGTCCACGGTGATGCGCAGCTCTGGCCGGCCGAAATAGCGGGCAAACTCGGCGATGAGTGCGTTGTCATAAACAATATCCTGGCGCCGGGCCAGGCCGTATTGCGTTTCGGTGAGGGAGCACAGGGGCTTGGGGATGACGCAGGCCACATGAATGCGCTCCAGCCAACTGCACAACTGGTGGGCCAGGCCCCGGGGCAACCAGGCTTCGCTGTCGATGGGGGCGATGACGGCCGTGGCGCCGGTGAGCCGGGCAATGCCGGGCACCAGTTCGGCCACGCCAGGGTTCTCGCCAAAGGCCAGGATCAGGTCGGCCGGGGGCAGCTTGGCCGGCAAGAAATCGTCCGGATCGTCGATGACCGGGGGCAAAAATGCCGGCGCGCGCCATACCTCCACGGTCCAGTCGGCCGGGCCGTGGGCCCGGATATTTTCTACATGCCGCTTGCCATAGTCGCCAGATACAATCGCCAGGATACGCAGGTTCATTGATTGACCTCCGTGCTTGATATTGGTTGTTCCTGGCTATAGTATAGCGTGGCAGTGGCGGCCTGTCTGTGACAAAAGTCCGGTTGGGCCGGGGCCGGGAAATCTAGTCCTGCTGCATCGCGGGCCACATATCCTCGGGCAGGCCAGCGCCGTCCCAATCTGCTGGCACGCCCTGGACCATGAACCGCGCTGCGCGTTGCAGATAGAGCCGAGCCGCTTTGTCAGCCGGGTTGTGCTCTATCACCTGGTTAAATCGCACGCTGGCCTCGGCAAACTTGCGGTCGTAGAACAGGTGCAGGCCCGCTTCAAAGGCCGGCTTGGTCTGGAGCTTGAGGGCCATCGTGTCCGGGTCGCCTTCCAGTATCTCGAACACCGGGATCAGCTCTCGCTTGCCCTTGACCTGGGCCCGGTCCAGGAACCGGCAGTTGAATTGCGCCGGGTTGTGCAGCCGGGCCAGCGTTTGCTCGCTGACGACGATAGATACGCCATAGACCTTGGTCAAATCTTCCAGGCGGTCAGCCAGGTTGACGGCGTCCGAGATGACGGTGCCTTGCCAGCGCTGCTCTTCGCCAATGATGCCCAGCATCATCCGGCCGGTGTGCAGGCCCACGCCGATAGAGATAGGCTCCTCGTCCCGCTCCAGCAGGCGGCAGTTGTGACTTGCCACCTCGCGCTGCATGGCAATAGCGGCCAACACCGCGTCGTCGGCCGCGCCGGGAAAGAGGGCCATCACGCCATCGCCCAGGTATTTGTCGATCAGGCCGTGGTGCTGGCGGATGATAGGCCCCACGCAGCCCAAATAGTCGTTTACAAAGAAAAAGTTCTGTTGAGGCGTCAACCGTTCGGATCGGGGCGTAAAGTCACGAATGTCGGAAAATAGGATGGTCATCTCGGCCTGCACCTGGTCGCCCAATTCCACCTGGGTGATGCTGTTTTTGCCCAGGAAACCCAGAAACTCGCGGGGCACAAAGCGTTCCAGGGCCGCGTTCAGTTGCACCAGTTCGGCAGTACGTTGGGCCACGCGCTGCTCCAGCGCTTCGTTGGCCTGCTGAAGCTCTTCTTGGAGTTGACGCAGGGCCAGGTGGGTCTGCACCCGGGCCAGCACCTCTTCCAATTGAAACGGCTTGGCGATGTAATCGACCCCGCCGATGGTAAAGGCCCGGACCTTGTCTTCCACCTCGCTCAGGGCGCTGATAAAGATGATGGGGATGTGCCGGGTCTGGTCGTCGCCTTTGAGGGACTGACACACCTCGTAGCCATTCATATCGGGCATGTTCACGTCCAGCAGGATCAGGTCCGGCGGCGCGGCGTGCGTGGCGGTGAGGGCCATATGCCCGTTGATGACCGAGCGCACCTTGTAGCCCTGTTCGGTCAGCATGTTGGACAGCAGGTGCAGGTTGGCCGGCGTGTCGTCTACGATGAGGATGTTGCCTTTCATGCTGGTTCTCCCATCTCTCCCCTGGTGCGTTCCATGATCACGTCAAAGCGATAGTTTTGCACCAATGATGCCAGGGCCTCAGCGAGTGGCGAGTGATCGGCCTGGATTTGTTTCACCAGTTCCAATACCTGGTCGGCGTCAGCCTGGGTGGCAGCCTGGTGCAGGGCGGCGACCCAATCGTGGGGCAACGCAGCCAGCGAGCCCGGGCCTAGCACGTCCTGGGCCTCGGCCGGCTGGACCGGGTGCGGGCGCGCCTGGTCTTCGTAGATCAAGCGCACGCCCAGGTGCTTGGCAAGTCGGTCAAAGATCTCGGATTCGCGAAAGGGTTTGCGTACAAAGTCGTCGCAGCCTTCGGACAAGATCATGGCCCGGTCTTCTTCAAAGGCGCTGGCCGTGAGGGCAATGATGACGGTGGCCTGGCCCTTGGTGGTGGCCTTGATGCGCCGGGTGGCCTCGTAGCCGTCCATCACCGGCATGCGCATGTCCATCCAGATGAGGTGTGGGTCCCATTCGTCCCAGATGCGCACGGCCTCCTGGCCGTTGACGGCTTCGCGCACCTCAAAACCCAGCGGCTGGAGCAGCTTGACCAACAACTCGCGGTTGGTTTCCCGGTCCTCGGCGATGAGGATGCGATAGACCGGCTGCCCCGGCTCGATCCCGACGACCCGGCGCGTGGGCCGCTCGTCGTCCCCGTGCACATCGGCGGCGGCAGCCGGCGTGACCTGCGCGATAAAGCGGAAAACGCTGCCCTTGCCTGGCTCGCTGCGTACGCTGATGTCGCCACCCAGCATGTGCGCGAACTGCTGGCTGATGGTCAGTCCCAGCCCGGTGCCTTCTTGCGACTTGAGCCCGCTGGCGCTTTGCACAAAGGGGTCAAAGATGCGCTCGATGTCCTCCAGGGCAATGCCCGACCCGGTATCTTCTACTTCAAGCAAGATAGACATAGGCGACAGAGATGAACCTGGCGCTCTTGCGCTGGTCTCTATTTCCTTGTCTCCAGCGACCTTGGCTCGTAGGGTGACGCCGCCTTCGGCGGTAAACTTGACGGCGTTGCTGAGCAGGTTGATGAGCACCTGGCGCAGCTTGGCCTCGTCGGTGCGCACGTATTGCGGCACATCCGGGGCGCGCTCGAGAAGGAGCTGCAATCCCTTGCTGGCTGCGCGCAGCCGGAACATGCTTTCCAGGTCGTCCAGCATGCGGTGCAGGTCAAAGCTCTGCTCAAACAGTGTGGTGCGGCCGGCCTCGATCTTGGACATTTCCAGGATGTCGTTGATGAGGGTGAGCAGATGACGGCCGCTTTGCCCAATGGTCTCCAGGCTGCTGCGTTGTTCGGCAGTGAGAGCGGCATCACGCGTCAATAGCTCGGAAAAGCCCAGGATGGCGTTGAGTGGCGTGCGCAGCTCGTGACTCATGTTCGCCAGGAACACGCTTTTGGCCCGGTTTGCAGCCTCGGCGGCTTCTTTAGCCTGGCGCAGCTCTTCTTCGGCCTGTTTGCGCGCCGTGATGTCGTCCTGGATGCCGGTGGCACGCAAGGGCTGGCCCTGATCGTCCCAGCACACCACCTTGCCCCGCTGCAGAAACCAGGACCACTCTTCTTCTGGACTGCACCGGGGCGTCCGCGTGCGGAACTCGATTTCGTAGACCGGCGTTTCGCCGGCCAGGTGCTGTTTCATGGCCGCCATGACCAGCGGCCAGTCGTCGGGATGCACCCAGCGGGACCACTCGGCTTCGGGCACCGCTTCGTTCTCATAGCCCCACCCATTTTCGCCCGATCTGGCGTGCGCGACGATGGTTTCCCGGGTGGTCAAGTTCATGTCCCATAGGGCCAGGCCGGCGGCCTCCATGGCGATCTTGAGTCGTTCTTCGCTCTCACGCAGGGCTTCTTCGGCCTGGGCGCTTTCCAGGGCCTGCGACGCGGCCGCGGCCACGCTGGCCCCCAAGGCGATTTCGGTTTCGGTAAACTGGCGCGCCTCCAGGGCATCCAGGCCAATGGTGCCCACCACCTGGTCGCGCACGATGAGGGGGAGGATGAGCAGCGACGCCACGCCCTGGTGCCGCATCAGGTCGTGGACTGGGGCCATACGTGGGTCGTGCTGGGCATCTGTCACGGATAGGGGTGCTTTTTGTTGGAATACCTGGAGGGTAGCCGGGTTGTTTTCGACGGGGATGACCACTCCCAGAGAACTGAGGCTGGCCTCGGCGCGCCACTCGGCCACCACCGTGAGCGCGGTGCGGGTCTCGTTGACCAGTGCCACCGCCACCCGGGGCGAGTCGAGGGCCTGGGCCAGTTCTTGGCAGACCAACTCGAGCACTGCCTGGGGTTCTACTCGGGAGGTAGCCGCCGCGATCACGCGGTTGAGCAGCATCAGCTCCTTGTTGCGGCGCTTGCGTTCGGCGTTGACGCGCCGCAGTTCGGCCTCGCGCTGCTGGCGCCAGGTCACGTCATGCAGCCGGATCAGCCAGCCCGAGAGCATGTTGCGCCGGCCATAGAGCGGCGAGATGCGCAAGTCATAGATGCGCTGATCCGCTTTCTCACCCAGGGTAATCTCGGCCTGGGAATTGCCCTTTTCCAGATTGCGCAGCAGGGTTTCCCAGGCTGGCAGTACGTCGGCAATGGACACGCCCTCGAGTTCGCGAGCCGAGCCTCCCAGCGTGACCTGGGCTGCCGGGTTGAGATGCACGATGCGGTCACGCGTGTCCAGCACGATCACGCCATCGTCCAGGCTTTCCATCACCGTGTCCAGGGCAATGGGCACGATGTCAAACGCGCCGAAATGCGAGATGCCCCACATGCCCACCAGCCCGCCGATAGCAAAGCTGAGTGATACCCACTCTTCGGGGAATGGGCCAATGCCCCAGAGCGCGGGCAAGCCCAGCACCCAGGGAGCCAGGCCGCCAATGAGCAGGCTGAGGTATTGCCGGCGGTACACCCGGGGCGACCGAAAGAGGTCCAGGCCCAGCAAAAGTGCCCCCAACAGCAACAAGACCGAGACGTACAGATTGTTCAAGACCCAGCCAAAGGTGGCGATGCCAATGCCAGCGAAAACGCTCATGTCGGTGGGCCACAGGCCCAGGCTGTCGGACAGGCGAAACCAGAGGCCCGATTCATGCGTCAGTCGCAGCAGAAACAGGGCCAGCCCTGCCACAGCCGCCGCGATCCAGACGGGGGGTATCAGCCACTTGTCGCGCCCGGTGTACTTGATGGCAAATGCCACCCAGACCACCGGCATCGCCAGGATGCCGACCCAGGCCACCACATCGCCGCCGCTCATTTCCAGCGGGCCTACCGCCATCCGGCTGCCCAGTATCCGCATCAGAATGCCCAGGGACCACAAGGCGGCTGCCAGCATGTATAGGGCAAAGTATTTGGCGCCGGGCACAGAACGACGTCGCCAGGCGTATTGAAAGATACCCAGGGCCGTCAGGATGCACAAGGCGTTGGTGCCCATGGAAAATATCAGTTGCCAATCCATCTATGACCTCCCAGGATCCGCAGCCGCCGGCTCACGGATGCCGAACCAGCGGTAGATACAGGGCGTATCCATTGACTATGGCGGTGGCTGACCGCGACCAGACCTGACCCTGACCGTCGTCTAGCAGGGCCGTGTTGACGATGGCCTGGGGGCCGGCGAGTGGCGTGCTGATGGTGACGCCATACGTGATGGTGACGGGCGCGCCGGCCGGCACGATCCCGGTCCAGGTAATCACACCGCCAGCCTGACCCCAACTGCCGGCCGAGGCCCACAGGCCGCCCGCATAGCTCACCGGCGCCGGCAGCGTATCGGTGACGCAGACGTGGGCCAGAGCCGGGCCGGGGTTGTGCAGCGCGATGGTGTAGACAAGGGTGTCGCCGGGGCCGGCCAGGGTCGGTGCCACCTGCTTGACCGAGCCCTGAAGCGTGCCTTGCAGGATGGACCCGGTGCGCTGATAGTTGCCCCGGCCAGTGCCCCACAGCACGCGGGCGTTGGCGGTACCGGGCAGGTCATAGGCCACAAACCCGGCGTGGGCCGTGTTCAGCACCACCTCCAGGTCAGCGTCTCCATCAATGTCGGCCAGGGTGGGAGCAGCCAGCGCACCGTTCCAGTCTGGGCTGCCAAAGGCAGCCGGCAGGTCCAACTCGTGGAGCGGGTTGCCCATATAGTCCAGAATGTGCAGCTTGCCGGTTTGATACGTCCCCTTTTGCACCCACGAGGCCACTATAACCTCGGCATGGCCGTCGTTGTCCAGGTCTGCGATGGCCGGCTCAGAGGCAAAGCGATAAGCGCCCCCGGTATAGACCGCATAGGGCCACGCGCCGTGCTCGGTCCGGTCCAACCAAAAGGCGTGGACCCGGCCGTCATAGGACGAATAGATGATTTCCCGGGTCCCGTCGCCGTCCAGGTCCGCCACGGCTGGGTTGGGCTGATTGTTCTCGATGACGTTGTAATCTTCGGTGAGGGGCGCGCCGGTGTTGATGGGGACCGTGCTCCAGTCATAGACCCCGGCCTGGAAGCGACTGCGGTCGGCGTTGAACACGTACACGCCGTTGTATTTGCCCGGCGGATGCCCCACATCGCAGTCGTACACGTTGCCCACCGCCACTACCTCGACGGGTCCATCGCCGTTCAGGTCGGCGATGACGGCCGGGCCGTGGGCAAAGTTGGTGCGATACCGTTCCGCGCGCGTGGTGCTGCAATCACCCCAGCCCTTGAGTTCGGTCGCCAGGCTTTCCCATACGCCTACCTTGCCCCAGGCCTTGCTTCCGTACATGGCGTGGGCTGGGATGGGGGCGCCGGTGGCCTCGTAGGCGCAGATGTAATGCACGTCAGAAGGGATCACCACCTCGCCCAGGTTGTCGCCGTCCAGGTCGCCCACGGCGGCGTTGTCGTTGAACACGCCATAGGCATAGCCGCTGTCGCCCACCAACTGGGGCCAGCCGGGACGCAGCGTGCCGTCATGCTCATAGACCCAAGTGTTGGTCTTGTTGCCCACAGCGGCGGTGACGACGATCTCGAGCGTGTCGTCCCCATCCAGGTCGTAGGCTGAGAGCCCACGCAGTTCGCTGGTGGTGGGGCGTTGGGGCCAGCCCGGCTGAAAATAGCCATCCCGGTCATACACCGACACATAGCCGCCGCCGTGAGCCGTGACGATCTCGAGTTGACCATCATCATCCACATCGGCGACGACGACGCCGGGCCAGGTGCGGCCGACATTGTCCACGGTGGCCGGGTCCTGGGAGCGGTCGTGGCCGGATTTCACGCGCCATTCCAGGGCCCCGGTGGCCCCATCCAGCACGACGATGGAATACGCGGAGGCAATGACCTCCAGCGCACCATCGCCGTCCAGGTCGGCCACGGCCGGGGCCGAATACCAGCCGGTTTCGCACCAGGACGAGTAGCAGCCGCCGCGCTGCCACTTGAGGACCGGGGCCAGCGTGTGTGACCGGGCCGGGGGCTGACTCGCCGCTACCGTGCCAGCGAGCAGGGGAAACAAAAGGAGAATGGCAACAAGGATACGCATCTGTTTTGGGATGGCCTCACGACGCTGGGCGCGGCCGGGGCGCGAGCAGGGCCTGGATGTCGGGCAGGGCCGCGCGGGCGGCCTCTTCACCCACGCGGATCAGCGCATCGGCCTGGTCATAGTCCATGGTGGTAAACGTTTCGATGCGCGGCTCGATGAGCACGTTCACCGGGTCCATCCGGCGGCGGATGATCTCGCGCTCCATAAGGGCCATCTGCCGATCCAGCACATGGAATATGTTGAGGCCCGGCCCTTGCAAGGACCCTTTGCGCTGGGCTTCGACGGCAAAACCGGCGATGACGCTGGAGCCGATGATGACATTGGCGCCGCGTTGAGCAAGCACCGTGGCTGGCAGCGGGTTGATGGCCCCTCCGTCTATGAGCAGCCGATCCTGGTGCTGGTAGGGGACAAAGATGCCCACCACGGAAAAGCTGGCGCGCAGGGCCGGCGCCAATGGGCCTTCGCACAGCACCACCTCTTCGCCGGTGAGAATGTCGGCGGCGACCACGAACATGGGGATGCGCAGGTCGGCAAAGGTGCTGCCTTTGAGCACCCGGTCCAGGTAGCGAATGGTGCGCTGGCCGTGGATCAGGCCCGACCGAGGGGGAATCTGGAAATCCCACAGGCCGCCGCGCAGCCGCATTATGGTCGGCAAGCCCCGGGCAAAGTCGGTTACCTGGTCCAGGTCCAGCCCGGCAGCATAGAGCGCCCCAAAGAGCGCCCCGGCACTGGCCCCGGCCATCACGTCGATGGGGATGCCGGCCTCTTCCAGCACGCGCAGCACGCCAATATGGGCCATGCCGCGCGCCCCGCCGCCGGACAGGGCCAGGCCCACCGTACGCCGGGCGATGCGCCGGGCCAGCCGGTCTAGCGAGATGCTGTCGGCAGCAGTCTCCAGGAGCTTGGGGCGCGCCGGCGCGTCCATCCACGGCTCGGCTGGGCAGTCCAGCAGCACGCACAGGTCGGCCTGGTCCATGGATTTGAGCGTGATTTCGGGCTTGTGCGGCGACGCGCTCATGAGCACCCAGTCAAACTGCTCGGCCAGGTAGCCCAGGGTCTCGGCCAGGCCGCCGGCCCGCAGGTACGAGGTAGACTGGCTATCGGCCACGGCCACGCGGCCGGCGTGCAGAGCCGCGCGCTCGGCGTCGGTGAGCGATAGGCCGCCCATGTCAAAGACGATGACGCGTTGCCCGGTCTGGCGCGCCAGGCTCAAGGCCAAGTCGCCCACGCCCGGCCCCACCACGCTGACCAGATTATACTCTTCTATACGGGCCGGCATGTGGCTGGTTTCAGCCAGGCGGCGGCTCAATTCCCGGCTCATTTGCCGGGCGATGGTCGAGTACTCGTCCAGCAGGTCTTCCAGGTCGGGGCGGCGCAACACCAGGACCTCGGCGTCAATGACCACGCGGATGCTGGCCGAGCGCGGCTGGTCCAGCAGCAAGGCCATTTCGCCGAAAAAGTTGCCCGGTCCCAGGTAGGCCAGGATGGTGTCGCCGGTGATGACCTGCACCTGACCCGAGTCGATGAGGTACAGCGCGTCCCCGGACTCGCCTTCGGCAAAGATTACCTGGCCCTTGAGATAGCGCTCCCGCCGCAGACGAGCCGAGATGGCGCGCAGTTCCTCGTCGGGCAACTCGCTAAAGAACGGGATGCGGCGCAGGTTTCGCTCCATGACGATGCTCCTAACCTGGACAAACCAGAGCCAACCAAGTTGATGCTTGAGGAAATTCTTGCTCGCTGTACAAGAATTTCATTGGTTAGGCCCTACCGTTTGATGGCCTCTTCCCCCAGCCCCGCCGCGATTTGCTGGGTTCATTATAGCACACAACAGGGCGGTCCGAAAGACGGCCCGGGCAAATGGTGCGGTCAGCCGGCCAGGGCCTGCGCAGCGGCGGTCAGTACCTCGGCGATGGATTCGGCAGCCAGGAGTTGCACCCGCCATCGGCTGGCATGGGGGACGCCGGCCAGATAACGCGCCAGGTGACCCCGAAACTGGCGGCACGCGGCCCCTTCATCGGTGAAGCGGGGCCGGCGCTGCAAATGATGGCCGACCTGGACCTGTTGATATAGCCCGTGCAGGTGTTCGGCCAGCACCGCCAGCCGCTCGTCGGCCGACGGCGGCGCATAGGGCTGGCCGGCCAGGTGACAGCGCACCTCGTCAAACACCCACGGGTTGCCCAGTGCGGCCCGGCCGATCATGAGGCCATCTACGCCGGTCTCGCGCAGCATCCGGGCGGCGTTGGGGCCGGTGCGAATGCCGCCGTTGCCGATGACCGGGATGGCGCGTTCTTGCTTGGCACGACGCAGGGCATCCAGGTGAACCGGGCCGGTGTGCTGGTCGATGGCGAACCGGGCGTGAACGAACAGGGCTTGCGCGCCGCCGGCCTCTACGGCCTGGGCCACGGCCGGCAGGCTGGCCTCGTCGGGCGACAGGCCGATGCGGGTCTTGACGGTGACGGGCAGCGCGGTGGCCCGGACCACGGCCCGCACGATGGCGTAGACCCGGTCCGGGTCGCGCATGAGGGCCACGCCGGCCCCTTTGCGCGTGATCTTGGGCGCCGGGCAGCCGCAGTTGATGTCGATGAGGTCAAACTGACCCAGGGATTCGATGACCCGGGCCGCGTCGGCCATGGCCTGCGGCTCGGCGCCATAGATGTGCGCGGCCACCGGGCGCTCGCCGGGCCAGGTGGTCAGATAATGCAGCGTGGCCGGCACCCGGCGCGCGATCCCGGCGGCCGTGATGACCTCGGTAAAGGCCAGACCGCAGCCCCGGCGCCGGCACAAGGCCCGAAACGGCGCGTGGGTATAGCCGGCCATCGGCGCCAGCAGCAGCGGCGGGTCGATAACCAGTCCCCCGAGTCGCAGGGACCCAAGGAAAGGTAGGGCATCGGACATGGCAGTTCCTTGCTGACCAGGGTAGAACGCGCTTTATTATAGCGGATAGCCAATGGTGCGGCAAGTGGTTGTTGGCTGAGTTTGACCTGAAAAGCATTGCCTTTTGGCTCATCCGATGTTATAATTTCTACCGTAGATGATGGTCACCTTTGCCAGGGAGGTCTTGAAGCCATGCCCACGATGTCTATCCCCAACGATTGGGTTGGTTTGGTGTTGTCCTACGTGTGGGTGTTTGCCGTGCTGGGGGGCGGCGAGGGTCTGCGCATTGTCTTCAAATTGCCCCGGGATTTTACGCGCAAGTTTGTGCACATTGGCGTGGGCCTGTGGGCCATTGGCACGGTGCTGGTGTTCGAGAACTGGTATTTTGCCATCATCCCGCCGCTGTCGTTTATCGTCCTCAATTACATCTCGTACCGGCGCGAGGTGTTCAAGGCG
>JAHJIN010000583.1 GCA_018823415.1 Chloroflexota bacterium | reverse complement strand
GGCATGTGTTTCCTCCGGGCAGCCCGACGGGGCAGCTTCTTCTAGCGACGCTTGGTGCTGGATGGGGCACCGGGGCTCGCGCGGACCGGCTCACCAGGGCCAGGTGAATCCGGGCCATCGGCTCTCCAGCCTTCAAGCTCTGCGGCCGCCATCTCGGCCCAGGTGATGCCATAGGGAAAGCCCCAGTTGGTGTAGCCCGCAATGTACGCGAAATTCGCGTCCTGGTCGCCGGCCAGCAACTCCTCCGTCTGAGCCGCTTGCTCCCTGCGTCGGCGCTTGCTGGCCTCGGTTTGTCCCCGGACAGACGCCAGGACCCATTTCTGGTACTCGGGATCCAGCTCAATTCCCAGCAGTTCCAGTTCCTTGAACGCTGTGGGTCAGTCCACGCCATAGCACTGGCGATACGCCGGGGCAACGTGGCCGCCGGCATAGGTGGGTAGCCAACTCTGGGCCGAGGCCAGGCGTTGCCGACGATTGAACCGCCGGCGCCGGGGCGGGTGGGACTGCTTGCGCCGCTTTTTCTTGACCACGACAGCTGCTACCGATCATATCTGGCGCTACGCCACGGTCATTGTCATGGCGTAGCGCGCCGCCAGTGGCACTCATGACCAGAGCCTATCGTCTGAGGAACCGGGTGCGGCTAACAAACGTCTCACGCCCGGCCCGCCGGGTGCGGTGGCGGCGGCGCGGGCGACCGCCCCGCCGACCATAATTAGGCCGCTTCATCTTTGGGCGTTGTAGGTTGCAACTGCCGCTTGCAGGACGCCAAGATCCCGCTCACGCCCAACGCTGTTGCGAGTGAGTTTGATGTAATCTCCGGCTTCGTCAGGTGAGACCCACTTGACGTCTTGTGTCTCCTTGGGATCGAAGGCCTGTGCCCTACCCACAGGGTTCATCAGGAAATACTCGGTGACACTTGTGCCCCCAACGAAGCTGCCAGGCACTGTGTCAATGATCTCTGCACGGTAGCCTGTCTCCTCCAGCACCTCAGCCAAGGCCGTCTGTTCAGGAGTGAAACCACTCTTCAGGCGACCCTTCGGAAAAGTCCAGACATAGCCATCGAACTCGCCCGTCGGCTTGCGCAGCAAGACCCGACCCTCCGCATCGAACAATACCCCGCCATAGGAGTGGTACTTATGGGGCGTAGAACCGGCTGCGATGGTGGCACTGGATGACGGTGATTGCTCCTTGTCCGGCAATGCGTGAAGGATGTTCCAAACCTGGTGGTAAATGTCGGCACGCTCGTGCCCTTGAGTCTTGGCGACGGAGGTCTTGAAGTTGCTGTAGTTGAGGTCTAAGGCGATTCGGAGCATAGCGATGGCCAGGGCTTCGCGCGACACCTTCGCGCGATACTTGTAGTCGCTACCCGCATGAGCAACAATCGTGCCCATGCTTGGGAGGTATTTCTCCCGTAGCGCCTCAAGGTCAGACTTTACTCGGCTCCGGACGGTCAGTGTGCCCGCCGGTTCATCATCTGGCTTCTGGACGATACTGAAGAACCCAAAATTCGTGAGTAGCCACATTTGATCTCTGCTCCTTTCGCGCGCGCCAGCCTGTGGCCGGGCGGCCTAATGGGGCGCGGCGCCACACAGGGTGTGCGACCGGTTCGCTCGCCACCGCGTCTTGGGCATGGGGGAGGAGCGGCGCCAGTCGCGTCGATTCTTACCACTGGGTATCCATGCAAGTACGATGATACAGCCTGGGGGCTGGTTCGTCAAGCCCTACTTGAGCCAGTCGTCTGGGTACTGCAACGGCAGCGCGGCCGCGGCCCTCACCGCGGGTTACGGTTCGGGGCCGATGACATCCGGTCGGTACACCATCAGGCCGGCCCGCGACACCCCCCGGCTAGAGTTTCACCTTCGCGGCCGGGGCCGCTATGTGGTCCAAGGGCCGCGCGGTCCGTGACGTTATGCGCTGGATTTGGAGCGCGCTAATGGCCCGCTGTCACCCGATTTTGGCCCCTTTTTGACGATTCGCCAACGTATAGCTCGACTAATGCCAACTAACAACCCTCATCAGATCTAAAAACCCCGGATATCGTCGCGCCGTTATTCATCCTACCAACTGGTCCACCAGAGCGACCAGATCACCTGCTCGCCAGATGTGCCTGCTGCCCAGGGGCCACT
>JAHJIN010000582.1 GCA_018823415.1 Chloroflexota bacterium | reverse complement strand
CCCGGCCTACAACTGGCAATTCAGCGTCGAGTTGGTCCACTTTGTCATCACTGGGGTGGACGTAGTCAACACGGGCAGTGACAAGGCTCAAATGGAGCCGATGGTGGCTCAAGTCCTGGCTCGCACGCAGCGCTTGCCCCGGCGCTGGTTGAGCGACGGCGGCTTTGTCTGCCTGGCGGCGATCGAGTATCTGGTTGCGCACGGAGTCGTCCCCTTTTGCCCGGTGCCCGAACCCAAAGATGAGACCCGCGACCGCTATGCCCCGTTGCCGACGGACTCGGCGGCCATCGCGGCTTGGCGGCAGCGCATGGGCACCGCGGCCGGGAAAGCCCTGTACAAGCAGCGCTGCCTGGTCGAGTTGCCCAACGCACAAGCCCGGGTGCGCTACGGCGTTCAGCAAGTGCGGGTCCGGGGTTTGCGCAAGGTCCGCTGTGTAGCGTTGTGGGTGGCCCTCACGCACAATATGTTGATCTGGCTCCGCCTCCGCGAGGCCGCTGGCCACCCAGCGGCAGCATCATTAGCCGCCTAACCGCACCAGACTGGCCTCGTGCGCCCGCGGGGGCAGATACCGCCCCAGGGCGATACGAGGCTTGATTCTGGGGCTCGAACCGGCCCTGACCGTGTCCCCAGAGTTAGGGGCCTGGCGACCAGGTCGCGCCAGCACGCTACCTAAGCACCATAGTATGCCCTGTGACTGGATACTTGCATGAAAACTAACTATCATGCGGTCGCAGCCAGTGACCGGGTGATATTTTCACAAGCTCTCAGTCCGCTCAGGGTGCGCCGACATCGTTGCTGGCCTCGATGAGTACTGCTTGCACATGCACCTGGGCCAGCTTGCCCAGTAGATAGAGTGGGCTGTGCTTATCAGAACTGAGCAGCGGGCGCGGCCTACTCTACAGACTCAATACGGCGGCTCGGCCCGCCCGCAGTAGCCACACTCCGCACCCGGGGCGAGTTCACCACCACCATGGACTCCCCATAGTCCTCGTGCAGTGTCCCGCAGCGCTCGCCCCTTGCGAGTGTGCCCCGCCAGACAATTCCTTTACGGTGCAACATAACCACGACTGGTTGTGCTTTACCCGGGCCAAACCCACAAGATATTGTGGTGAAACCGCCCGCAGTATATCACAGGCAGTCCCAAAAGGCAAGCCCAAACCCCTTGAAGTTTTCTAACCCGCCTAACCAAACGTGTGGGGCCAGCAACGTGCTCATGACTCCCCTACACCGGCGTTTTCGCAAGGTACAATATCACGTCGCGTGTTCGTATATCGTGTGTGACTGCTTACCCTCCCGCAGGTTGGCCGGTTTCTCGGCTGACAATTGGGCATGGTTCAGAACCCTGGGAAGTTAGATTCACACTTTTGCTTTGTGGGAAGAATATTTTGGTACAATTTCTCTAGATTCTGGGCTGAAAGTGCCCGAACTAGCCAAGAATTGGCCTAAACAAGGCGGTAACGGCCCTCTTCCAACCATTTTGAGGATCCGTTAGCGTGAAGAAAAACCAATCCGCTGAACCGCTTCTGGGAAAGTGTGAATCTAACCTGAACCATGCCGACAATTGCGCTCCTAGATGGAATGCAGTCCTGAAACGTCGTTCCAAGCAACTTGCGGGAGGGTAGGCTGAGCAATTGCCCAGGCGCTTGATCTGCGCGATAGGCCCCGGTTCCGCCTCCCAAATTGCTGGTCACTGCTGGCTGCGATATCCCCGGGTGGCTCATCTATATGCCTCAACTGTAACGAACGGATCCCCGTACGTGGGGACAGACCAAGATGATGCGCATGTGTTGCTTCCTCATTAGTCTTGTCGCAGCGGATATACCTCGTCTAGCCCGGGACCCAGCAGCGCCTGGACGCGCGGTGGGACGAGCGCGCGGCATTCGATGAACCGGTCCGTCTCGTGCTTGCGCCAGAAGCCCGGCGGCGGCTTGGGCACGCCCAGCCAGCAACATTGCTTGTCCAGGGCCACGTCCGAGATGCCCAGCTCGGCCGCCGCCTGCACCGTCGACTGGATCCACACCAACCGGGCCAGTTCATCCCACCGCTCGACACGCCGCAGCGGCTCGCAGTCTCGGCAATAGTCGCCGTAGGCTATACTCTTGCCATCCACCTGCTGGGCAAGAAAAAAAAGGCCACCCCTACGCGCGTGCCACGTCGCGGAGCCGCCGCGAGCCGTAGCGGTTGATCTGGATCGGGTCAGTAGAACCCGGCCGCCTGCAGCCATCACAGTACAGGCTGAGCACGAATGGCATGCCGCGCAGCGGGCGCTCTTTCGTCGAGGGGTACACCAATACGGCCCGATGCACGGGACAGTACGTTTGCACGGTCCCTTCGTCCCGGATCCACCCGGCCAGCAGGGCCTGGCGCCACAACTCACGAGCCCAGTGCGGCGTGGAATGCTCGACTACCAACGGCTGCACTACGGTCTGGTCGCACGACGCGCAGTGTAATGCGAAGATAATCATGGGACTCTACCTTGGTTGCTCGTTGCTACCTCTGCATAGATCGCCAATTGCCCCAAGATTCGCCCCTTCGCCTCTCGCAAGGTAATCGTGGTACGCTCTGTCCTTCTACTACCCTTGATACGCGCAGACCATTGGGGCGACTTTTTTCAGCCATCGCGATGCCTGCGCCGCTTTGACCGGCGCACGTTGGGCTGGTTCACTCGTGTTCTATCTCTGGGCAGACACGAACACGCTGCCCGTAGGCGATCACCGCCTGACGGGTTGTGGTCCACCCCCGCGAGCTTTTCCAGGCGGGAATGGCCCCGGAGCGGAACAACTTCTGAGTTTCCGGGATAGTCATGCCCAGCAAGGCCGCCGCAGCGGGCGTGGTGATCTCGTCAGATGGATTCGACACAGGACTCGATTTGCTCATGACACCTCCAACAGCGGCCAATCTTACCAACAATCGGCCGTTTCGGCAAGCGGCACTCGGTCGCCGTTGGCCAGCTATAGCAGTCCAGACCCCAGTCAAGAGTAGTCCTCATCGGATTTCCGGCGCGGATACTCGTGCCTGGAGGCGTGGGAAATAATCAGTCATCGGGCTGAGAGTAGTGGAGGTAGTACATTCCGTACTGTCGGGACGCACGCACTTGAACACCCAAGATAGCCAGACGACCGTTCAGGCTATGCACCCGGCGGCGCAACAACTGCCGTCGATTGGAGCCCAAGGGAAACAGACGGCTTTCCAGAACCGCATAGGTCGCCTGCTGGTCGTGATTTTCCAGTAATACGCGTAGCAGTTCTGCCTGTTTGGGTGGCAAGAATATCTGCCGGCCTTGATCCGGCCGGAGCACTCGCCGGCCGAACAATTGAAGCTGCGAGGTTACTGGGCCATTGGAGGCTATCAAACGATGGATACACTCCACCATCAGGCTCACGGGCGACGTCTTGGGCAGGCATTCCGACGCCCCAGCGTCCAACGCCTGCTGGCGGATCCGCTCCGGATTGCGCCCAGCCGTCAGTACCAGCACCGGCAGCGTTTGTAGTCGCGGATTGGAATTCGACCGCAACCAAGTCAGGGGCGCAGCACCGATTTCGTTTCGAGGCAGGTACCAATCCAGGACTATCAAGGCCGGCAGCGTACGGGCAGTGGTCAGCCGTTCGATCATCTCCTGCCCGGTTGTAGTCAGATAAATCGTGTAGCCGGACCGGGATAACGCTTGCTGGATCACAGTCTGAAATACAGGATCATCTTCGACCAATAGCACTACTGGGTTAGTAGCCATCATTCCTCCCCTTGCCCGTGGCTGCCAATTCGCACCGGCGGTCTACCCCTCCGCAGGCCGGGATCGGTCCCTCGGCACCCCGGCTCGCGCAGATGGCGGCGCGCACCAGTTGGTTGGCCCGATCCAAGACGCCGGCCTGGATCGGGCACTCCAGATACTCGTTGCGCCCCCTCAAACAATAGGTGGGGCATGCCGCTATCGCATTCTAGCGCATCTTGTTGCCAGAATGCAAGGTATTTTTATTCCAGATGAGGGCCAGTTAGGGACAAAACTGGGGTGGTGATCCGCCTAGGGATGGAACGACGGTCGTCAGGCTATTCCCAGAAGACGTAGTAGCTGGCGTCCCGGCGCGAGGCGCGTACGCTCAGGCAGCCCCGGCCTTGCTTCGGTAGACGCGCCAGGAATCATTACTATCCTGATACAATAGGCTCATGCTTATGCAATTGTGTTGTGACATGGTTAGTGTAAAGTTAAACGAATATTGACTTGGGCGCGTGGAATATGATATACTATGCCAGGGGAGATGGAGATGTGTCTAGCCGCCACGCATGACAGCCTGCCACCAGCGGTGGTTTCCCTGACGCCTGCACGGTCTGCATATTCTCTGCGACCAGCAGGCCCGGTGACCACCAACGCCTTGTCCCAGGCTGTATCAACCGCGCAATCGTTTACTGCCTCGCCCGCGTCCAGCGGCCGGGGCAGTTCTTTTCAAGCGCCCCAGTACTACGCAGCTATATTCATGACCACGGCATCCGAATACGTCTCGCTAGCGGAACAGAATCAGGTTGCCAACATAATCAAGGAGGATTCCAGATGGATGAGCAAAAGAGCTTCGTGCTAGAGTTGGTCGAGGTCATCGACCGCCACCTGCGGCGGCCCGAGTCTCAAGAGACGGGCACATCACCGGCAAAACGCAGTTCACACTGGTCACGCTGGCTCCGCTGGCTAGGCCGGCAGATGATTCCGAACATTGGCACATTGTTACTGGTCGTGGTGTTGTTAGTCGCCGTACCCACGTTGGCAGCGCCACTGCGCGCGTCACTGTACTCCAACTCCACCAGCACCATCTCGTACCAGGGCCGCCTAGCGGACAGCGGCGGAAACCCCCTCACCGGCAAGCACAATCTGGAGTTCCGCGTCTACGACGTGCCCACCGGCGGCACGCCGCTGTGGACGGAGATGTGGACGGGCGCCAATTCGCTGGATGTTTCCGACGGGCTGTTCAACGTGATGCTGGGCAGCATCGACAACACGCTGGCCTCATCGATTGAGGGCCACGATGAACTGTACCTGGGCATCACCGTGGGCACGGACAGTGAGATGACTCCGCGCGTGCAGTTGGGGAGCGTGCCGTTCTCCATGCAGGCGCTGACGGTGCCGGATGGGAGCATTACGTCGCGCAAGATTTCTCCCACCATGGACCAAATAACTTCCGGCGAGCAATTAGATCTCACGACCGAACCCCAAGTTGTCCCCAACACACAGCGGGTACTCCATCTGGAAACAGATTCCAGGGTCTTGTTCACGCCGGTTTTCGAGTTATATACAAGCGACACAGCTACACTCGCCACGGGGAGACTGTGGGTCGATGGGAGTTCAGTTTGTACCTGCCTCGGAGGCAATTGGACGTCTGCCAACAAAGCCGGATGGCGTGGCATGATCTGGAACAGTTGCATCCGCGAGTTGAGTGCCGGAGATCACACTGTCGAATTGCGCGCGCATCTCTATAGTGGCACGAGTGGGACAAGCTATTCGCGTACAGGCTATACGTACCTCGTGTTATCGCAATAAGGTGCCCGAAAAGACAGATGGTGGTGTACCCATTGCGGTATGACATGAAGGTTCAAGCAATATCCGCTCCTGCGTCCTGGGAAGTGCTACTATTTCAGTGCGGTCAGATTCAAACTGCAAGTGGTGCTCGTCGCGCTATTTGAGTAGTGATGGGAAAGTATCCATTCAAAACAAGGAGGATGGGTAGTACCCCACTACACCGTGGTCGCCCAGAACGCGAGGCTCAAAATGTCTCTCGGTCTCAAACGTTGGACAGAGCGCACGGAGAAGAGAGATTCACAGAGAAGCCACCAGAAAATCTCTGCACATCTCTGAAACGCTCTGTGTAGCCAAGTATCCGCACTCCACGGTTAACTGCGGATCCACCTGTGTATGGAAAGAGGTGCTTTTATGACAGATAGAACATGGCGCACGTTGATTGCGCTGGCAGTGGTTATTGGGCTGTTGATGCCACCGAATTCAGCAGAGGCGAGCAACGCCAGGATGCAACAAGACGCAGGCCAGACTCTCAATTCCATCCTGTCAGACGGGCAATTCGTCTACGGACCGAATGTGACCGACTTCAGCCTCGATGACTACCTCGGGAAAAATGCGTCTCACCTCTTGCCGTATCGAGATGCTATCTTCTTCTACTCGGCGTATCCCAGCATCAACCCCCGCATGCTTCTCACTCTGCTCGAACTACGTGGCCAACTGATCTCTACCCCACCCGGCGACCAAGGGGGCTATGCAAATCCTTTGCAACTGCCGGTTACGGGTTTCGAGGAGCAGCTTGAATACATCACAGGCAGATTGACCCAGGCATACTATCACCACCTTCGGGAGAACAGCAAGCTAAAGCCCAGCGAAGGTGCATTCCAGGTGACGTTAAAGGATGGCAAAATCCTGGACCTGGCAGCCCGGACGAATGCAGCCACCTTCGCTATGGTTAGCGCGCTTGGCCCACAGATGGATGAAGTTGAGGCCCGGGGGTTTCTTGACGCTGACGGACCTGATGGCTTCTATCGTACCTACCTGCGGCTCTTTCCGGGGAACGACCCGTTGGATGAGTCGAACAAAGTTGATATTGCGTTAGCACCCCCATCCGACATGTTCCAGTTCCCCTTCCCAGTCGGGGAGAGTTGGAGTTTCAATGGAGTTCACCATTGGAATGGCAGTACAGGCGGCGATATGTCATCTATTGACTTCAGCAATGGTTGGCCCAATTGGGGCGCAGACACCAACAACCAGTGGGTCGTGGCAGCTGCCGGGGGAACTGTCCAGAAAATATCCAATTGCTGGGTTGAAGTTACACACAGCGATGGATGGAAGACCCGTTACTACCACTTGGAGAATGTCCAGATGAGCAGTGGTACGGTAAGTCGCAATGATAGGCTGGCAAATGTAGCGAACACACTTGCCGAGGCTACGTGTAACGGGGGAAGCGGAACCGGGCCACATGTTCATTTCACTCTAATTCACAATGGAGCTTTAACAACTCTGGATGGCACCGTCCTTTCTGGTTGGAAAATTGACAGTGGCCGGTGGGCTTATGATAGTGATTGTAACTACATGTTTCTACAGAAGGGGTCAGATAAGAAGTGTTCCTACAGCTACGTTCGGAACGATGGGGCCGGATCGTCGCCTCCACCATGCCCCTCCTCCGGCGGCGTCATCCTCTACAAACACGCCAACTACGACTGCGGTGGCGAGGGAGAAGGCAGTGGCTATGTGATCCGTACCGGCACTGGTTGGCAGAACGTTCCAGGTTCTTTCAATGACCAGGCTTCTTCCATCCGAGTGCCTTCGGGCTGGTCGGTCAAGCTCTTCGAGCACGCGGATCGGGGCGGCGGCTGTGCCTGCCGCAACGGAGATGATGACAACTTCTGGGGAGACTACCTCAACAATGGCGTCGGGCTGAACGATAACGTCTCCTCGTTCGAGGTGTTCAACACCCCGAATTGCGGCGAAAACCATCCCCCCAACACGCCTTCACCCCAAAGCCCAAGTGACGGGCATGTAGCCTACGACGGCCGTGCCCCTACCCTTTGCTGGAGCAAACCCAACGATCCGGACGGTGATCAATTGTGGTTCTATGCCGAGGTCTACGGTAGCGCTGTCAACGACAATAGCGGTTGGTTTCGCCCCTCATCTGATCCACCGTGCTGGCGTCCTACCAAACTAGACGGTCAGTATTACAATTACCAATGGCATGTGAAGGCAAGCGATCTCAAGCCCAATGGGGAAAGTGATTGGAGCGATCCTTGGCACTTCACTATCGAGCGGCCCAACAACCCTCCCTCCATCTCCTTCAACACCGCCAACGGCAACTCGTTCCCCTCGGGCCGCATCGAGACCCGCGACCGCACCTGGACCTTTCAGGGCACGGCCGCCGATTCCGACGGCTCAGTCAGCCGGGTGGAGTTTCGCTGCGACTCGTGTGACAACCGGGGCAGCGGGCCAGACCAGGCCACCGGCACCACCTCCTGGTCGCTCACGCGCAATAACATGGCCGGCCAGAACGACGTCTACTTCATGGTCTACGACAACCAGGGCGCGAGCACAGCCAGCCACCACCTGGACCTGAACATTGACCTGGCCGCGCCGCAGACCACTGTGGCCTTGAATAGCGAGCGCAACCCGAACCGCTGGCCGGAATGGTTCACTGTGCCGGTAGTAGTCAGCTTGCAAGCTCAGGATAGCAGCACCGGCCGGGCCAACGTCGGCGTGCAGGAGATTCGCTACCGGCTCGACGGCGGCGCCTGGCAGACCCGCAGCGGTGCGGATACGTCGTTCACGGTCAGCAGCGACGGCACTCACACAGTCGAATACTATGCCGTGGACCGGGTGGGCAACGCCGAGGGCCAGCGCTCCGTCACGTTCAAGATCGACCGGACCCCGCCCACTGCCCCCGGCGCAGCTACCGAGACCCACGGCGTCATCTCCAGTCAATGGCAGAAGGACTGGGACAACCCGGCCTTCACCTGGGGTGCAGCCACCGATGCCACTTCTGGCGTCAGGTACTACTGGCTGGATTGGAAAGACGAACGTTCAGGGGTCTACACCCCGGCCTTCGATCCGCAGGCCGTGCGCACCGGAAGCTACGAGTTGCGAGTGTGGGCAGTAGACTATGCCGGCAATGTTGGGCTGGAGGGAGCTTTCTTCACCTTCCGCTACGACGGCACACCGCCGCCCGCGCCGGCCATTCAGAATAACGACGCCAGTGTGTCCAGCGGAATCTGGCAGAACACAGTACGCACGGCGAATTTCTCCTGGCCGGCCGTGCAGGACGAAGGCTCCGGCGTCGCCGGGTACAACGTCTACTGGGGGCCGGATCCCGACGGCACCAGTGGCATCCTGCAAACTGGCGCCACTTACGTCAACGCCACGCCCATCTGCGCCGTGAACGAGGCCGCTACCTACTATCTGCGGGCTCGTTCCCAGGACAACGTCGACTGGCCGTCAGAGTGGGTGGCCTATGCGCTGCGCTACGATGGCGCGCCGCCCACGGCGGACCTGGTCGCCAATTATGGGCTGGACGTGGCCCACCAGACGAACGTCCACCTGAACATCGATGCCGATGACGTGGGCAGCGGCGTAACCCAGATGCGGCTTTCCAACGACGCCCGCGCCTGGAGCGACTGGGCAGACGTCACCACGGAGATCTACTGGGGGATCCCGGACGTGGGCCGGCGCTGGAATCCCATCTACCTGCAGGTGCTGGATGGCGCAGGAAACGTTTCCATGGTGGTTTCCGACACGGTCTACCTGGACGTGAACGTGCCCCATCCCCAGTCGGAGAGCTATTGGCTGTGGGACGGCGCGGTGCCGGCCGGCGGCGCAGTCGTCACATCCACCAACTATAACCTGCGCGCCAGCGTGGGGCAGTCCCTTGATTCTTCACCAGTCACCAGCGCCAACTACCGGCTGCGTGGCGGGTTCCAGGCCGGCGCGTTGGCGGCTCCCACCGAGACGCCTACCTACACTACCTACAGTCAACTGGGCTACGTTATCGCCGGCGGTGGCGCGTGCACGCCCACACTTCAGTCAGCTAATTACTGGATGTATGGGACACTGGGCCAGCCGGCCCATGTATGCACTGTCACCAGCACGAACTACCTGCTGTGGTCGGGCTTCTGGGGCGGCGCGGGCACCGATCTCGGAGCACCGCCACCGCCACCGCCACCGCCATCGCCACCAACGCCAGCGTGCGAGTTCTATCGCCTCTCTATCAACAACGGCGCACCGTTCACCAATCGACCGGCCATCACCTTGAACCTGTGCGGACCAGACGCCGTGGAGATGATGCTGAGCAACGACGAGGGGTTTAGCGGTGCGACCTGGCAGCCGTACACGCAGGCGATATCCTGGACATTGGCGACCTCCGGCGCCTATGTATTGCCACGCTTTGTCTACGCCCAGTTCCGTGACAGCGTGGGAGCCATCCACGGTATCTTTTTCGACGACATCATCTATGATCCCAGCGCGCCCGACGGGCAAGCCAGCTTTGACGTGGTCAATCTCCTGCCTGGCACCCAGCTACGGAGCGAATCACGTCCACTGCAGGTGGTCAGCAAGGACACTACAGACCTGTTCCTTAGCGCCAACGACGACAGCAGTGGCTTGGCCTGGATCCAGGTAAGCGAGTATCTCACTTTGACCAAAGCCACCTGGCAGCCTTATTCGGCCATCGTGCCGATCACTCTCACTGGTGACGACGGAGTCAAGACACTCTATGTTCACTTCCGCGACCAGGCCGGCAACGTATCCGCGCCGGCCAGCACGTCCTTTATCCTGGACACCGAACCACCCTTTGGGGGCATCGCTATCGGCCAGCAGATCGTCGGGCCGGCGGTGATCACCTCCACGGTCTATCTGGGCGCAGAGGACAACCTGAGCGGCGTGGGTGACATGCGCGTCAGCGACGAGGCCAGCTTTACCCACGCGCCCTGGCAGGCGTATACTAACACTCTCACCTGGCCGATTTCGATGACGACGCCGGGCACGCTCTACGTGCAATACCGCGACCTGGCCGGCAACATCTCGGCGGTCTACAGCGATACCTACCTGGTGGACACCGTGCCGCCGGTGCTTTACGTGGAGATAGCCCCCGGCGACACCTTGACCCGCAGTGTAACTATCCTGTCCTACGACGCGCTGGTAAGCCTGGGGCAGATGTGGCTGAGTAATGATCCACTGATGCTCGACGGCGTGGTGAGCTTGCCCTACACCAGCACCGTCACCTGGGCCTTTGACGAGCGGCGCGTGATCTGGGTGCGGCTGGCAGATAGCGTGGGCAACGTCACCGAGCCATACCCGGCGTATGCTGGCGGAGCCATAGAATACAAGCTGTATCTACCGTTGGTTATGAAGAGCCATTAACAGATAGCGAGGTGAGACGCACTGGCGAAATGCGTCGCACCTCGCCCAATCTACCAACTACCAACAACAGGAGAAACCTCCATGGACAAGAAGCAAATCTCTCTCACCATCCCCTGGCCCAAATGGGGCCGAGCCTTGGTCTTTGCCCGCAAGTGGCTGCTACCCAACCCGGGCACGCTGATCCTGATGGTGGCCCTGGTACTGGCGATGCCAGCCCTGGCCGGGCCGCTCTATGTGCCGGCCGCCACATCCACCTCCACCCGCACAATCTCCTATCAGGGCCGCCTGGCAGACAGCGGTGGCAATCCCCTCACCGGCAAGTACAACCTGGAGTTCCGCATCTACGACGTGCCCACCGGCGGCACGCCTCTTTGGACCGAGATGTGGACCGGGGCCAATTCGGTGGATGTGTCCGACGGGCTGTTCAACGTCATGCTGGGCAGCATCGACAACACCCTGGCCTCGGCCATCGAGGGGCACGACGAGTTATACCTGGGCATCACCGTGGGCACGGACAGTGAGGTGATGCCCCGGGTGCAACTGGGCAGTGTGCCGTTCTCCATGCAGGCGTTGACAGTGTCCGATGAAAGCATCACGACGGCCAAGATCGCAGATGGAGCAGTAACCCAGGCCAAGCTTGGCCCTGACGTAAGCCTGGTGCCGCCGGATGGGAGCATCACGACGTCAAAGCTAGCTGACGGGGCGGTAACCTCAGCGAAGCTGAATGTCGATAATGGCTTGGACGTGAACGGCGCCCTCGATATCAATGGGCCGATAGACTCGTCCACAAATGTGTTGCTTCGGTATGCTGTAGTCACTACCGATGCGTCCGGGCAGGCCAGTATGGGGGCATATGTGGCCGTCCTGAAGCCGGCGCATTGGTGGAACGCTATAGGCAACTATTGGGGCACTGACTATGATTTTGATTATGACTCGAATACAGGACAGCTTCTCAACCTGCCTGCCAGCAAGAAGGTAGTCATATACTGTGTAGTCTCACCCGGCGGACAAGGTAATCCTGTGAGCAGCCCACCGGATTGGTAATCAGCACCCCAACAAGCGTAGTGGGGGCTGAGACGCGAGGAGAACGCTGAAAGCTACAAGATCATCATTCAGGAGGAGCCGCAATGCAAAAGAAACACGTCGACATTGGCTTTGACATCCCCTGGCCCAAATGGGGCCGAGCCTGGACCTATGCTCGCAGGTGGCTGCTGCCCAACCCAGGCACACTGATCCTGATGGTGGCCCTGGTGCTGGCGATGCCGGCCCTGGCCGGTCCGCTTTATGTGCCGGCCGCCACATCCACCTCCACCAGCACTATCTCGTACCAGGGTCGCCTGGCGGACAGCGGCGGCACCCCACTCACCGGCAAGTACAACCTCGAGTTCCGCGTCTACGACGTACCCACCGGCGGCACGGCCTTGTGGACTGAGATGTGGACCGGGGCCAATTCGGTGGATGTGTCTGACGGACTGTTCAACGTGATGCTAGGGAGCATCGACAGTACCCTGGCCTCGGCCATCGAGGGGCAGGACGAGTTGTACTTGGGCATCACGGTGGGCACGGACAGCGAGATGACGCCGCGCGTGCAGTTGGGCAGTGTGCCATTTTCCATGCAGGCGTTGACGGTGTCCGATGAGAGCATCACGACGGCCAAGATCGCGGATGGAGCAGTAACCCAGGCCAAACTTGGTCCCGACATAAGCCTGGTGCCGCCGGATGGAAGCATCACGACGGCGAAACTCGCCGATGGGGCGGCAACATCGCGCAAGGTTCGTCTGACTGTCTTGGAAACTACCGCCTCTGGGGATATTACGACCAATGTCTGGAACGCGCCACAGGATGGTCAAATTGTTATTACAGGCACAGCAGAGGTTAACTCCTATGCCCTGGTAACCTTTTCTGCCAGCACCTATAATGAGGTCGCCAACGCCGGCACTGGTATCTCAGTACGTGTGAACGGAGTAGACTATGGTTTCAACACGACCTATCGTCGGCAGAATGTGGGGGGTCTCTGGGATACAGGCACTCTGGTGGCGCAAAGGCTTGTGCCTCTCTCAGCGGGCTCTTTCACCATTCAGGGCATGATCCACACTACGGATCACGGTGTCGGGCACTTCCATAATCGCCGGCTCTCCGTGTTGTTGGTTGCCCAATAGTTACCGAGATACCCGGTGTTATGAGCAACCATTTGCACCCGACGTGATGCGGATCTCGATGGGCACTCTTACCTGGCGGCTGAGTGCGTCTCGCAAGGGATATGCTGATGTGCGACTGGAACAAGTGGAGGAAAGCCACAAATAGGACGCAGATCCTCGTCAACTCGGGTACAACGTTGGAAAAGGCCAGCAGACCAAGGAATCTGCTGGCCTTTCGCTTGCGCCCAGGCATCTACCGGAGTGGAGAGGAAACGGTCAATCTATTCACCCAGCCAACATCCCGTCCGGCGTGACCAGGCGGAGAAGCGTGGCCTGGTAGAAATGCACACCCAAAAGGCAGCGCGCTGGCCTCCAGGGGCGAGGGCCAGCGCGACTGACCGAGCGCAGCAATTCGGGCCAAAATGCCGGCCACCATCCCTTGTCTAGCTCCAGGACAGGCGATAGGCGGCCTCCCGGCGCACGGCCCGCACGCGCACGCCCAGGCGCCCCAGGCGTTGGTTCAGGCGGTAGACACGCCGGCGCAGCAGGCCCCGCCGTTCCGTGTACAGCGGGAACAGCCGGCTCTCCAGGGTCGCATAGGGCACGGCCGCGCCGGGCTGCTCCATGAGGAGGTGCAGCAGATCGGCCTGGCTGGGCGTGAGGGTAATGCGGAGGCCCTGGTCCGCCCGGATAGTCTGGTGGCCGGCCAGGCTGAGGGGGCAACCGGCCGGTGCGGCGCTGGTGGGATTGGCGACCACTGCGCTGGCACGGATCAAGGCAGTGATGGTGTGGGCGATCTGCTCCAGGGGCGTGATCTTGGGCAGGCACTCCGACGCCCCGGCGTCCAGGGCCACCCGGCGCACCTGGGTCGGGTGGCGCGCCGCCGTCAGCACCAGGACCGGCAAGACCTGGATGCGCGGGTCGCGGTGCGCCCGGATCCAGTGCAGGGCCGTCAGGCCATCAGCCGGGCCTGGCAGCAGCCAATCCAGGATCACCAATTGGGGCAGCCGCGCCGCGAGCGTAGCGAACTGGGCCATCATCTCCGGGCCATCGACCGCGACCTGTAT
>JAHJIN010000065.1 GCA_018823415.1 Chloroflexota bacterium | reverse complement strand
GCGTCTCTTGGACTGGTCCCCTGCCCTACCCGGGCCGGCGTCTCTTGGACTGGTCCCCTGCCCTACCCGGGCCGGCGTCTCTTGGACTGGTCCCCTGCCCTACCCCGGCCCGCGTCTCTCGGACTGGCGCCGGGCCCGGTCAGCCGCCGTGGCGCCGGGGGCCGCAGTGGGACTGCGCCACGCTGGCCCGGCCCCCGCGTGGTCTCACCGGGCCTGGGCTAACAACTTCGCCCTATATCAAGCATTGGTACCGGTGGTGACCATGGCCCGATTGTGGGCGCCGTGGTCCTCAGGCCACAAGGTGGCGACAAAATGCTCGGGATCCTGGCCCCAGCACTCCAGGGCGCGCCGCAGGATGGTGGATACCGGCAGCCCGGTGTGGCGGCTGGCCTTTTTGGCCTCGGCTTGTAGCTGCGGCGAGATGCGAAACGATACGTTGGTGGTCAGGGCTTCTTCGTCGGGCACGTCTACCATCCGCTTGGGCATGTGAACTCCTTTCGGTGACCGGCCGGGCCTGGGCGCTAACTATATGTAGTATACAACAATCCAGACGCCACCATATATGGTAGTCTCCTTCAGTATAACACAGGGGCCTGGTCATGTCAATACGCATCGCATTGACATGGCGGCCTGGCGGCGGAGCCCCGGTCCGGGCCGGTACGGGGGGCCGGAACCGCCCCGGTTCGCGTCTCGCGGGGCCGTGGGACGCGCCCAGGGCCTGGCGTACCGCTCCGGCGGCCGTCATCGCGCCGCGTCGCGCTCGGCCCATCGTCCCGCCGGCGTTGGCCCGGGGGCGACCCGGCCCGAGCACGGGGATTATACCCGGCTTTGGCACCCCCGGACCTCAACCGACCAGCGCCAGCAGTTCGGCCGTGATCTGGCGCGCCTGCTGCCCGGGCAAGGCCGGCGTCAACCAGCCCCGGGCTTCCCACCGCCGGGCCCGCTTGAGCAACTGGCGCCGCGATGCGCCGGGCTGGCCTTTGAAGGTCTCGGTCAACTTGTCGATGTGAAAGGCCCCATCCAGGTGCGCCGTGGCATAGCGCACCAGGGCCAGCTCGATGTCCGCCAGGGGCGGCGCGACCGGCTGGCCGCGCACCTGCTGGGCCACGGCCTGCAGGGTCTCGTCGGCCACATAGTAGCCTTGCAGGGGCGCCAGGCGATTGTCCACCCGGGCCAGCATGCGCCCGCGCACCGTGCGCGGGATCTCTTGCGCCCCCCCGGTCCCCAGGATGACCCGGCTGTGGTCCACGGTCGTGACGCGAAAGGCCAGCCGGGTCGAAAAGTTTTCCCGGATCAGGGTGTTGAGCACCTCGGCCTTGGGGTGCTGGGTGGCGACCACCAGGACGATGCCAAAGCTGCGGGCCTTGGAGACCAGGCGCGTCAGGCCGATATAGAATGGGCTCTTGAGGCCGGCCTGCAGGGCCAGGTCGGTGACCTCGTCGATGACCAAGAGCACCAGGGGCAATGGTTCGGCGGCCCGAGCATTGTACGCGGCCAGGTTGCGGGCCAGCACCGACTGGAACAGTGCCGCCCGGCGGTCCAACTCGGCCAGCAGGCGTTCGATGACCGCCGTGGCCTCGTCCACCTCGGTGGCAATGGGCTGGCCCAGGTGCGGGATGTCGGCCCACAGGGCAAGCTCGACGATCTTGGGGTCCACCAGGTACAACTGGAGCTGGGTCGGGTCGTGGGCCGTGAGCAGCGCCGCCAGCAACCCCTGCAGCCAGGTGCTCTTGCCCCCGCCGGTCTCGCCGCCCACCAGGATGTGGCCGGTCTGGAGCAGCGAGCGCCACACTGGCCCCTCGTGCCCTACCCCGATGGGGATGCGGTAGGGTTCGGTGCCCAGTTGTTCGGCCAGGTCCTGGGGCAGGGCCACGTGGCGGGGCAATCGGACGCGCTGGGCCGGCTGCAGGGCCACGCAGTAGGTCAGCCCGGTGGTGTTCAGCCGATGTACCGGCTTCCCTACCACGGCGGTCAGGTGGTGTAGCACGTCCTCGTGCACCAGCCGGGCCACGTTGACCTTGGGCGGCAGCCGTTGGGTGTCTACCTCCAGCAGGCCGTAGCGGTCGCCAGCTACGGACAGCGACTTGTAGCAGATCTGGACCAGGCGTCCGTCCTGGGTGGTATAGGCGTGACCGAGCTGGGTCAAGGCTTGCTGTACCAGCCGGGCCGCGCGCTCGGTCTCGCCAGTCGGGTCTAATGTTCGCACTATATCCGTCATCGTCTATACCTCCTACCGCCCTGCCCTGCCCGGCAGCCGGGGACGGCTATGCTTCCTCCAGTTCTCCGGCCTCGATGAGCAGCCGATCCACGTGGGCCGCGTCGATGGTGCTGATCCGCACCGGGGGCAGTTCTTCGATTGGGTGAGCCGGCGGCAGTTGGGCAAACCGGGCTGCGGCCGCGACCCGCTCGGCCGTGGGCACGGCGCTGCCGGGTTGGGCCAGGGCGGCGGTGGCCTGCACGGCCCGGCTCTCGCGGCTGGCGGCCAGCAGGTGGGCCGTGGCAAACTCGCCGCCCAGGTCGACCTGCCCGTTGGGTCGTATAATGGACGCCGGGCCGGGCCCGGCATTGGGGTTCATCACCACCAGGTGGCCGGCGGCGTTGGTGGTGAGCACCGGGAACACGCCGGCGGCGTTGGCCGGCACGCGCTGCGGCGTTTGCAGCCAGCGCAGGGCGGCCAGCGCGCCCAGCAAGGCCACCAGAAAGAATACGACCAACAGCAACAGCAGGGCCACGTCGGCGCTGACCAGGGCAATGAGGCCCAGGATCAGCAAAGTACCCACGAACAGCAGCACGCCAGCGGCGATGATGTGTGGGGGCGACCAATTCGTCTGGCTCATGGCACTTCCCTCCCTATTGGCCATAGTGGCCGATGCGCAGGCCCAAGAAGTCAAAGTCAATGGTGTCCACGGTCGGGTCCAGCGAGCGGCCGGGCGTGATGGGCACTTCGTAGACCTTGATGCCCAGGATGTCCCCGACCTGGCGGCCCGGCGCGCCGGCCGGATCAGCTGCAGCGGCAGTGACCGGCCGGTAGACCGGCGC
>JAHJIN010000581.1 GCA_018823415.1 Chloroflexota bacterium | reverse complement strand
GTTTGGTCAAGGGGCTAGCGGCATGACGTTGATACTACATGAACCAATAATTAGTGAAAACCGTGTGCATAACACTATGCTCAAACCCATCAAATCACGGTTGACAGAGTACTAGCAACTCTATGACCGCGTGGGAGGTTGGTGAGCAGCGTGTCGCCCAGACCCAAACGCCTATGCGGCGGGGATACCACCCCATACTTGCGATTGATGAGAGGCCTGGCCCACAGGGCAGACCAGCCTCAATGTTCCTAATCGGGTCTCCTGGGCGGGAGATGGCAATCTACTTCCAGAGGCAGCGCGAGCTCCTCAGTAGCGTTAGCTAGCCACTCCCTCCTCCCAGAAGACAGTATACTCGCAAGGTTTCAGCTATTCAAGTTGGTAAGGTGCCGGTCCTAATATACAAGTAGCGCAGGTAGCGATTGCCGGTGCGGGTGAGCCGGGTTTCGTCGGCTGCAAAGTCGGCGGACTGGGTGCGACGCCACTTGAAGCCGGCGTACTTGGCCACCTTGGCCTGGTTGTAGTCGAAGCGTGCCACCCCGCCAATCTCGGCGATGATCCCGGCGGCCAAGACGGGGCCGATGCCGGGGATAGTCTCCAGGGTGTGCGGGATGGCCGCCAGGAGTTGGGCGATAGCGGTGTCAATGCGCTGGATCAGCCGCTCCAGAAAGGCGATGTGCTGTAGACACCAGCCCAGGATGTGATTGACGGGCTGCCGCATCGCCTGGGGTAGGACATAGGAATCGCCGGCTACGCGCTGGAGCCGCTGGGCGTTGTCCGTCGGGTCCGAGAAGCGGCGTTTGCCCTTGACATCGATGAACTCGACCAACTCGTCAAAAGGGACGGCAGCGATGTCCTCGAGGGAGGCGAAGTCCTGGAGCACGGCCCGGCTGGCCGCCCCGAAGACGTTGGCGAAGGGCTGGGTGCCGGGGCGGGTGTACTCGCTGGCCTTGAGATAGAGCATGGCCAGACAGTAGGACTTTTCCCGGCTCAGGTCATGGACCACGTGATAGCGGTAGCGGGTGAGACAGCGCAACGGCAGGTAGGTCTTATCGTACTGGAAGGGCACCGGCAGGTCCCGGCCGAAGCGCAAGCGGTCAGCGACGACAAAGGCGTCGATGGGGTCGGTGTGGTCCAGGTCCACGTAGGCTTTCTTGAAGTTGGCGGTGAGGCGGGGATTGAAAGCATAGAGCTCCACCGGCCACTGGTTCAAGGTCGGGTCCTGAGCCAGGGTCTGGAAGAAATGCCACCAGTACCAGCCAGTGGCTTCGGCCGCGATGTGAATGGCATCGTGGTCGCCCGCGACCACGGCGCTGGCCACTTCACGTACCAGGGCCTCCGCCCCGGGCCGGTTGTTGTTGACCGTGAACTCGTCGCCCACGGTGCCGCTGTGACCCGCCATCAGGCAGATGGTATTGGTCTTGCGGTGGACGTCAGCGCCCACCAGTAGGGGGTTGGTCATACGCGTCCTCCTCACAGGGTGATGATGGCCACAGGGAAGTGGATCCCTGGTACCCGATGAGATCAACAACCTCGCGGTATCAGAACTCCCCCCGCCGGGGATGCACCCCAGCTCTGCTGTGCTGGGCCACAGCGGGTTGTGAACAGCATGCGAGTGAGAAGTACCCATCGGGACGAGGGGCGCAAGCTACGGTAGAAGTCAAAGCAACAAGGAGGCGGAGCGCTACCCTCCCTGGGCCAGCCCCCAGGATAGCCAGGGATCCACCAGTTGTCAAGGGGGGTGGGCTGGCACCTCCCACACCACATATTATACGAGGAGGTTCGATAGTGAAGTTCTTTCTGGATAGCGCGCTCGTTGACGAGATCGCGCATGGGTTAGAGATGTGGAATCTGGACGGCGTCACCACCAACCCCCGGCACGTTCAGGTGTCCGGCAAGCCGTTCCTTACGGCCATCCGCGAGATCGCCGGCCTGTTCCAGGGAACCGACAAGCCGATCTCGGTGGAGGTCAATCCCCACCACAGCGATCATCGAGATATGGTGACCGAAGCGGTCAAGCTGGCGGCGATCAGCCCCAACTTTGTCATCAAGCTCCCGGCCACGGAGGCCGGTTTCAAGGCCGTGGCAGTGCTCAAGGAGCAGGGCATCCGCAGCAACCTAACGTTGGCCTTTTCGGCCGGGCAAGCCCTGCAGGCCATGCGAATGGGGGCCGATTTTGTGTCGCCGTTCATCGGTTGGAAAGAGTCCAACGGCGAAGAGACCCGGGGCCTGATCGAAGACATTGTCGCCATCCGCGACAACTACTGCTTTGCCACCGAGATCATTGTCGCGGCGGTACGCAACGGCCGGCAGGTCGTGGACGCGGCGGTGGCCGGTGCCGACATCGTTACGGCCGGGTTCGACGTCTATCGAGACCTTTTCGACCATCCCTACACGCACGTGGGCCTGGCCCGGTTCGCGGCTTTTTGGGATCAAACCCCTTACGAGTAGCCATGTTCAGCGTACCCTATGGCACGAAGCAACTGGATTTCGACCTGCCCGATGGGATGACGGCGCAGGTCGTCGTGCCGCCAGAGACGCCGGCCGCGCCGGACCCGACCGGCGTGGTCGAAGCCGCGTTGGACTGCGTAGATTGGGGCGACTGGCGCGGCGCGCGCGCGGCCGCCATCGCCATCAACGACAAGACCCGGCCGGTGCCCCACGCCTACCTGCTGCCGCCGCTGCTGCGACGCCTCGAAGGGTTGGGGCTGGCGCCGGACGCGATCCAGCTCATCATCGCCACCGGGGCGCACTCGCCCATGCCGCCGGAAGAGTACAGCAGGGTCATGCCGGCCGACATCCTGGCCCGCTACCCGGTGCTCTGCCACGACAGCGACGACAGGGCCGGGCTGCAATATCGGGGGCAGACCCGGCGCGGCACGCCAATCTGGGTCAATGGGCATTTCGCGGCGGCGGACCTGCGCATCGTCGTCGGCGACATCGAGCCGCACCAGTTCCAGGGCTTTTCCGGCGGCGTGAAAAGCGCAGCCATCGGGCTGGCCGGGCGCGATACGATCAACCACAACCACGCGCTGATGACCGATCCGCGCGCCCAGTTGGGCCGCTACGCCGACAACCCGGCCCGGCAGGACGTGGAAGACATCGGGCAGGCCATCGGCGTGCACCTGGCCCTGAACGCCATCCTCAACGGCCAGAAAGACATCGTCCATGTCCTGGCCGGCGAGCCCCGAGCCTTGATGGAGGCGGGCGTGCCGCTGAGCCGGGCCGTCTGCCAGGTGACCGTTGCCGCGCCGTTCGACCTGGTGATCGCCTCGCCGGGCGGCCATCCCAAGGACATCAACGTCTACCAGGCGCAAAAGGCGCTGGCCCACGCCAGCCTGGTCACGCGCGACGCCGGTGCCGTCATCGTGGCGGCGGCCTGTCCAGAAGGCGCCGGCAGCCGGGGCTATGAATCCTGGACGACGGGGCTGCGCTCGCACCCGGAGGTCACGGCGCGTTTCGAGCGCGAAGGGTTTCGCGTGGGGCCGCACAAGGCCTATCTGATCGCCCGCGACGCCAGCCGGGTGCGCGTGTTCTGGGTCACAGACATGGCCCCGGACCACATGAGGGCGCTGCTGCTGGACCCGGCGGTCAGCCTGGAGGCCGCCATCGAGCACGCCCTGTCCGATCTCCCAACGGGCGCGCGCGTGGGCATCATGCCCCAGGCGTCGTCCACCATACCGCATCTGGCCGATCAGCCAGCAATGAACCACCAAGTACACGAAGGGACATAAAGGCAAAAACCGTAGTATCCTTCGTGCCCTTTGCCCTTCGTGATTAGATTAGGAGGATATCATGAGTTTTCTGACGCATCTCGAATGTGCCCTGTGCGGCGACCGGCTGGACGCCGACCGGTTGTGGAACCTCTGCCCTGCGTGTAGCAAACCGCTGCTGGCCCGCTACGACCTGGAACAGGCCAGCCGGGCCGTGACCCGCGAGCAGATCGCCGGGCGGCCGGCCAATCTCTGGCGCTACCAGGAGTTGCTGCCCGTGCGCGATCCCCGCTTTGTGCTGTGCCTGGGCGAAGGCATGACACCCCTGGTCCACGCCACGCGACTGGGCCAGGCCGTGGGGTTTGACCGGCTGTTCATCAAAGACGAGGGGCTGAATCCCACTGCGTCGTTCAAGGCGCGCGGGCTGGGTGTGGCGATCTCGCGTGCCTACGAGCTGGGCGTCAAGGCCGTCTCGATCCCGTCGGCCGGGAACGCCGCCGGCGCCATGAGCGCGTACGCGGCCCTGGCCGGGATGGAGGCTCACGTCTTCATGCCCCAGGACGTGCCGCCCCTGTTCGTCGCCGAGTGCCGCGCCCTGGGCGCCGAGGTCACGCTGGTGGACGGGCTGATCACGGACTGCGGCCGGGTGGCGGCCGAGGGCGTGCGCCAGTTCGGCCGCTTTGACGTGTCCACCCTCAAGGAACCCTACCGCATCGAGGGCAAAAAGACGATGGGCTACGAGCTGGCCGAGCAGATGAGCTGGACGTTGCCGGATGTCGTCATCTATCCCACCGGCGGCGGCACCGGCCTCATTGGCATGTGGAAGGCATTCGACGAGATGGAGCAGTTGGGCTGGATCGGGCCCAAGCGACCGCGCATGGTGACGGTGCAGTCCGAGGGCTGCGCGCCGATGGTCCGGGCCTTTCACGAGGGCACCGAGTTCGCCGAGCCGTGGCAGGGGGCCAGCACCATCGCTGATGGGCTGCGGGTGCCAGCGGCCGTGGGCGATTTCCTGATCTTGCGGGCGCTGCGTGAAAGCAACGGCACCGCTGTCGCCGTGCCCGACGACGAGATGATCCCGGCGGCCAACCTCATCGGGCGCACCCAGGGCATCTTTGTCTGCCCGGAAGGCGCGGCGACGCTGGCGGCCTTCCAACACCTGCGGGACCAGGGCTGGATCGCCGACGACGAAACGGTGATCCTGTTCAACACCGGCAGCGGGCTAAAATACGCGCACCTGTGGGCATGAGGAGATTGGGTATGAGTCGCGCAACGGTCGTGCGTAAAGCGAGCGCCGGCAAGAGTTCCCCGGGCACAATGGTCGCCAGGACCTTGTCAGTGCTGCCGGGGTTGGTAGTCGCCATCCTGCTCGCCGGGGTGAGCATCTGGCTGAGCGAGTTCATGGGCTGCACCGTGCTGGGTTTCGCCAAGACCCCAATCTCGCCGGTGATGCTGGCAATCCTGCTGGGCTTGATCATCGCCACGGCGATTCCCATGCCCCAGGTGCTCCAACCGGGCCTCACCTTTGCGGTGAAAAAGGTGCTGCGCCTGGGCATCATCCTGCTGGGCATCAACCTGACCATCTTTGACGTCTTCAAGCTGGGCGTGTATGGCCTGCCGATTGTACTGATCTGTATCATTAGCGCCCTGATCTTGACCACGCGCCTCAACCAGTGGCTCAAGCTCCCGGATCGACTGGGGACGCTCATCGCCATCGGCACGTCCATCTGCGGCGTCTCGGCCATCGTCGCCAGCGGCCCGGCCATCGAGGCGGAGGACGAAGAAGTGGCCTATGCGGTGGCGGTAATCACCATCTTTGGGCTGCTGGCGACCGTGGTCTATCCCTATATCGCCCACTTGATCCTGGCCGGCAACGCGCTCCAGGCCGGCCTGTGGCTGGGCACGTCGGTCCACGATACGTCCCAGGTGGTGGGCGCGGCCGCCGTCTATGCCGATGTCTTTTCAGCGCCGCAGGCGCTCGACGCAGCCACCGTCACCAAGCTGGTGCGCAACGTGTTCATGGTCGTGGTGATCCCGCTCATGGCCTTTTACTATGCCCGCAAATCGCGGACTCTGGGTGAAGCCACCGGCAAGCGGGCCAGCATCACCAGCCTGCTACCCATGTTTATCCTGGGGTTCCTGGCCCTGGCGGTGGTCCGGTCCATCGGCGACGCCATGATCCATGCCGGGGGCAATGCCTATGGCCTGTGGGATGCCCCGGCCTGGAAGGACCTCTACTCGGTCGTCAAGACGTGGGCTGGGTACCTGCTGGTCGTCGCCCTGGCCGGCGTGGGCCTGACCACCAACTTTCGGTCGTTCCGGGGACTGGGGGTCAAGCCGTTCGTCGTCGGCCTGGGGGCAGCCGTGGTGGTGGGCGTCATCAGCTTTGTAGTCATCTCGCTGCTGGGCAACCTGGTGACGATGTAGCCTGATCGCAGGGGTTCCCGTGTTCCAGATCGCGTTCTTTCATTGCCCGCTGGCGCGCCATCGGGCGTGCATCCCTGGACGAAATGCTGTATAATGGCCGGGAGCGCCACCTGGCGTTGGCCTACGGCGGCATTGTGCCGGGCGCTGGACGTGCCGCTGGTTCAGCGCTGCTGATTCGCTTGCCGGGGATTCATCGGGGGGAAACTGGATGCTGGCCCGCTACGTGCTGGTCCTGGTCATCGCCGTCATCGTCCTCAGCCCATTGGCGTATGTCGCCACTGGCGTTGGGCAGAACGCCCTCGCGCTGGGCCAGGACCTGGTCGTCCTGGGCGATGGTTCGCTCTACAGCAGCCCCCGGGCTGAGGCGCTCTACAGCCTGACACTGCCCCTCCGCATCCAGCAACTACTCCTCTACCCGCTTCTTCTGCTGCTCGTGCAGGTTAGCGGCCTGGCGGTCCGGCTCCGGGCCGGGCTCGCCGGCCGGTGGGTCCCCCGGCTCCAGCACATCCCCGGCTTTCGCTGGCTGGACCGTCTCCTCGGTCGCCTCTTCCTGTCCGACGTGGCCCTCGTCATCCTGTACGTGAGCCTATTCACCCTGGGCCTCACGCTGGTGAACCTGCCCCTGTCTTTCTACCAGGGCTATGTGCTGGGCCACCAGTTCGGGCTGTCTACCCAGACGATAGAGGCATGGGCGCGCGATTTTGCGCTGGGCCTGGGGCTGGATCTGGCGATGACGCTGGTTCTGTTCGTCGGTTTCTACGGCCTCCTCAAGCTCATGCCCCGGCGTTGGCCACTGGTGGGGGGCATGGCGATGGCCATCCTCGCTTTCGCGATGGTACTGCTGGAACCCATCCTCGTCACTCCGCTCTTTTACGAGATCACGCCGGTCACCGACCCGGCCCTGCGCGCCCGCATCGACACGATGGCAGCGCGCGCCGGCGTGGTGATCGACCAGGTGTCCGTCATCGACGCCAGCACCAAGACCACGGCGGTCAATGCCTATTTTACCGGCCTGGGCGACGCCAGCCAGATCGTGCTCTGGGACACGCTCCTGGCCTACCCGCCGGACGAGGTGGACGTGGTTATTGCCCACGAGATGGGGCACTGGGTCTATCACCACGTGCTCCTGATGCTCATGCTGGGATGCGCCGGGGGCTGGTTTTTTTTATTCGCGCTGCGCTTCTGGCTCCATCGAGTCTGGCAGAGGTTGGGCTGGACCGGCCCGGACGACGTGGCCGGCTACCCCTATCTGCTGGCCGTGCTGGCCTTCGTGAGCATCCTGGCACTGCCCTTCATGAACGGCCTTTCGCGCGTTGCCGAAAACCAGGCCGACGATTTCGCCCTGCGGATCGGCCAGAGACCGGCGGCCATGTCCCGCATGTTCAAGCGGCTGGCCGTGGAAAATCTGGCGATGCTGGACGTGGCGCCGTGGGAGGAGGTCATCTTTTACAGCCATCCTCCATTGGGCGAGCGGATCGAGAAAGCGGAACGCGTACACTCGTCGCAATGAGGTATCCATACGCATGATCGGTATCGCGCTGCTATTCGTCCTGATCGCTGTTCTGCAAACGGCCCTCATCCACTACCACCACTTTTCCCCATTCGAGCGGGAGAGCAACCTGCGCGCCGTGCTGTGGGGCGCCCGGCCGGCCCCGCGCTACTGGGCCGTGGTGGCGCTGGACGTCTGCACGGGTCTGCTGCTGACATTGCTGGCGATAGGGCTATGGCCGCAGACACCGGGCGACGCGCCGCTGGCCCGGCTGGCCCGGACGCTGCCGGCCGGGGCGCTCACCACGTTGCTGGCGGCCGTGGCACATCACCATGTCAACGACGCCGTGATCCGCTTCCCACGCATCGGCATCATCGCGCGCCGGATGGTGCCCGCACTGATCGCCGGCGCGTTGGCCGGGGCGACGACGCTGCTGGCAGTGGCCCTGGCGGCCACGCCGGACTGGACCACGGCCCTCGACGTGTGGCTGCGCCTGCTGTGGCCGTTCTTTATCCCGGCCTACCTGCTGGCCCTGCTCGTCTTTGTCTTGCGCGCGCTGGCCTTTTTCCTGCGCGTGATCCCGGTCATTGGCTCTTTTGCGCACGCGGCGGCGTCCACGCTCCTGCTCGTCGGCATGCTGGCGTGCTATGGCTGGATGGCCGGCGCGGTGCTGCCCGGCGTCACCGGGCTGGGCCTGCACGGGCTGGAAGGCGTGGTCGTGGGCGTGGGCGCGCTGGCGCTGGTCGCTCTCCTGCTGGCGTGGCG
>JAHJIN010000580.1 GCA_018823415.1 Chloroflexota bacterium | reverse complement strand
TTCGGTACTCCGTTGTCACCAAGTGGGGCGTCATCCATTCTCTCCGACAGCCTGCTAGGCCATCGCTGATTCGTTCAAGGATGCCGGCAAACTGCTGCCGGACGGCCCGATCTTCCAACACGGCTTGCTCCCGGCGATGTGTGGCGAGAGCCTTCCCTACGGCTTCCAGCAACTCATCGGAGTCGAAGGGCTTGAGCAGAAAATCCCGCGCCCCGACCCGCAGCGCATCGATGGCGTTTTTCCTGCTGCCGTGACTGGTCATGATGACCGCTGTTACGCCGGGGTACAGCTCCGCGGCCCGGCGCAGCACCGTCAGTCCATCCACACCCGGCATCTTGAGATCGAGAAGTAGCAGGTCGAACCGTTCTTGCTCCAGGCGATCCAGGGCCTGCCGACCGCCGTAGGCCGGCTGCGCCTGGTAGCCGGCTTCCACCAGTAGCTCGGCGCACAACCTCACCAGGGCAGGCTCGTCGTCTACCACCAGGATCCGCGCACCGGTCATGGGGCCTCCTCTTTCTCAGCCTTTGCTGATGGTCGCTCGGTGGTACTTAAATTACGGTATAGCGGATTGGTCACCGGGCATAGGTCCGGGTGGCCCAGGTGCCTGAGCAAAATGGCAACCATAACGGCGCAAAATGTCCTCGCGTGAGCCAAGGTGAGGTGGAAGAGTGCGCACTGGGACACCCGACAAAACCAGTAGCTCATGCGTGTCAAAAATACCATACTGATGATCGATGAATACAATCACTTTATCACGGTTTTCTTGTTCCAATTGTCGACGCCAACGGAGTACACCTTGACCACCAAGCAAGCTATGGGCCAGTACATCCAGCGACGGCTTCGGCTCAGGGTTGCTATCCACTCCAGCCGTGGGTTGGGACGGGAGCACACTGGCCAGGTGAGTGGTGGACGGTGGACAGGGCGCCGGCACATCCGTGACTTCACCTGTATCCGCCGCGATGAGTTGATAGGTTGTGGCCTCGATCTGATGATCCCACACCTGGTGGACGGCACCGGCCTGGGCTTTGTCCCACAGGCGATAGGCCGTGGCCACGGCCAGGATCAAGGTCACAAAGGTCAGATGACTGTGTACGCCCGCTTCGGTCTTTTCCGGGAACCAACGGGTCAGACGCCAGAACTGCTTGCTGTTGCGAAACAACCCGTTTTCAATCCAACTGCGGTCGTCATAGCCGTCGAGAATGGCCCATGGATTCTCGACCGAGCCATTGGTCAGGAACACACGCGGTCCGTCTTTGCTCGGCTGGTTATTGCGCCACAGGCTGACCACCACCGCGTTGAGGGTCGGCCGGTCCTGCCATTTCAAACGGCGTCCTTGCACCACGGGCGGTCGGTAACTCGGCCAGGACCGAATTCCGGTCGCGGCTTGAACGCAGGTTACCCATTCTTCCGTCCAGGCCTGGCGGCCATGCCCATGACGTACGGTCTCAACCCGGCGCTGAAGCGGAGCCTTGACGCTCAAGGCCAGGGCCGTGCGCCGCGCCGCCATGTTCGACTTGGCAATCACGATAAAGGTGATGCCCATCCGGTCCAGGGCGTACAAGGTGGGACCATCCACGTAGGCTCGGTCCGCTACCAGCCAGCGAATCCGGCTGAAAGGCGCCAGATTAGCCTGAGCTTGTTGGACCAACTCCAGCAGGTAGGGCGACTCCTGCCTTTGAATCTGGACGATCTTGATGGCCAGAGGGATCAGGGTGACCAGGTCTATCAAAGCAATCAGTCGCCAACCAAAGAGCAGTTCCGTCGTCTGGATTCTCAGGCCTTGGCGATTGTGCTTCCACTTGGTCACACGCAGACAGCCACAAGCCTGAAAGCTCTCTGTCGTCACCACCTGCGTGCCGTCCACGGCAATCATCGCCTCGGCCACAAAGACGCCAAATGCCGCCAGACAATGGATGGTGCCATTGAACAGATGCTCCAATTCTCGGGCACTGGTTTTGCAGATCGTTTCTGCCAGGGTCTGGGGATCCATCAATGTGTAGTCACTGGCCTCTGTGCGCAGATGGGCACCGCGTCGGGTCATTCCCTCGGCCACTTGATGAGCATTGAAGCCAACGAGGGTCATCACCGCCACGTTGCTGAACAGCAGCGCGGGCAGAGCATTGGTAGACTCGATGCCAAACAAGACACGAGTGCCATAGAGCAGCAAGAAAAAGATGCTGGGCAGAAAGACCCGCTTCACGGCCTCGATCGTGAAGGTCGACCAGTGATTCATCACGCCGGTCTCTTTGAGGAAGACAAAGAAGCCATCCAGCAACCCTGCTTCGTCCAGGGTATGGACTGCGTCCACCGCTTCGCCGCGTTGCAATGCCTGGGCTACGGCCACATCATTGCGTTCGGCAACCCGCCAATCCAACTGCTCGGTCAGATTCCACCGGATGTCATCCGCAGTCTGCTTCTCAGATCCCATCACTGGCTCCTTGGATGAAAGATAGACTGCTATTTGACCATCAATCCGCAGCTATGTCAATATTGGGATGGTAATGTGCATCGCTACAGAATTATCGTAAAACTGCTATGCCGTAATTTAAG
>JAHJIN010000579.1 GCA_018823415.1 Chloroflexota bacterium | reverse complement strand
TGACAGCGGCCGCGCCCGGCACCGGCAGCGCCTCGGCCGGGTTAGCCCCGGACCGCGCGCCCTCGGCCGGCTGGCCCATGAGGGCCAGCCAGGCCTGCAGCCAGTCGGGCAGTGTCACATCTTCGGGCAGGCCCAGGTCGGCCAGGATGCGGCGGGCGAGGTCCCGCACCGCCGCCGTGTCTGGCGCGACCCAGGCCGCCTCGACCAGCGGCTGCACCCGCGCCCAGCGCTCGGCGTTGGGCGAGCCCGGCGGAAAGTCGATCCGCGTGGCCCGGTGGGCGCAGCGCGCCTCCCACCGCCAGAGCAGGCCGGCGGAGAGCACTTCCCAGGGGTCATCAGCGGCCTGCACCGTGGGGGACTGGGACCAGCAGTAGGCCCCACCCAGGCCAAAGTAGGCGTCCAGGGTGGGGAACAGCCGGGCCATGGCCCGTTCGATGCGCTCGTCTTCGAGCGTGCCGCTGACCTGATGGAGCAGCCGGCCCGTCCCGGGCGGGGCCGGGTCGGTGAACCGGGCGTGGCCGGCCTCGTGGGCCAGCAGGCACTTGGTCAGCGCCCACTGGCGCCGGGGCGCGGCCGGGGGGTCCCACTCGGGGTTGGCGATGATGGTGCGCGTGGTCACCTCGCACGAGGCCGTTGGCACGCGCGGGTCCAGGGTGACGGACCGGCACCGCTGGGGGCACAGGGACTTGGTCCACAGCTCCAGGCGGCGCCGGTTGACCGGCCACTGCCACCAGGCCAGGGTCGCAGGGGCGGCCATCAGATGGTCGTCCCCACGCCCAGCCGGTCGGCCAGGATGTCCCGCACCGCCTGGGCATTGCCGTCCAGCACCTTGCCGCGATGGTCGCGGCCGGCGACGCCGGCCAGCCAGGTGATGCACGCGCCCTGCCAGAGCGCGTCCAGCTGGCGGCCCGGCCCGGCCGCCAGGACCTCGTCCGCCCAGTGCAGGAGGGCGCGGGTGTCGATCTCGCCGGCCAGCTCGCCCAGGCCGCACAGCCGGCGCGTTTCCGCCGCCGTGCGGACCAGGACCAGGGCCACCGCCGTCGGCAGCCCGGTGCGCTCGGCCATCAGGGCCACCTCGTCATCCTCGCCCAGGTAGTCGAACTCGAGCTTGAGGGCGAGGCGCGAGAGCAGGGCCGGGTCGATGTCGTTGACCGCGTACTGGCGGCCCACGTTGCAGGCCCCCACTACGCTGAGCCACTCGACCGGCACGGTGAGGCGCTCGCCGGTGAGGTGGATGGGCAGCACATAGTAGGCCGGGGCGTCCACCGCGGGCTGGATGCCCGCGGCCTGGACCACGGCCGCCGGGACCGGGTTCAGCAGGCCGGTCAGGACCGCTTGCTTGCGGGTCTGGATGCGGTTCAACTCGTCCACGAACAGGTAGACGCGCGCCCGCAGTTCCAGCGCCCGGCGCATGGCCCGGGCCACCGGGCCGTCCACCCAGCGCTTGCTCTCGGGGAACACGACCAGGTTACCCTGGCCGTCCTCCTCCAGGCGGGGCGGCTGGGGCACGATGGCCCCGACAAAGTCCAGGTCGTCGAGGCCCTCGTAGCCTTCCACCAGCTCGAAGGGCTGGCCGGTCACCCGCACGGCCTCCTGGAAGCAGAAGGTTTTACCGCTGCCGGTGGGGCCGGTGAACAGCATGTGGCGGCCCCGGGCCAGCGCGCCGAGGACGACCGGGAACTGCCAGCCCTTGAACCGGCTGGCTGGGTGCGGCACGACCGGCGGCGCCGGCGTCAGGGTCACTGGCGTTGCACTCGGTTGGGCGGCGGCCGGCGCGGTCCGGCCCAGGGCGTGGTCCAGGTGCGCCTGCAGGAGCACCGGGTCGGTGAACAGGCCGGCCAGGTCCCAGCTGGCGTTGCTCTGGAGCGGGGCCAGCCGGCCCGTGTCATGGCTGATCACGGCGTCGTCATTGGCCCAGCGGTCGTGGGCCGGGTTGGCCGGGTCGCCCTGGTACCGCAGCCAGAAGTACAGCTCGTCGGCGGCGGTCATGAAGCATTCCCGGTAGGCCTGGTTAGTGTTCAGGCTGGCCGGGGTGTGTGCCCGGCCGCCGCCGGCGGCCAGCAGCGCCACGTAGGCGCGCAGCAGATCGGCGGCTTCCGCCGCCCGGGCCAGCGCCTCACCCAGGGCGATGAGCCCGATGTGGTAGGTGAGCTTGTGGCTCGGGTCGTCAAAGGTGCGCGAGACATAGATCGTCTGGGGCCCGCGCACGTACCCGGCCTGGCTGCGGCTGCCCGCGGTGGTGGTGGAGTCAAAGAGCAGGTGCACGCCCTCTGGCGCCACCCACACCTCCTGGATCTGGCCCTTGAGGGCCGCGACCAGGGCGCGGACCAGCAGGCCGGACAGGCTGCCCTCGCCCGGGTTGCGCTGGGCCGAGAGCAGCATGGGGATAGCCTGGTGGCCTATTAATCCTGGACTGCCGGCAATGGCCGTCCGTTTGCGGAACAGGATGCTAAAGTCTAGCATGGGTCGTCTCCTCTACTCACGGAGATCAGGTCCACACCTCGTAGTGAAACACACTGTCGGTGTAATGTGCCGCCAGGGCCGGCCAGGCGCGCTCTGCCGCGGCCGGCCACACGTGCACGGAGAGCAGCCCGCTGTCTGAAACGCACCAGAGGCGGGGCTGCTCGGCGAGGCCCAGGGCTTGGGCCTGGGCCGCGGTCCAGGCGCGCAGGACCGGGTGGACCGCCGGGTCGTGCAGCGAGGTGCTGAGCAGGTCGATCTGCTCCAGCACCCCGCTGGCCAGGGTCGGCCCGCCCAGCTCGCGCACCAGGTACGCGGCGGGATGCAGGACCAGGGGCACGGTCAGGACACCGTGATCACGGCGTCCAGGCTGATCTGATCCGCCCGGACGGCGATGGTGTACCAGACCACGTCGGCGAGGCCGTCGGCGCGGTCCTGATAGGCCTCGTAGGAGTCGTAGCCGTGGTCGCCGGCCCAGTCTTCCAGCCACTCGTCCAGCTGGGCCTGGGTGGCGAACACGTGCGCGGCCTGGATGGCGCCGCCCTCCAGTTCGAGGGCGAGAAAGGTGACCAAGGTCATCTTGCTAGGCATTGGTCGCCCCCTGTTCCCACAGGTCGGTCAGGCTCGGGTAGGGCCGCAGCGCGGCCTCCACCACCGTCTCCGGGGCCACGCTGACCACGTAGGCCAGCAGGCTGTCGGCCCAGGACTGGCGGCCGGCCAGGCCGGCCTCGATGCGCCGGGCGCGGTCCTCGGACCGGTCCGCGAGGCGCCCGGTGTCGGCCAGACCGGTCACCGCCAGCAGCGCCAGGGCAATGTCGCGGCCCTGGCGGTAGTAGCCGGCGGCCCGGGCCAGCCGGGCGCTCTCTTCGAGCAGTTCCAGGGCCGCATCGGCGGCCCGGATGTGCCACTGCTCGATCTCGCGCTCGGCCACGGTCAGCAGCCGGTGGTGCACCATGTGGCCACGCTGGGCGACGAACGCCCGATAGTTTTTGGTGCCGCGTCTGATGCGCTCCTCCCGGAGCCGCTGGCCGACCTCGGCCGCCCAGCCCGGCGCCTGGGATAGCGTGGGCAACTGGCGGTGTTGCTCGGCCCGCCAGGGGATGCGGCCCTTTTCCAGCTCGTTGAGGTCGTAGCTGAGGGGCCAGCCCAGGCGCTGGTCCCAGTTGGCGCAGAAACCGCGCGCCACGGCGGTCAGGTCGGTCAGGCCGATGAGGCCCACGACCTCGTTGTGGAAGCGGTCGGCCAGGTCCCGGGGCTGGGCCACGGGATGGTAGCCGGCCGCCTCGAACACGGCCCAGATACCGCCGCAGAGTTGGCCATAGTCGTTCGAGTCCGTCTCGCGGCGGGCCCGGTCGAACAGGTCCTGATAGTCGGTCATGCTGGCCTCCCGGTCTGTCGTACCAGGCCGGCGACCGTGTAGCCATTGCGCCGGGCTACCTGGCGGATCAACGCCGGGCAGTCCAGCGCCTGGCCCATGACCCGCTGGGTCACGTCGTGGCCGGGGCCCTGACCGATCTGCGAGCCGAGGTTGACGAGCTGGTGGTAGACCACCTCGCCGTCGGCGATGACCAGGCACTCGCCGGCCGGGAAGCCGGCGTCTCCCAGTACGTGGCACAGATCGTCACGCACCGGGTAGAACAGGGTGGCGGTTGCGCCGCCCTGCTGGCACTCGTGGCAGGTCTCCGGGCCGGGCAGCTCCCGGGTCAGCAGGAGTACGTCCTGCAGCGCCGGGCCCGCCGCCCGGGCCAGGATGACCACGTTGGTCACAGTTGAGGGTACGTTCATGGTGACCTCACTTCTTCGCGTGTTTGCCACGCGATCGCGCGATGTCGCGGCGCAGCTGGCGCAGCAGGTCCTCCTGCTGCCCGTTCAGGCCGCGGTCGGCGCCCAGGTCGAGGCGCAGCGCCTCATCGAGGGTCGCGCCCACGTGCTGCTCCATGTAGCGCACGGCCAGCACGCAGTAGATGTGCGCCCACTCCCAGTCCAGTGGGAAGCACAGGGACGCAGTCATGAGGTAGGCCACTGCCTCGGGGTCGGTGGCTGCCTCGACGAGCGTCCCGGCCAGCGCCGCCGCGTGGCGGCTGGACACGATATGCCGGGTCAGGCTGTCCGGCACGCTCCAGCCGCCCTGGTGCAGGACGACCGGGGCCAAGATGTGCCCGACCAGGGTCCGGGCCTGGCGCGCGGGGACGCCGCGCGCGATCAGGTCGGCCAGGAGGTCCAGCGCCGGGTCGGGCGCCGGGGGGGCCGCGCCCGGGTCGGGAGGCTCGGGCGCGCTATCGTCCAGCCCGGGGAGGGCCAGTTGGTAGGACATCGCCGCTACCCCGCGGGATAGCCCCAGTCCGGTTCGCCGGTCGGCGTGCGGCAGAGCTGGACGCCGGTCTCGAACTCGACCCGGGTCCCCCGCGGGGCCGGGCAGAACCGGGCATAGGCCACCATGTCCGGCGTGGTCTGCGGGCTGTGGATCGCCACGCCTGGCGCGGCCGGCTGGTCGGCGTCGCAGCGCGCGGCGCTCTGGTAGTACAGGTCCAGCAGCAAGGCCGGCTCGCCGTCCACCTCGGGAAAGGTCACCCACAGGCCATAGCCGCAGGGCTCGATGACGATGGTGCCCCGGGCCTCGGCTTCGTCAAAGACGAACCGCCAGCCCTCGCCTTCACGGGTTACTTGGGGCGGCATTACGAGGGGTCCTCCGGGGCCACCGGGTGGATGTGCATGGGCATGATGACGTGGACCAGGCCCGCGTCATCCGCCAGCGTGAACCGCCCCACCGCCGTCGGCGTGGTCAGGCCCAGCACGATCTGGGCGTCGCCGGCCGCGCCGAGCACTTGGATCAGATAGCGGGCATTGAAGGCGGTGTACGGCTCCGGGCAGGCGCCCGTCACCGTCACGTCCACGTCGCTGGCGTTGTCGCCACGATGGGCGGCGGCGGACACCTGCAGCACGGGGGCGCTGCCGCCCTCCGGCGTGGTGCGCTCCAGCAGGTCCAGGCGCACCACGTTGGCCGCGTCGTCCCTGGCGAACAGGGCCGCCACGCGCACGGCCCGGAGCAGTTCGGCCGCCGGGCACTGGATCTCCAGGTCGCTGGCGGTCGGGATGAGCGGGCGATAGTTGGGAAACACGCCCTCGATGAGCCGGCTCACCAGTTCCGTCGCGCCCTGGCGAAAGACCACCTGGTTGGCGGCGACGGTCATCTGGATCGGCTCCTCGCCGTCAGCCAGCAGGCGCGCCAGTTCTTTCAGCGCGCGGGCCGGGATGATGGCCCGGACGGTGCTGCCGTTGGTGTCCACGGGCATGGCGCGCTCCGCTACCCGGTAGCCGTCGGCGGCGGCCATGGTCAGCCGGCCGTCAGCCAGGGTGGTGTGCACGCCGGCCAGGACCGGCC
>JAHJIN010000578.1 GCA_018823415.1 Chloroflexota bacterium | reverse complement strand
GGCGTTGGACACCACCCTTGAGATGTACGAGATCACCGTTGCCAAGCACAAGTTCTTTACCATCCCGGCCCTCGAGTTCCAGGGAACGCCGACCGGCATTGATATCCGCAAGGTGGTGGAAAAAGGGATCACCCCGCGCGTCAACACTGGCGTGGCCCACAAAGAGGCCGGCGTCGGGCAGGTGGGCGCTGGTCTGGTCCGGCCGCCCGTCTCCATGTTTGAAGAGGCGCTGCTGGCCTTTGCCGAGCGCTATGGCTTTTGATCACCTGGTTGACAACGTGCGAAAGTCACAAACCCTGACCCTTTCATCGTTCGTCAATCGTCATTCGTCTGAATCAGAGAACGAGAGGATTTAATCGATGGACCGTGAACAGTTTATTAACATCCTGCACAGCGCCAGGCTGTACGACCTGACCCAGGACTGCAGCATCTTTACCCCGCCGTTTCCTGGCGAAAAGTCACTGGAAGTCCACTTTTTCAAGCGGGTCACCGGCGCTTACGGCGGCGGACCGGGGGCCAACGGCCAGATACTGAACTGGAGCAACACGGTGGGCACCCACCTGGTTGGCGAGACCGCGTTCCACTCTGGCGGCCGGGCGATCTCCGACATCCCGCTATCCGACCTGTGCGGCCCGGGCGTGGTGGTGGACATCTCGGACGCCGTGTCCGACTATGGCCTGTACACCCCGGAGATGATCACGGCCCGCGCCGATGTACGCAAGGGTGACATCCTGATCATCAACACCGGCTATCACCGGTATTCGTGGGACCAGCCGGACGTCCACAACCCGGCCGCTCAGGGGGGGGTCGAGTCCAAAGAATTTGGTTTCCTGGTTCGCCACCCCGGCCCCTCGCCCGACTTTTTCCAATGGGCATTGGACATGGAGTTCAAGCTGGTAGGCGTGGACTGTGGCTGCGCCGAACATCCCATGAACACCAACATCCGCTACATCCATCCCAACGAATTCAAGAAGGCAGAGGCCAAACTCCAGCAAGCGTACGGCAAGAGCTGGGACGAGATGTACCCGCCGGACGAGTACTATGAGATGACCCATGTCACGATGCCCAAGGCGCACCTGCTGCTGGCCGAGGCAATCGTCGGCGAGATCGCCAAGCTGAACAACCAGCGGGCCTGGATCATGATTCACCCCATCCCGTTCATGGAGACCGAGGCGGCCTGGGCGCGGGTAGCGGCCATGCAACCGCCGGCCGGGATGAGCAGCGACGAATTCTTTCAGATCATGGCCTCGGCCGAGATGCTGGACTTTACCATCCCCTTCAGCGTCCGCACGCCGCAGTGGGCCAACTATGTCCCGCTGACGGTGACCTACAACAAGCGGGTTGGCGGGCAGAACTTTGGCATGGGGCGCAACGGCTCCATCTGCAATGCCAGCATCCATCTGGCCACCCACATGGACGGCGAGAAACACTTTTGGCCGGCCGGGCGGACCATCGGCCAGGTCCCGCTGGACGAGTGGGTTGGACCCGGTGCTATCGCCGACATCTCCCACCTGGTCAGCGATTCCAGCGTCTACACACCGCAGATGATCGAGAGCGTGGTGGAGGTTCGAGAGGGCGATATCCTGCTCATCAAGACTGGCTGGCACAAGTACGGTTGGAACAGCCCGGATTCGGACGAGTTCCGCTACATGATCAAGCATCCCGGCCCCTCGCCCGACTTTGCCCGCTGGTGTGTGGAAAAGAAGATCAAGTGGCTGGGCGTGGACGCCGTGAGCCAGGACCATCCCATGAACACCATTCAGCGCCTCTGGCACCCCAAGACCTTCCAGGAAGCCAACCGCAAGCTGGTTGAGCAGTTTGGAAAGGACTGGGACGAGATGTTCCCGCTGGACCAATTCTATCAGGACACGCACCTGAATCTGTTCCCCAAAAAGATCGTCCACGCAGAGAACCTGGCCGGCGACATCGCCACGACTCCCAGCGGCCGGTACTACATTGGCTGCTACCCGCAAAAGGTCATGGAAGCCGAGTCGATGTGGGGCCGGTTCGTCGCCTGGAAAGAAGGCTAATCAACACGGATACGCATGATCCTTATTACGGGCGCTGCAGGCAAGACCGGCCGGGCGGTTATCCAGGCCCTGGCGGCCAGAGGAGAAGAGGTTAGAGCGTTGGTACACCGCCCGGAACAAACCCGGCCGGTCACAGAACTGGGCGCCCACGAAGTCGTTGTCGGGGACATGCGCCACCCGGCAACGATGCGGCAGGCAATGAGCTATACACGGGCGGTGTACCATATCTGTCCCAACGTCACCCCGGACGAACTCGGCATCGGTGAGACGGCCATCGCGGCCGCCCGCTCGGCCGGGGTGGAACATTTCTGTTTCCATTCGGTGCTTCACCCGCACACCAAGGAGATGCCCCACCACTGGCACAAGTTACGGGTTGAGGAGCTACTGCTCAAATCCGGGTTGGGCTGGACCATCCTGCAACCGGCCGCCTATATGCAGAACATGCTGGCCTATCGGGACTCGATCACAGAGCAAGGCATCTATCCGGTGCCCTACCCGGCCGAGACCCGGCTGAGTCTGGTGGACCTGCAGGATGTGGCAGAAGTGGCTGCAACGGTCCTCGCCCGGCCGGAACACGCGGGGGCGACCTACCAACTGGTTGGTACCGGCCCCATGACCCAGACCGAGCTGGCTGTCATCCTGAGCCAGCGGTTGGGCCGGCCGGTCCGCGCACACTCCGTCACTGTGGAAGAGTGGGAGCAAAACGCGCGGGCGGCCGGGCTGGACCCGTACCGGGTCGACACCCTGTCCCGGATGTTTCGCTACTACGCACAATACGGCTTGTTTGGGAATCCACGCGTGCTGGCCTGGCTGCTGGAGCGGCCGCCCACCTCATTTGCCGATTTTGTGGCGAGGGCGCAATGGTCCCAGAACTAGCCAGCT
>JAHJIN010000577.1 GCA_018823415.1 Chloroflexota bacterium | reverse complement strand
CCGGGGGCCGGCGCCGGTTCTGGAAACGCGCCGGGCGATAGCGGCACTGGCGCTGGCGGCGGCTACGGCGCACCGCCCGGCGCTGGTCCAGGCGGTGCTTGATGATGGGCCCCCGGTGGTGCAACTCGGCGGCCCATACGACCCGGTCTCCGCGCTGGTGCCGGGCGACCAGAGCCAGGCCGGTGGTGCGACTGCCCGGGTCGATACGGACCTCCAGGGGCTGGGTCGCCCCGCCTTCCCGGTCGAGCAATTGGATCGTGAAGGGTTGGCGGCGATAGACCCGCGCCCGGCCCTTCTTGAGCAATTGCCGCGCCCGGGCCGGGTGGGTGGGCATGAGCGATTTTTCGTTCTGGTCTAGCACAAAAACTCGGTTCATCCGTGTCACCTTGCGGTTCTCACCTGACGGTGGTAATGCGGGCTGGGCCCGCGTCCCCTCGGCAATGTTATGCGGACTTCACAATGGGGTTGACGGTTCCTTCTCCGCTAGAACTGTTTACAGAGCCCCGGCAGGGCTGGAGACTGGGGAAGCATCTCCAGGTGCCTTCATCCCGCATAACGTAGCCGCTGACGGACCGGGCAGTGCCCGGCCCGTCCTGGCTGAGCCTGGTCAACCGGGAGCACCTAGCCCGAGAGCTACATGCTCCCCCCATTCATGGGGGAGAAGTTGACCCTGCCATTATCCACAACGCACAATTACCCAGCCACCGTGGGAACCTGGGTGGGTTGGCTTTCGTAGGCGATAGTCAGACCCAATTGCTCCAACTGCTCCTTCGAGTGCTCGTAGGGGCAAAACTCGTGCTCGCCGGGGATGTACCCGTGGACCGGGCAGATGCTAAACGTGGGCGTGAGGGTATAGTACGGCAGGCAAAAGTTCTCGGCGATGCGGCGCACCAGGAGCCGGGCCTGCCGCCAGTCATCAATGCGCTCGCCCAGGAAGCCGTGAAGGACAGTTCCCCCGGTGTAGCGCGTTTGCAACTCGTCCTGATGCACCAGGGTCGCCCACAGGTCATCGGTATAGTCGACCGGCAAGTGCGTCGAGTTGGTGTAAAAGGGGGCCTCCCGCGTGCCGGCGGTGACAATGTCCGGGTAGCGTTCCACGTCAGCGCGGGCCAACCGGTAGGTAGCTCCTTCGGCCGGCGACGCCTCCAGGTTGTACAGATGGCCGGTCTCTTGTTGATAGGCACGCAGCTTGTCCAGCATGAAATCCAGTACTCGCAGTGCAAAGGCCTTGCCATCCGGGTGGCCAATATCCACCCCCAAAAAGTTGCGGCAGGCCTCGTTCATGCCGTTCAGCCCGATGGTGGCAAAGTGGTTGTCCCAGTAGGCCCCGCTGCGCGCCCGGATGCCGTCCAAATAGTGTCGGCTATACGGATATAGCCCCTGCTCGGTGAGGCGCTCCAGGGTCTTGCGCTTGATCTCCAGGCTGGCCTGGGCCGTGTCCATGAGGTTGCCCAGCCGGGCAAAGACCCCGTCCTCGGTGGACGACAGGTAGCCGATGCGGGCCATATTGATGGTGACCACGCCCACGCTGCCGGTGAGGGGATTGGCGGCAAAAAGACCGCCCCCGCGCTTGCGCAACTCGCGATTGTCCAGGCGTAGTCTACAACACATGCTGCGAGCATCTTCTGGTTTCATATCAGAATTTGTATAGTTCGCAAAGTACGGGATGCCGTAGCGGGCCGTCATCTCCCACAAGGGCTGCAGGTCGTCGTTGGCCCAGTCAAACTCGGCAGTGATGTTGTAGGTGGGGATGGGAAAGGTGAACACGCGGCCTTTGGCATCGCCTTCCAGCATCACCTCGGCAAAGGCGCGGTTGATGAGGTCCATCTCGCGTTGGAACTCGCCATAGGTGCGGTCCCGGACCTCGCCGCCAATGATGACGGCCTGGTCGCGCAACGTTTCGGGGCATACCAGGTCCATGGTGATGTTGGTGAATGGAGTTTGGAACCCCACTCTTGTTGGTACATTGATATTATACACAAACTCTTGCACGGCCTGTTTGACGCCCTTGTAATCCAGTTCGTCATAGGCGACAAAGGGAGCCAGCAACGTGTCGAAACTGGAGAACGCCTGGGCGCCGGCGGTCTCCCCTTGCAAGGTGTAGAAAAAGTTTACCACCTGGCCCAGGGCCGAGCGCAGGTGCCGGGGCGGCCGGCTCTCGACCTTGGCCGGCACGCCGCCAAAGCCCCGGATGAGCAGGTCTTGCAGGTCCCATCCGCAGCAGTTATGGTTCCACATCCCATTCACGATCAAGGTGCCAGACTCGGTCGTGATGTCATAGATCGCGTCGTCCGGGATTTCCACTGGCTTGTTGTTAATCAGCCGGTGCCAGGCATCCCGCTCGCTATCATGCCATGCCTGTTTGGCCACAGCGGCCAGTTGATACTTGTCTGCCGGCAAGTCTACCTGGGTCTTGCTAAACGCCAGGCCGTAGAGCGGATAATTCTGGACAATCTCGCGTCCTTTATAAACCCGCTGGCTGCCCTGCCCCTCGACGGCGCGATCCCGGGGCACAAACCCGAGCAGTTCCAGCACCACGGCCAATTGCTCCAGCAGCGTCCGCGCGGCCACGCGCAGTAAGAGTTGGGTGCCACTGCCCTCTAGCGAGCCATCCCCGTCAAGCAGACCGGCGATGACCCCTTTTACAAAATCCTGGTTATAGCTCAAGATGCCTACCGGGAGTGTTTTGTGGCGTGAGCCAGTTTTGATCTCGAACACCCGTTCAAACAAAAACCGCAGGAACGGGTTTGTAACTCGTAGCTCCCATCTGTCATCCTGGCGATGGGTGAGAACTCCCGAGATGCCATTCTCTAGTAGACCACGATTCGCCCGCAGCAAGGGGGCTTGCTCACGTTGCGTGATGGCGATCACCCGGCTTCTGTGGGCATCATAGGACAAGAACCCTTCAGCCAGAGCAAAGCCGACGAAATATCCAAACTCCCCGGTAAGCTGCAAGAAGCGGGGTATAGAAGACGTGGCCGTGTGAACAAGTCCGCTCTCCTGCCCCAGGTCCAGGCTCTCTCCCGCCTCATCCAAAGGTAGACCATCGAGATACACGGCATAGTTCAAGGGACCTTGCTCCCGGATAGCAGCCGCCAGGTCTATGGATTGCACCGAGAACAATGACTCCTCGGCCAGAAGGCGGGCCAGGTCCACGGTGAAGGTCTGGTCTCCTTCACCCAGCTCAAGGGCCTCTTTTTCTCCGCTCTCAACGATCATGGGGTGGTTATCGGTTACGATCACGGATCGCCCACCACGGTTTTTGATAAATCGCATCGGGCGGTGCTTGGTCTTGCGCACGAGCCGCACGGCCCTGGTCCAGCCATCCCTGTCCAGGACGAAAAGCTCGTTGGGGTACTTGGCATATGCCCCGTCCGCCTCGTTAAGGAGAACCTCGTCGCCGGGGGTGTCCTCGTATAGCTGTTCCAGGGAACAGACTTGGAGTTGGTCAGCGCGCCGGGCTATGACGACTTCTTTGCCGTAATAAGTATACGCCGCCAACACACTCAGATCGTGGATGTGCATGGCCCCCTCGGTGTGAGCCTGGCGGACCTCGGGCGGGTAGATACGGCCGAGCCAGTAGCGGGCGCTGATGGACGAGGCCACGTAAAAGTTGAGCCCCTGGAGCGAATAGTTCATGTTGCTGTTTTCGCTCACGCGCCAGTCCAGGCGCTTTAAATAGTCGTCCATGAGGGCAGCGCCGTCCAGGAGCATGTGTTCGGTGGCCCGGACCTGATTGCGCTGCTGGCGGTAGAGGATGTAGGCTTTGGCGATGGCCGGATGCCCGGCCCCAATGAGCACCTCTTCCACCACGTCCTGGATTTGTTCCACCTCGGGCGTGCTGTCCGGGCCATAGCGTGCCACCAGCCGGTCGGTCACGCGCGCGGCAATCCCGGCGGCCCAGCCGGGGGCCACGCCATTGCCGACGGCCCGGGCTGCCTTGGCTATGGCCTGTTCGATCTTGACCCGGTCAAAGTGCACCACACGGCCATCGCGCTTGCGGATGCGCCGGATGGGGACAGGTTGGTCTGCATCAGACATGATGGGATTCCTCTAGGGTTAGCGAGCGACTGGGGTTCAACGCGAACCCGGGCCGATCATAGATTCAGCGGGAGCTGGTCCTTGAGTTCGCGCTGGCGTTGCTGCCATTCCTTGAACTCGACGATCTCCTGGGCCAACTCTTCGGCGTCCTGGAAGCGGCGATAGAGGGCGGCAAAGCGCACGTAGGCGATCTCGTCCAGGGGCTTGAGCCGGCGCATGACCAACTCGCCGATGATCGGGCTTTCCACTTCGGCCTCGCCCAGTTGCAGCACTTCGCTTTCGATCTGGCGGACCAGGTCGTCGATGGTGTCTTCGGCGATGGGGCGTTTGTGGCAGGCGTAGCGAATGCCGGCACGGATCTTGTCCGGGTCAAAACGCTCGCGCCGGCCGTCGCGCTTGACGATGCGCAGGCTCACCTGGTCCACACGCTCGTAGGTGGTGAATCGCTGCTGGCAATCGTCGCACTCGCGCCGGCGGCGGATAGCCTCGCCCACGCCGCGAGAATCGACAACGTGAGAATCTGGGCTTTGGCAATAGGGACATTTCATACAGGCCAACTCCTTGCAGGTTGCCACATGCAACCTGCAATCTACAATCTGCAATTTGCTAGAGATGCTCGTGGATGCGCCGGGAGAGCAGGTCTAGATCAGCCGGGCGGCTGACAAAATCCAGGTGGTTGGTGTCGATGATGAGCAGGGACGCGGCGTCATAGGTGGCGAAAAAGGTTTCATAGGCCTGGTTGAGGTTGGCGATATAGTCCCGGGGCATGGCGCGCTCAAAGCTGCGGTCACGCTTGGTGATGCGATGCATGAGGACGTCAACCTCGGCCCGGAGATAGACCACCAGGTCCGGCGTGGGCACGTTGGCGCTCAGGATGGTATACAGGCGCGTGTGCATGTCCAGCTCTACCGGGTCCAGGTTCAGCGTAGCAAAGATGCGGTCCTTGGCCAGCAAATAGTCGCTCAAGACGCTCTCGCCATTGGCGTGGGTCAGGATGTCCAACTGCTGACGGTAGCGGCTGAGGAGAAAAAATATCTGCGTCTGAAAGCCATAGCGTTCCCGATCACCATAAAAGTCGCTGAGAAAGGGGTTGGCCTCCACGACCTCGAGCACGAGCCGGGCCGGTGCAAACTGGGGCTGGAGCAGCCGGGCCAGGCTGGTCTTGCCTACTCCGATGGTGCCTTCGATGGCAATAAAACTACCCATGCTTTGATGTCTCCGTTAACATGCTGCGCCCGGTTATGCCTGGCGTTTGAGCGTCCAGAACAGCCAGTTGCCGCCTGCCGCGCAACTCGCCACTTCCCAACCATCATGTCCGAGGTCAGTCAGCACGTCCACCAGTTCGGCATAGCTGCCCGGTTTCTGAAAACCGCCACCGGCCGGCAGCGTGCAGCGGATGTTCCCGGCATCCCAGAGCCATTCCACGATGCAGTATTCCCAGGTCATGTGTCCTCCTTGGTCTGGCGAGCCTGTTGTCAGCCCGCCGGCTCGGCTTGCTGCCCGATCACACGCCCAACTTGGCCCTCAAGCGCTCGTCCGGCTTGGGATAGTGCCCGATCCCCCGATACTTGGCCGTGTATATCGCCTTTTCGGGACAGCGATTGTAACACGCCCAGCATCCATAGCACCTGGTCATGTCCACGACCGGCTTGGGGCTCAACTCGATGGCTTCGTATGGGCAAACCCGGGCACAGACCCCGCATTCCGTGCACAATGCCTCGTCTACGTACTTGACTCCCATACCCGCGCGTGCCCTGGTCCGTGCCGGTACCGGCAGCAGGCGGTTCAACAGGCCGATGGGCACGCCCCTCTTTTTTACCTCACCCCCCGCCGCCGCCTCTTCCAGAACCCGATCCAGCTCGGCGATGAATGCGGCAAATGCACGCATCTCTTTGTCATTCGGCGCATCCTCGTTCCCGCGCCCGCCCACGATCATCGGCGGATAGCTCTCTGGCGTATGCAGGGAATGCCCCATGACGACGCGAAATCCCTGGGCGGACACTGCTCGCTCCATCACGCGCAGCGTCTTTCCGCTGACAAAGCCGTACGTGTTGAACACAAATGCCAGCTTGTTCTCCTGGCCTGGCAACCCTTCCACAAAGCGCAGGAACAGGGCCGATGGCCCCCAGAAATCGGTGAACGCCGCAAACCCGACCATGTCATACGGTACCAGATTGGCGGCCTGGCCTTTGGCGATGTCCAACAGGTCAACCTCGGCTTGCTCAACGTGGGCCGCGATGTACCGGCAGGCCAACCGCGTATTGCCGGACCCCGAGTAATAGCAAATGAGACCCTTCATGTCCCTCCCATAGTGAGCCGTGCGCGGGCAAGTTTCTTCTATGCGCGATTGCAGTGTGCAGCGGGTAGGGTGGGCTATGCCCGTCAAAGTCGGGTGGGCACAATCCACCAGCGCTCAATACGACAGCCAGGCCGGCCCACACGCTAGGCGCCTGCATATTCCTACCCGGGACACATGCCCGCTCAACATAACCACGACTGGTTGTGCTTTACCCGGGCCAAACCTACCATATCTTGTGGTCAAACCACACACAGTTTATCACAAGCAGCCCCAAAAGGCAAGGCCCGGCCCCTTAAAGTTTTCTAACCAGCCTAACCAAACGTGTGGGATTGGTAGCGTGTTCATGTGCTCACAACTCCCCTGACACCGGCGTTTTCGTGTGGTATAATATCCACGTCGCGTGTTCGTATATCGTATGCACAGGAGGTCAACATGGGTGCCTGGACCAAACTCTCCCGCGAAGCGCAACTGGCCATCCTGGCGGCGGCCATCGCCTCCGGCAGTACACTGGCCTGCTCGGTGTGCCGGCCCTTTATCATCTGCGACCCGCCACCGCCCACGCCCACCCTCATGATCTGCGACCCGCCGCCCCCATCGCCGACGCAGACGCCGGACCGGCTCCCAACCCTGACGCCGGTGCCCACGCCATCTATCATCATTTGTGACCCACCGCCCCCGTCGCCCACCCCGGTGGCCGATGCGTCGCGCCCTCCAACGCTGCCCCTGGCCCACCGGCGTGAGGCGCGCGTGGTGCAGCTTGGCCCACGCACGCTGGATTTTGGCGTCGAGTGTCCGGCGCCCGGCGGCGACGTGCAATGGACCGTCACCGGCGGCGCGCTCGCGGCGCTCCCGGGCGGCGGTGTGCGTTGGGAGCCGGCCGACCAGCCCGGCCGCTATCTGCTCCAGGCCACAGTCGACTGGGGCACGGATGGCCTGGCGGTGGACAGCCGCGTGCTCACCGTCACGGAAGAAGGCGCCATCACCGTCGGTTGACAAGGAGCATCCACATGGCTGGAGTAAGCAAGCCGCCGGTCCGAGAGGAAACGCTGCCCGCGCTGCTGGCGGCGATTCAGGAGGCGTTGGCGCAAGGGGAACCGGTGGCCCTGTGTACCGTCGTGCGGGCCGAGGGGAGCACGCCCCGGGGGCCGGGGGCCAAGATGGTCGTGCGCGCCGACGGGTCCACGCTGGGCACCGTCGGCGGCGGCGCGGTGGAGGCCGGCGTCACCCAACAGGCGATGGAGGCGCTGCGCCATGGCATAACCAGCCTGGCGGATTACACCCTGCGCGACGAGGGCGACCCGGGCATCTGTGGCGGTCAGGTGGCAGTGTTTATCGACGTGTTGGCCCCGGCGCCCACGCTGCTCATCCTGGGGGCCGGCCATGTGGGACAGATGCTGGCGCAGATGGGCCGGCTCCAGGGCTATCGCGTGGTGGTGTGCGACGACCGCGCCGAGTATGCCAATCCAGAAACCATCCCGGCCGCCGATCGCATCTTAGTAGGCCCGCTGCCCGACATGCTGGACGACGTACCCATCACGCCCAACACCCACGCCATCATTGTCACGCGAGGCCACCAGGACGATGAGGCCGCTCTGGCGTATCTGCTGGACAAAGGGGCCGGCTACCTGGGCATGATCGGCAGCCGGCGCAAGGTGCAAACCGTGTTTGACCACCTGCACGCGGCCGGGGCTACCGACGAACAACTGGCCCTGGTCCACGCGCCCATCGGCCTGCGCATCGGCGCGCAAACCCCGGCCGAGATTGCCCTGTGCATCCTGGCCGAGATCTTGTTGGTTCGGCGCGCCGGGGACCCGACCCGCCCAAACCTCGATGCCCAACCCCTGAGCCACACGCGCAACGCTTCGCCCTAGTCCACTGCTCGCGGAAAGGAGCACGTCGTGCCCGAATTGCCGTTCGACCTGGACCATCTGACTCACTTTATCGTCAGGGCCAAGTATCACACGTATGCGGGCGACGGCCGGCCCGCGCCCAGCAGCCGGCCCGGTTCCGTGGACCTGACCTACGAGCGCGATGACTGGCGCTATCACGATACGTATTTTGGCACCCGGGATTTCATGGGCAACGAGGTGGTCTACTGGCGCGACCAGCCCGTATGGGGCATGATCTATTATGGGCGCGTCTTGCAGCCGGTCCTGCTGGGCGAGTTGTGGCCGTTTCTCAAGCGTGCGTTGCAGGCTACCTATTCCGAGTCTCGTTTTCTAGGGCCATCGGTATACAGCGAGGTGGGTTGGCGCTACGAAGATGTAAACCAGGGCGCCACGGCCGTTTTTGAAGGGTACGAAGAGATCCGCCGCCACGGCGAGCGGGTCTATCGGCTCACGTACACTGGAGGTCTGTTGATCTAGTACGGTACCAATGAAATTCTGGCCCAGTAAGCAAGAATTTCACCGCAGAGCACGCAGAGAGCGCAGAGGCTTTTAATCTGCTCCGCGGTCTCGGCGCTCTCGGGGGTGAAATTTCTTGTTTGGTTCTGGCGTTGCCGGGTTAGGGTATAGGGTGGTGGATTGGCAAATTGATAGCTTGACGAAATCAGACGCCCGATGTCTCGTTGACACCGGGCGTCTTTAGCAGGGACTCTGCAGTCTTTTGGGTCACGTGTCGAAGTGGGACGGCTATTACATCAAAACCCCATTTTATACGGCCCAGTGGGACAAAGGGAACACCAGGGATGCTGCTTTTGGCGGGGCTAAGGTTTTTGATTACTGAAGT
>JAHJIN010000576.1 GCA_018823415.1 Chloroflexota bacterium | reverse complement strand
CGGCAAAGGCGACTATCTCACCGGCGATCGCACTCCCCTCCGCAGACAGAACGGTGGCCTCAACAACCGCAGTTCCGCCACTGGTGATCAGGGCAGGACTGGCCGTGATCTGAATACTGCTCGGCACGCCGCTGCTGGTTTCAGTGTCCAGTTTACTCTTGGACGTACAACCTGCGAGAACTATTGCCACCCCTATGATCATCAGCGTCAGGGCCGAGTATACATAAAATGATCTCTTCGCGAGCATGATCTCTCCTGATATCTGTATCGTTTGTTGTTCCCTCTAAACCGTCAGGTTGCCGCGGCGCACCTTGTTCGGAACGCGCGGTTGCCTGTCAGGGCTTCATGGCAATGCCTTCTTCTACTATCGACGGCGTCACGAAAATAACGAGATCACGGTTCTCGGTGCGAACCTGCCTGAATCTGAAAAGCATCCCCAAAACAGGAATGTCTTTAAGGAGGGGAACCCCGATAACCGACTCCACTTCGTCCTGCGTCGTCAAACCACCGATTACAGCAGTCTGACCGTTCTCCACGATGACCCGCGTTTCCGCATTGTTCGTGTTGATAATCACACCATTGGGATCGAATTGATAGGTTGACCTCTCTGGTTTCAGATACATAAGAACCTGATTCTCTGCCGTAATGTGGGGCGTGACAACCAGAATAGTGCCTACTTCTTCGAACTTGATCACGACGTTGCCGGATTCATCGAATTGCTTGACCGGCACTTTCTGACCCATTTGTATGCGGGCTTCGGTGTTGTCCAGTGTAGTGATCTCAGGGTGCGCGATAATCTTGCCTTTACCGTCAGAGACTCGTGTCCGATGCGCCCTTTGCATCCAACAACCCGAACACGCTGCTGGGCGATCCGAATGTATGGAACTATCATGTCACCGGCCAGGGCGGCCGGCCCACCACCGTGATCCCCAACCGCACCGGTCGCTACGTGCGCGTGCAACTGGTCGGCACCAACAATCTCTCCCTGGCCGAGGTGCAGGTCTGGGGCCACCCGGCGGAAGTCAAGACCGGGGGGCAGCGCCAGTGGCCCACGGAACGCCCCATCAAGATCGACGACAGCACGTTCAAGATCAAGCTCCCGGGTGGCAGCTACCAGTTCGTGAATGGGTATCTCCTGTGGGACTGGACGGCCACCAACGGCATCCAGGTAGACCGGGGCGCCGGCCCCGGGGCCTGGGAGACGCAGGACGATCAGTCGTGGACCACCAGCACCCAGACCAGCACCGCCGAGAGCCTGGCCATCGGCTTTGAGGCCAAGGTCATGGGGGTGGGACTGGAAGGGTCCTACACCTATGGCTCCGAGACGCGCACCTCCCGCGCGCTCACGTGGAGCACCGGGACCGTCGTGGAAGGGCAGGCCGGTCCGCTGATCTATGAAGACACGCCGGCCGGCATCAGCTACAACTATAGCCCCTACCTGTGGGTCCAGAAGGTCCAGTCGCCCAGTGGGGTACAGCAAGAGTTCCTGGTGCTGGACTACTGGGTGAGTAGCATCGGCAACCCGCTGGCAGACGAACCGCCCCAGCCGGCCGCCAGCAAGGGCATCACGCCCACCGTGCCGCTCATCGCTAGCCCCAGCCATCCCGACCCGGCCACCTGGTACCCCACCAGCACCGTAGTCCTGACCTGGACCCAACCGGCCGGCGACCCGGCCACCATCGCCGGCTACCGCTGGTACATGGACAGCCAACCAGACACCGTGCCCGGCCCGATCAACAAGGGGCTGACCACCACCCACACCTATGACGGCGTGCCGGATGGCCTCTGGTACGCCCACGTGCGCGCCGTGAGCGATGGCAGCGAGTGGAGCGATGCCGGCCACCGGGCCGTCCGCGTGGACGCCCATCCACCCCAGGTGACGCTGGCGCTGGACCCGCCGTTGCCCACCGGCAACAGTGGCTGGTACAAAGACCCCCTCACCGTCACCGTGAACGTAACGGATGGCGCTGGCTCTGGCGTGGCGGCTATCGAAACCAGCACCGATGGGACCACCTGGCAGCCCTACGCCGCACCGCTATCGTTCCACACCGACACGCCCACCACCACCATCTGGGCCCGGGCCGCCGATGCCGTGGGCCACGCCTCAGAGCCGGTCTCGACCACGTTCAAGATCGACGTGACCCCGCCCAGCTCCGAGATTCACTACAACGGGTACACCTTTGGCGTCTGGATCGCCACCGTCGTCACCGATACCCTGGGCAACCAGCACCTGGTCCTGGGCGGCATCATCAGCGACAGCCTCTCCGGTCGGGCCGGCATGGGCATCCAGGCCGACGGCGGCGACTGGACTTCGGCCAGCGAGATCGGCCTCTGGCATCCGATCCCCGGTATGCCCGAGATCGAGGTGAACTGGTATTATACCGCCACCACCGAGCTGGGCCGGGGCAATCACATCTTTTTCGGGCAGGCCCAGGATGAGGCCGGCAACCTGGAAGCGCCTTACCAGATCGCCCAGGTGATCTGGTTCCCGCCCAGCACGCCGGACCTGAGCGCCAGCAGCCTGACGGCCTCGCCGCAGGTGGCTCGCCCGGGCGACGAGGTGACGTTCGCCATCGCGGTGCGTAACAGCGGCGAGCAGGAGGCGCACGTAGCAGTCACCGATACCCTGCCAGCCGGTCTGACGCCCATCACCGAAACCCTGGGCTATGACGTGACCTACGACCCAGGGACTGGCACCATCACCTGGCCGGCCCGGTTGGTATGGCCGGGGCAGTGGTTCCGCGTGAGCTTTGGCGCGCGGGTAGACACGGCCGGCGCAGCGGTCCTGGAAAACCAGGCCACCGCCCATGCCTTCTGGCCCAACACCGACGCCCTCACCGGGGCCGCGCGGCAGTACTTTTTGGACCGGGAGCGCACCGTGGTCGTTACGGCCACCGTGACCGTGAATCCCAACCTGCCGGCCGGCGCCGACGTCACCCCGCCGCAGGTCAATCTGGGCATCGTCGATGGCCAGATCGTGAACCAGCGCCAGGTGGAGCTAGAGATCTGGGCCGATGCCGCCGCTGGCGGTGATGCCCGCTGGATGTATCTGCGCGAGTGGACGCTGCATCCCATCTCCGGGACCTGGACCGTGGTCCAGGAGAGCGGCTGGGTCTACTATGTGCCGACAACCACCTGGACGCTCTCGTCCGGCGACGGCGTCAAGTACATCGGGGTCTGGGTGGCAGACGGCGCGCGGAACGTCTCGCTCCTGGACGAGCACAGCCTGGCCTTCACCAACTTGGTGGGCGACAGCCACGCCCTGGCTGATGGCGGACGCGCCCAGTACCGCTTTGAGATGAACATGGGCGACTTGGCCGCGTTCTATGCGACGGCGATCAGCGGGGACCCGGACCTGTACGTCTGGGAGCCGCTGCACGCCTTCCGACCCAACTACTATAGCAACGGCCCCGGCGGCGCCGGGACCGTGGACGAAGTGATCCAATGGCTCGACCAGGAAGGCCTCTACCTGGTGGAGGTGGCAGCGGTGGGCGACAGTCAGTACCAGTTGACTATCCCCGGAGATACCGAACTGGCGACCCGGGACCGCACGACGCAGACCCATATGCTCTCCTTCCAGGAGAAGGACCGGCCAGCGCACCCGCTGACTGTCTCGGACCCGTTGAGCGCCGGTGCCTCCGTCACGCTCACCATCCCACCCACCTACGAGATTTATCTGCCGCTCATGACCAAAGACGGATAGCACGACAAGTTTAGAGCCTCCCGCAGGCTGCCAGCCTGCGGGAGGCTCGATGGGACATCGTTATGTCATCTACCGACGCCGTAACCTTTGACCTGAACCAACTTCTCCACTTGCCGTCGCCCTTGAGTTGGCGGCAGGTCGAGGGCGCGTATCTCTGCCTCGCCCCGGCCCAGCCGAACTGGATCGTGACGGACCGGCTGGGTGCCGCGCTGCTCGCGGCCCTGGGCTGGGGCGATACCCCGCACGCCGCGCTGCGTTTTGCCGGCCAGGTGACGGGCGCGGACCCAGACACGCTGCTGGAGGCGTTGAAAACGTTGCTGGCCCAGATCGAACGCCAGCGCTTCTACGCCGACGCGCCCATCCACGAGCTGGACCCGGCCACGGCCACCCGGATGCTCCACGTCTACCTGACTGACCGCTGCAACCTGCACTGCCCCCAATGCTACATGGATGCCGGGACTCGACCAGGGCCAGAGTTGACCACGGCCGACTGGCTTGATGTGCTCGACCAGTTCACTGCCATCTATGGTCCCAGCGTAATCGCGTTCAGTGGTGGCGAGCCGCTGCTGCGCCCGGACCTGTGCGACCTGGCCGCCCACGCGCAAGCGCAGGGCCATCAGCTCTCGCTGTTCACCAACGGCACGCTGATCCGGGATGCCGAGACAGCTTGGCGCCTGGGAGAGTTGTTCGACTGGGTGCAGGTGAGCCTGGATGGGGCCACGCCAGTCGTACACGACGCCGTTCGGGGGCCCGGTAGTTTTCAGCGCGCGGTCCGGGCCATCCAACTCCTGGGCGAGACAGACGCCCGACTGCGCATCGGCGTCACGGTGCTGCCCCAGAACGCCGCCGACCTGACCGCGCACCTGGCGGACCTGCTGGAGTCGCTGGGGGGGACCCGGCTGGCCGTGGCGGTGAACAGTGCGTGGCCGGAGGGCCGGGCTCGCTCGGGACACCTGTGCCCGGATCCGGCTGCGATGGACGACGCCGTAGCTGGCGTCCTGGCGCAACTGCAAGCGCGCGGCTGGCCCGGCGACGCGCCGCGTCAACCTCGCCGGCCCCGGCGCACTTGCGGCTATGGCGGGGGCGTCATCGTGGCGGCCAACGGCGACGTGCATCCGTGCCCGGTCCTTCACCGGTCCCTCGGCAACGTGCGCACGACCCCGCTGGCCGACCTGGCGGCACAACTTGACCGCGTTTACGAGGAAGCCAGTGTGGACCATATGGCGGAATGCGCCGGCTGCGACCTGCGCCTCATCTGCGGCGGGGGGTGCCGCGTGCGTAACCTGCGGGAACGGGGCGATCTGTGTCTGCCAGCCTGCATGGCGGCAACGCGGGAGGCCATCTATCGCCGGTTGACCGATTCCTGGGAACCGGCCGTGGTTCGAGTTCGGCACTGAGCGTACTCACCTGGCAATCGCTCTCAGAACAAGGTGGCGCTGGTCTCACGTCGGCACGACTGGCTTGCTCGCGCCGCAGCACGCAGGCGGTGCGCAGTAGGCCAGTGGCCCAGGCGCAAACGAAAAGCCGGCCCTCACGGCCGGCTTGTTCATTTAACGAGACCACGGTGGGCGGTGGAGCCAGGGGTGCCATTATTGCTCCCTCACGCCCACGTTTCACGCCCTTGCGTTTGACGTCTTACTTTTGCCGTTTCCGCTTGGCGCGGGGCTTTTTCGCTTTTTCAGTCTGATCGGCCTGCTCATCCGTCAGCCGGACGCGCGGCTTGGGCGGGGCCGGCTCCTCGGCGGCGGGCTCGGGTTTGCCAGCGACCAGTCGCCGTCCCCAGCCTATGCCGGCCGGCAGGACCAGGAGCAAACCCAGCACCAGGAACAGGATGAGGAACAGGGGCCACGTGGGCTGCGACGGCGCGACCTCGGGGATGACACCGCCGGGGTTGTACGTGGCGTTCACCGTGGCCGGGCCGGCGCCGGTCTCCAACTTGACCGCGATGGTGCGCCGGGTTCCATCCCGCAGCGCATTGGGCGAGGTGTAGGTCAGGCGGTATTCGTTCTGGATGCGGGCAGACAGCAACTCGTACAGGCCGCGCAGGTCGTCCGGCTGGGGCGCAAAGGTGTAGAACCCGCCCGAGCCAGCCGCGATGGCTTTCAGCGCGGCCTCGTCAAAACCGGCGTCCTCGTCGCCGGCCTGCGCCGGGTCGCCCAGGCCGATGGTATAGATGGACACGCCTTGCTCCTGGACCAGCGTCAATAGCTCGTCCGGGGTTCGCGTGCTGAAATTGTCCATCCCATCGGTCACGGCGATGATGGCCTTGCGCCCGGTCACCGGCTCTAGCATCTCGGTGGCTGCGTACAGCGCATCGCGGAGGGCTGTGTCGCCCTTGGGCTCGATGCCCTGGATGGCCGCCACGAGGGCTGCCTGGTCGCCGGTGAGCGACTGCGCCACCGTCACCTGGGTATCAAAGGCGATGACGCCGGTGACGTCGCCCGGGCGCATCAGCCGCACAAAGGCGATGGCCGCGCCCTGGGCCGCCTCCATCTTGGCCACGTTCTTCATGCTGCCGCTCTTGTCGATGACCAGCACGGCGGTGACCGGCCCCTGCTCCCCGGCGCGACTCACGTGGTCCAGCGCTCGGCCCTGGTCGTTTTCCGCCAGGTTGAAATCAGCGGGCATGAGATTCTTGACCGGCTGACCGGCGGCGTCGGTGACTGACACGTACACGTCAATGATGGGGAACCGCGATTGGTCTACCTGCATCACCTGGACTGTGACCGGCCCATCGGCCTGCGCGACGGCCGGCCCGGCCACCAGCGCCACGACCAGGATCGCCCAGCAGACTCGCTTGCACAGTGCGTTCATGGCTCACCTCCGCTCGCGGTAGATCAGTTCCGTATCGCCCACCTGGATGCGGTCCTGGTTCGACAGGCGATGGACCTGGATGCGCTTGCCGTTCACGAACGTGCCCTTTTTCAGGCTATGATCTTCCAGCATAAAGTGGGTACCCGCGCCCTTGAGTTGCGCGTGCTGCGACTCGACCTCCGGGTCGGTCAGGGCAATGTCGCACTTGAGGACGCTGCTGCCGATGAACGCGGCCGGGGACTTGAGCCCCATGAACTTGTCCAGGATGAACTCGGTGCCCTGGAGCTTGCCGGCGCTCACCTCCAGCCAGGCCCGCGACAGGAGCACCACGATGAGGGCGATAAAGACGCCCACGCAGCCGCCCAGGATCACCAGGCCCAAAGCCTTGCCCACCAGCGGGTCGCCCAGGAGATTGCGGGTCAGCTCCAGGATGACGCCGCCGACGATCCCGCCGATGAGGCCCCCCAGCGCGCCCTTCCACATTTGAGTGCCGCCGGTGACCCCCTGGACCAGCCCCAAGAGCAGCCCGAAAAAGGCCCAGCCCACCACGCGCCCCACGGCTTCGACGCCCAGGAACTGGCCGATGGTCAGGAACAGCCATTCGCTGAGCGGCAGGCCGATGACGCCGGCGGCCAGCCCGAACAGCCCACTGATGAGGCCGGCGCGCAGCGCCCGCAGCAGGGACCGGCTCATCCAGCCCTCGGCCAGGCCGATGAGCAGGCCCACGCTCAACCCGATGGCGCCGCCCAGCAGGGCATCGCTCAGGTAGACGTTCTGGCCGCCCACAAAACCCAGCCCCTCGACGATCTGCCAGCCAAACAGGCCGCCCAGCGCGCCCAGGACGGCGTAATAGTAGATCCTCATGCGCCGACTCATGGCCTATACTCCTCTATTTCCCAAAAGTCCGTTTCGCCGGCCAAAACAGGTTCCGGCTGGACCGGTTCCAGGTTGATCCAGTCTACCACGCTCTCTTCTTGCAGGTCGGCCAGCTCGTAAAAACCCGCATAGGCGCGCGGGTCCAGATGCCGGTCGGGCTGCCAGGGGAAAAATCCCCCATGCCCGCGATAGGGCTCCACCACTAGCGCTACTTGCCAGGGTTCCCGGAAAAAGTTGCGATGCAGCCAGGCGTCATACGACGACAGGAACACCGACATGCGCGGGTGGGTGTGATACCAGCCCACCATCTGCAGGTCGGGATAGTGGTCTTCCAGCGTGTTGTTGAGCTGCACCAGCGTCGATTGCGTAAACGTCAGGTGGACCCGGCTGAACTCGGTGTGTTCGGCCGGGATCACGTCCTCGATGACGACGTACCGGGCATCTGCCAGCACGTCGTCCAGGACCTGGCCCACCAGCGCGCCCCCGATCTCGTGCTGGAGGTCGCTGGCGGCGTGCTCCATGCACCGCAGATAGGCGTGCTGGGTAAAGAATATCTCCACCAGGCGGTCCACCTCTGCCTCGTAGGGCGAGACCCAGCGGATGGATTCGTCCAGCGGCATGGGCCACCGCGGCGGCAGGGGCGGCGGGACCTGGAGCAGTTTGATGCGGCGCTCGGTCATGTGCGCTTGCCTTGGGTGATGGTGGTGCAGCGACCGGGTGTCGCTGGCCGCTGCACCACGCGGTTGCCGGGGTTTAGCCGGCGGTGATGTCCGCCGTCAGCATCAGGCGGTCGTCGGCCGGCACTTCGGCGGTGGCCAGGGTCTCTTCTTCTTGCAGCTCGCGACCCAGGGCCTTGCTGTCGATGCGGTAGCTCATGGGCCGGCCATCGGGTCCCGTCGTCGGCAGCTCCAAGAGCGATACCAACTCGGGGAGAAGCTCCTTCACCGGCACGTCGTCGGGTACCTCGGCCGTGCGGGCCCCGCCCGCCGGCAATACCAGGGTTACGGGTAGATCTGCCATGCTCGTTGTCTCCTTTCTGCTATTTGATCTTGATACGCTTTTTGACGCTCGTCTGCTCTCCAGCGCTGGATTTCGTGAGCTTGACGCGTTCCGGGCGCAGCAGTTCGCGCTTGTCTAGCGGGAAGGCATCGGGTTGCTCGGCGCGATAGGCCCGGCACCACGCCGCTGCCTCGCGGTCCCACGGGAAGGGAGGCTTGGTATCGTCGTCGTGAAAGTTCTTGTACTGGAGCATCTCGCCCATCATGATGACCAGCCGGTCCAGCGAGCGCGCCGCGCCCCACCAGGCGGCGTCGATGCACACGCTGCCATTGGCGTGGTTGATGTTGGGATGCCAGATGGGCGTCAGCCACTTGAGGCCCGGCCAACGATGCGGGTACTCGTTGTGCAAATAGATCTCTACCTGATGGCGGCTCCCATACTTGGGTTTGCCCTTGCGGTCCACGCCGACGATGCTCTTGCAGCGAAAGGTCACGATGTATTTTTCCGGCGGCATGCCGGGCCGTTGGTCCACCACCTCAAAGTCGATGAGGTCGCTGCGAGCGGCCATCTCGCTCATCAACTGGTGGTCGGCGCGCAACCGGCGCACCCGGGGACTATCTGTTACGCGTACGGTCATGGTCTCCTCCAAGCTCTCAGCTACACGTTCAGGTGGGGCACCTGGCATTTGGCGCCGGCGGCCTGCCAGCAATCGGCGTGATGGGGAGTGCCGCAGACCGAGCACACCACCATGCCTCGCGGGTCGTCTCGGGCCACCGTGTCCAGGCAATACGGGCAGCGGTCCTCCTCGGTGGCGATGACCCGGGCCTTGATGCGGCTGCGCGTCCGGGAGCGGGCCGGCAGACGCACCAGGGGCAGGCGAAACCGGGGGCCACGCGGCTCGGGCACGGGTTGTGGTGGCGCGACGATGGGCGGCTCTGGCGCCGGCTCGAGCATCGGCGCGCGCGGGAGGCGCCGAGGCGGTTCCGGCTGCCAGAAGAGGCTGACCACGACGATGCACAGCCCCCCCACAGCCAGTTGTCCCAGGGCCGTCCAAAAGGCTTCGCTGGGTTCATAGCCCAGCAGGGGGTTCTGGACACGCAGCATGGCGTACATGCCCTGGCTCACGAGCACGCCGGCGGTCAGGATCGCCATGGCGATGCCGAAACGCGCCGCACCGGCCCGGCCCCGTAGCATCCGCCGGCACCACGCACCGGCCAGCAGGCCCAGCAGCCCGGCCCCGGCCAACGCCGTTGCCAACGCCGGCACGGGCACCGGGAGCACAGACGCATAGCCCAGCCCCAGTCCCACGAGCGCCGCCAGGATCAGGCCGGGCACCAGGCCCCGCCGCAGGAGGGAGGCTCTCCAGGGCCGGGGGGTGCGCTGGCCGGCTTGCCAGACCCATACCAACTCTTCAGCCGGCGGCGTCGGGGGTCGCCGGGCCGCCTGGCAGACCAGCAGCGCCACGGCAATGCCCAGCCCCCCGATCAGCACTTGACCGAACTCGAGCCAGTAGCCGGCGCTGGCCATCACATGCAGTGAGACTGCCCCGAACAGGCGAGCGCTCAGGTCACCGACCCCCATCCAGACCAGGAGCATGATCAGCGCGACCAGGAAGCACAGGGCGCGGGACCGCTTGCGCAGTATGATGTCCGTCGTCTGGCCGGCCAGCAGACCCACGAACCCGGCCCCGCCCAGGGCCAGGAGCAAGGGATGCACGCGCAGGAGCAGGTGTTCGGCGCTGGCCTGCCAGACTCCCAGTCCCAGGCCCAGCAGTGCCGCTATCGTCAGGCAGAGTACCGCCCGGGGCCACAGCGGTGCCGGGAGCGGAAATGACGAGGTCGTGGCGCGAGATGGTGTGGATGTAGACATGCGCGCTACTCTCAGCATGAGGTCTCCTCCGGCTGGAGGGCAAGATTACGACTCGGGCGCGTGGGACAGTTTTACCTTCAGGCGCGGGGCCGGCCGGACCTTTAGGGGCGGCTCGGGCACGTACTCGCCGAGCGTGATGCGGGGCCGGGACTTGGGCCGGATGCGCGGCCGGTCCCGCTCGACCCGCTCCAGGTGCGCAAAGTGCAGCGCGGTGGGCAGGTCCCCGGTAAGCTCGAAGAAGCGGTATTCCTCGCTGTTGCGCGCCCGTACAATGTGCAGGGGCGGCACGCCGATGCTCAACAGCGTGCGGTCCAGGAACGCTTCGTCGCCGGTGATGACGTGGGCCATATGGACCTGGCGCAGCTCACCGCAGCCGGGGCAGTGGCCTTCTTCCAGCGTGACCTGGGACACGGGCCGCAGGACCTCGGTGGTGGTCTGGCAGACGTGGCATTCCAGGGAGAGCACCAGTTCCTGGTCCAACTCGAGCATGGCGTCGTCGCCCAGCGCACCTCGGGCCACCCGCAGCATCTCGGCCAGGGTGGTCTCGGCCGCCGTGTGCCCCGGCAGCTCGTCGATGGTGCCATAGGTCCAGTGGCTCTGGCAATCCTCGCGCGGCACGTAAGCGGTGATATGGGTCTCGTTGGTCAGACCATTGACATGCAGCACCTTGCCGGCCTCTACCGGCAGCCCGTGGAGCAGCTTGAGGGCTTCTTGCGACTGGAACCCGCCAATGATGGACGAGATGGTGGGCGTGGTGGGGACCTTGCCCAGCAGGACGTTCTGGCGGGCCAGGAGCGGGCACGAATAGCGCAGGGCCATTTCCCGCCGGGCCTGCTCGGTAAGGGTGCACTCGTAGCAGGCCCCCTGGCCGGGGACAAAGACCCGGGCCAGGCCGAACAACTCGTGGATCGCGCCGTCGACCCAGGGCTTGTTTAGCCAGTAGCAGAAGCGATTCACCGCCAGGCGCGCCTCGCGGTTGTCCAGGCACCCCACGATGACATCCATGCGCCGGAACACGCCCAGCCCCAGGCTCGTGGTGACATCGCCGTGAAAATACTGGACCCGGGTGTCGGGGCTTAGCTCTTTGATGCGCCGGGCCGCGATCTCGGCCTTTTTCTTGCCATTGTCGTCCGGGCGGAACAGCACCGACCGGCTCAGATTCGCCATCTCGACGGTGTCGAAATCGATGATGAACAGGTGACCCACGCCCATGAGGGCCAGGTTCTTGAGGACCTCGTTGCCCAGGGCGCCCGCGCCCACCACCATGATCTGGGCGTCGCGGACGGTGTCGCGCTTCCACCAGGAGATAAACGAAAAGGTACCCAGTCGATCTTTGCGCAGATCGGGGATGCGCAGGACGGGTCGCCTCGTATCCTGGCTAGGGGGCAGCGGCAGCAGGCCGGCAGGTGGGGGCGCATCTTGAGGAACCGGGGGCAGGGCCTCCAGGGCGCCTTCCGTGACGATGGTGCCCCGGCCGGGCCGGGCGTCGATGATCCCCTGGGCCGCCAAGAGTTGCAGAGCCTCGCGGATGGTGGACCGGCCCACACCCAGATCCCGAGCCAGCGTGCGCTCCGGGGGCAGGTGGTCGCCGGGCTGAAACTTGCCCTCCCGGATCAGGGATTGCAAGCGATCGGCGATCGACTGGGCCAGCGTGCTCCGTTCGATGGGGCGCATCTCTGAGGTCATGGAATCATCCTTGCTAGAGTGGCTTGTTGGTCAGACCATCCGACCAATTTAGCGCTATTATACCGGGGAAAAGCAACATCGTCAATAGCCCAAAAGTGTCATCTTTCGGGCTATAATGTACCGGGTGCTTTCACCCAAAATGTACCGGGTG
>JAHJIN010000575.1 GCA_018823415.1 Chloroflexota bacterium | reverse complement strand
GACACCCTGGCCGTGCCGGTCCAACGCATCTTGGACCTCACCCTAGCCCACATCCGCTTCCTGGAGGGCCAGATCCAGCAGGTCGAAGCCTGGATCGCCACCGAACTGGCAGCCTATCCCAGCATCGCCCAACTGACCACCATCCCCGGCGTGGGCCTGGTCTTTTCCAGCGGCCTCGGCGCCGAGATCGGCCCCATCACCCGCTTCCTGCAAGCTCCCAAGTGGGACCCCCGGCGCAAGAGCTATCGACCGCGCAACCTGCGTGATGCCGAAGACGCGGTCGCCAAGTTGGCCGGCTTGTGGTGGCCCCGGGCCGACTCGGGTGACTTTGTCGCCGAGGACCGGCGCATGGCGACACACGCAGTGCCCTGTGGGAGACCGGCAATTGCTACCTGCGCTACTATCTGATCCAGGCCGCCAATCTCACGCTCCAGCGGGCAGCGCTGTCCTGAATACCAGTCGTACTATCAGCGCAAATACGCGGAAGCCACCAAACACCACCACAAGCGAGCTCTGGTCCTGACGGCTCGCAAGAGCGTGGGCCTCATAGCCCGCAAGGTCCCGGACGTTGTCGGGCTGCTACACCGCAATGAGGCCTATCGCGCCCAGGAGGCCTAACCAACCCCAACGCTCCAGCGGCCAGCGCGGTCAGACCTCTGGCAGACGACGTCACCAGGGTCGCCCCCCGCCAGTCCGGCCTTCATAGTACCCCCCATAGCCCCCATGAGCGAAAAAAATCGTGATGGGCAGGCTTGGTCAAAGGCGTCCCGATTACCGTTATTTACGTGCGTTTTACGTCTCCAATCCCGACTTGACTTTTACCGCACTCTTTCTGCATATCGATTTCCAGATAATGGTGCCTAACCTGGATAATGCCACTTCGCCAACAAGCCAGAACCAATCAGAAGGCTGGCATTGCTACCTCTGGTTAACTGTATAACTTCTTATCAATTTTATGGACTGAACCAATGTTACAATTCCATAGAAAACCGCCAGGAGGATAAAAAAGACGGTTACCACGATTGGCACAACAGCGACCGCAGTAGCATTGGGTATTACACTGAAATCAAAGGGGAATATGGATACCAATGAAACAGTCACGGCGATACCACTGATGTAGATTATTATCTCAGCGATCATACGAAACCGGTAGTTATCGTAAATAATAAAGATAATATGAGCTGTGATGGCTAGAATCGATGCTGTAATCGGAATAGGAAGCCAAGTGAAATAGCCATCAGTTAGTATCGATAGTCGGGTAATATTTCCGTCTGGTTCGATGGTGTACCATGCAATATACTCGTAAAAGTAGGCAAAAAAGATGAGCTGAGCCACAGTCACCAAGATCATGGAAATGTGACTGACAATTTCACCTGCCCTGCTCTGGGGTGATGATTCCATACGTCGCCTCCTTGTATTAAAGAAGATACCGTTCAGAGGTCATGCATGAAGAAGCAACCGTCCGACGGTGGCTCGAGTGCTACGGCTTTCTGACTATGAGGTTTCCTGCAGCAGGTCCAGCACCAGCCGGTAAGCTACGGCGACCGCCGGAAAGCAGACCGTCTGGGGTGTGTCAGAGCTCATGTACTGCGCGAGCCCCTCCGCCGTGCTCAGATCCGCCCCCGTCAATTCGCGGCAGTTGATGGTCCCCATCTCGGCCTCAAAGCGGCGACGAAACTCTTGCGCCACCGCCGATATGCGGAACCAGTCCTCCCTGGTGTCGCCCCGCTCCTTCGCAAGACCGATAGCCATCACGGCGCCGGCGACGGCACCGCAGACGGCCCCGGTGTTGCCGATCCCGCCGCCGAAGCAGCTGGCGATCCGGGGAATGATCTCGTTCTCTATCTCGAATTCCTGGCACACGGCCAGCAGTACGGACTCGGATCAAACGTAACCTTGCGCCATGATTTGCGTGGCCCGGTTTTGCTCCATGGTCCTCCATCCTCTCTGTTTATCGATTTCCGGATATTGATGCCGGCTCTTGGGTTTTGTCGCTGGGCACCACAGTGATGACGACATGTCCCTTTTTGTGCCCTTTTTCGACATACCGGTGAGCCTCGGCAGTCTGTTCCAACGGATAGCGTCTATCTATGACCGATTTCAGCCTTCCCGCCTCGATCAGCTCTTTGAGCAAGAGTATATCTTCAGTCTTGGGGCTTGCTGCCCCGCATATCACTTTTTTGCTGCTGATCATTGAGGTCCATCGGCCTCGAATCATCTGTGACACCCCAGGGTTGGCGATAAGGTAGCGTCCGTTTTGCTCTAGGGATCTTACACTACGTGAAAACGGACTCTTGCCTACCACGTCAAAAATAATATCATAGGTCTGGCCGCTTGTGGTGAAATCTCCTCGAGTGTAATCAATGACCTGGTCTGCCCCAATCGAGCGCAGCAGGTCCAATTTCTCCGTGCTGTCCACGGCAGTCACTTCCGCCCCAAAGTACTTGGCCAGCTGGACCGCAAAAGTACCGATAGTTCCACCCGCGCCATTAATCAGAACCTTTTGTCCGCTCTGGGCATTTCCTAGTCTGAGAAAATGCAGTGCCTCCAGTCCCCCAACAGGAACGGCGGCGGCTTGCTCATAGGTTATATTGACCGGCTTTATTGCCAGCGCCCCTTGGTCAGGTTCTTCAGCCAGACATATGTACTCGGCACAGGGACCCATATCAACAAAACCGGTAGCCGCAAAGACCTGGTCACCGGGCCTGAATCGTTTTACATCTGGGCCTACTGCTTCAATCTCCCCAGCACACTCCATCCCCAGTATGGTGATTCTCCTGGGTCTTTCGAGACCCACATATGCGCGCATGGGGAGCGCGAGCCAGAATGGCAATTTGAGACTGCGTTGTTCACAGTCCCCCGCCGTTACGGTGGTCGCAATTATCCTGATCAGTACTTCATTGTCCTTGGGAGTAGGTTTTTCTACCTCTTGGAGCTGAAGAACATCCGGTGGTCCGTATTTTGTCCACACGATAGCTTTCATGATTCCACCCAAGATTGCTTTGATTCGGCCATTTTCAATCCTGCCGCCATGGACCGAGTGGAATAGCGGCAGGGCAGCGCCTGGTCAGGTTTCGTCGCTGGGCACCACAGTGATGACTACATGTCCCTTTTTGTGCCCTTTTTCGACATACCGGTGCGCCTCGACAATTTGTTCCAACGGATAGCGTCTGTCGATGACCGTTCTTATCTTTCCCGCCTCGATCAGTTCTTTGAGAAAGACGAGGTCCTCGGTCTTGGTATCGCCTCCGGATCCGGAATCCTTATCAACGTTGAGATAGATGCCGGTCTTCTTGAGAGCCTTTTTACCTCGTGAAGACGGAATCTTGTTGACAGCGTCCAAGACGACGTCATAGGTCTCACCGCTTGTGGTAAAATCCTCTTGCGTGTAATCAATGACCTTGTCGGCTCCCAGAGATCTCACCATTTCTAAATTCGTGGTACTGCAAACCCCGGTAACCTCTGCCCCCAAGTACTTGGCAATCTGAACTGCATAAGTACCTACGCTTCCAGAAGCGCCATAGATCAGGACTTTTTGTCCGCTCTGGATATTGGCCTTTCTAAGAACAAACAATGCTGTAATGCCTCCAGAAGCAGCGCCAGCGGCGGCTTCCTCATAGGTCATATTGGCCGGTTTTATGGCCACCAACCCTGTTCTTACATCCGCTGCGTCCTCAGGCAGACATATGTACTCGGCATAAGCGCCGAAGACAAACCCGGTTGATGCAAAAACCTGGTCACCTTTTTTGAATCGCTTCACGCCTTTGCCTACCGATTCAATTTCGCCGGCACACTCCATCCCTAGTATGCTTCTTTTGGGCCTTCTAAGACCTAAATATAGTCGAAAGGGAATCATTTGCCAGAAAGGGACATTGAAACTCCGTATTCTCACATCCCCTCTATGTACGGTGGTCGCAAATATCTTGATGAGTACCTCATTGTCCTTGGGAGTAGGTTTTTCTACCTCTTGGAACTGAAGAACTTCTGGTGGTCCGTATTTTGTGCATACGACCGCTTTCACGAGTTTCCTCCTCATTTACTTTGATTCGGCCATTTCCAGAACACTTTTAAAATATGCCCCGCAAGCTTGCAAGCCCCCCCGATAACAATGTCTATCAACAGTTGGCTACAGAATCCTCGACACACCGGGTATCTTGCGGACGATGTAGGCGACGGCAAAGCAGGTGGGGACTATGATAATCGCCGCCAGTCCAAATTTGAGCAGGGGCGCCAGCTCGATATCCCGCAGGGCATACGCAAGCCAGACCACGATGGGAATATGGAACACATAGACGGCATAGCTATGTTGAGACAGGAACCGGCCAAACCGGCTCTCCCCGTTGAAAAAGCGGCGAAAGAGTGTGATCAAGCCCAGGCACATGCCGACCGCAAAGGTCGAGTCCCAGAGCGCATAGACGGCAGACTGCCAGGTCCCGTAGCCGAAAGGGGGTATTTGCTGGGCGGCATTCTCGATCGCGATCAAGAGGCTGATCAACGCAATCGGGAACAATGCGACTGTCGCTACCGCCGCCATCATCAGGCCCACGATGCCCGTAGAGCGGGACCAAGTTCGGAACCAGTCGTGGCGGGAGGCGACGATGCCTATTACGAAAAAGCCGAGATACTGCGGGAGGTAGGCAATAGTTGGAAAGCTGAGGACATCCCCAAATAGGCTGATTTCTTGGCCTAGCGGGACAATGATCCGGACCAGGTAACTCACCAGCGCCAACGCCAGAATAAAGATGCCCATACGGAGATAGCTGGGCGGTGTAGAGTCACTCGTTGAGGATGATGCCCGGTTCCTTGTCAGCATCCGCCATGCCGCATAGCCCAAGCTAAAGATGAGCAACATCGCGACGAACCACAGCGGCCCCAGACCCAGGAGGTGGGGATACGCTTGCCAGGTTAGCGGGGTCGTGATGCCGGTCAAACTGGACGGCATCAGATAGTAGCCGATGGATGAGATTGGGCTGAGCACGAATATGAACAGGATGATAGGAATGCCAAGACGAAGTAGCCGATCTTTAAGGAACGGACCCGGCCCCTTCCGATCATAGGACCCCGGCGTGAAATAGCCCGCCAACAAGAAAAAGGCTCCCATGAACCAGGCCTGGTTAACAAGCACGAACACCAGAAATACCAAGCCGGCGAGAGGATCGTTTGTTGGGGGTTCAAAGTAATAGAACGGTGGGATCCCGCCATAGACGAGGGCTACGTGGTGCAGCATGACGAGGATAACCAGAGCAACGCGCAGGTGATCGATAAAGAACAGGCGAGAAGCCTGACTGGTTCCCGCCTGTTCTGGGGATTCCTCTGTTGTTTGCGCCTTGCTGTGATCCACTTTGTTCTCTCTATTCCCTGGGCTTTTACGCACCGCGATGTTGGTGTATGACGTTCGCTGCCTCACCCGGTCCAATGGCCCCTGGGCCGTTGCGCGTTGAGATTTCTTTTGCATCGTGCGCATGGCCAGCCATCTGTTGAGCATTTCCATTATAACCCGATCGGATGGGGCTGTCAATGCGTTTGCCGTCTGCCGCCTTGCCATAAACGCGCACCGTGCTCCCCGGTGAGGACCAGGGACCCGGCTCAGGCGTCCAACTCGGACGCGGCCGGTAGGCCACCCCCCGGCCGGGTCACACCGCCTGGGTATCAGCTTGGTGGTGAGACATGCCCTACCAACGAATGCAATGCGCCGATCCAGTCATGTGCGGATCTTGGATGCTATCCCTTGACGTAGGACAGCCTTTCGCAGATGGAACCGTTCTTTACCTGGAATACATCGACGCCTCGGACATGTCCTTTGTTTCCGGCCCCATCCACCCAGTCGTATCTCCAGCGCATCACGCACCGAATACCCAAGCCGAAAATCTCTTCGATCTCGATGTGGGCATGGGGCGACTCGCGAAAAAAGTCCTGCCAAAATCGAGTTGCTGCTTCCTTACCCGAATACACGGTACCGTCGGGGGCTGGCTCCGCGTTATCAAAGACACAGTCGTCCCTCACAAGCTGCATCATACCCGCGACATCATGCCGGTTGAATGCCGTATTGAACTCGATGACGACGCGGATCGCTGATTCTACCCGTGACATCCGGATTGGACTCATATCGATAACGCCTCCTGCCGAGGCACGGCCGGCAACCCACCCGCCGGCCGGGCCGCGCGCACTGCCCGCACGACGGCCTGCGCAAACGCCTCGGCCGCGAACGCCCCCACAATGTTCACGTCAGCCTTTTTCTTCCCGGTCGCCAGGCTCAAGATGGTATCGCCGTCAAACATGGTGTGGGCCGGGCGCACGGTCCGGGCCAGGCCGTCATGGGCCATCTGCGCCACCTTGTTGGTCTGCTCCTTGTTAAGCCGCGCGTTCGTCGCTACCAGACCGATGACGGTGTTTCCCCGCGAGGCAAAGCCCAGAGCCGTGCGGCCCACGAGCGATTTCATCACCGCCAGGGTATCGGCAAAGTAATCAGCCGCGCCCACCCGTATGGGCCCTGCCTGGGCCGTTCGCGCCCCGGCGATGATGGCGCCGGTGGCCGGGTCCACCACGTCGCCCAGGGCGTTAACCGCTACGATGGCCCCCACCACCACCCCGCCCCCGATGTCGATGCTGGCGGTGCCAATGCCGGATTTCATCGCCTGCCCAATGCCCATGATCTTGCCCACGGTGGCGCCGGTGCCGGCGCCCACGTTGCCCTCGGCCGGCGGGTCCGTGCTAGCATTCTGGGCTGCCTGGTAGCCCATCGCTGCGTCCGGGCGCACGTCAGCCCGGCCCAGGTCCAGGTCGAACAACGCCGCCGCCGGGACGATGGGTACCCGGGCCACGCGCACGTCAAACCCCACGCCGCGCTCTTCCAGGTAGCGGACCACGCCGGCCGCCGCGTCCAGCCCAAACGCCGACCCGCCGGCCAATACCACGGCGTGCACCTTTTCCACCAGATGCATGGGACGCAGCAAGTCCGTCTCGCGGGTGGCCGGGCCGCCGCCGCGCTGGTCTACGCCGCCCACGGCCCCGGCCTCGCACAGGATGACCGTGCAGCCGGTGAGGGCCTCTGTGTTCTGCGCGTGCCCTACGCGAATGCCGGGCACGTCGGTGATGGCGTTATGCGATTTCATGGGAGCCTCCGTATCTTGATTCGTCACGCGAAGCGGTCAAACGTCACGAAGCGGTCGGGTATCAAAGTGACGTTTGACGTTTCACGTTTGACGAGTCCAATTGTGCAATGACTCTCTCGATTACTTCCTCGGCCACTTCCATCTTGCTCAGCAATGGCAGCGCCTCGATGGAACCGTCGGCGCTCAGCAGGGTGACGCGGTTGGTGTCCACGGCAAAGCCGGCGTCATCGGCGCTCACGTCATTGGCGACGATGAGGTCCAGACCCTTGTCGTGCAGCTTGGCCCGGGCGTTCGTCAGCAAGTCCTGGGTCTCGGCGGCGAATCCCACCACCACGCGCGGGTGGCCGGTCTCCTGGCGCTGCCTGGCCACGGCGGCCAGGATGTCGGTCGTGGGTTCCAGGGGCAGTGTGGGAGCCCCGCCGGCCTTTTTGAGCTTGTGCGCAGCGGCCTGCGCCGGGCGAAAATCGGCCACGGCCGCGGCCATGAGCAGCGCGTCGGCTTGGCCGCAGGCTTGCAAGACGGCGTCGGCCATCTCGGCGGCGGTGCGCACGTCCACCCACTCGGCGCCGGCCGGTGTGGGCAAGGCGGTGGGCGCGGTGACAAGCACCACATCGGCCCCGGCATCTAGCGCGGCCTGGGCCAGGGCATAGCCCTGCTTGCCGGACGAGCGGTTGGCGATGTAGCGCACCGGGTCGATGGGCTCCTGCGTGCCCCCGGCCGTGACCACCACTCGTTGCCCAGCCAGCGGCCCGCCCCGCGACACGTGGTAGCGAACATGGCCCAGGATGTCCACCGGCTCGGTCATCCGGCCTCGCGCCTTGAGCCCGGAGGCCAGGTGTCCTTCCTCTGGCCCCACGACGATGGCCCCCCGATCCCGCAGCACGCGCAGATTCTCCTGGGTGGCCGTGTGGGCGTACATCCCGCCGTCCATGGCCGGCGCCAGCAAAATGAGACACTCGGCGGCCAGGGTCGCCAGCGTGAGCAGGTTGTCGGCCAGGCCGTGGGCCAGCTTGGCGATGGTCTGCGCGCTGATGGGCGCGATGACCAGCAAATCCGCCTGCCGGCCCAGCCCCACGTGGAGCACGTGCGCCTGCGCGCCCCACAGGTCGGCGTCGGTGTAGGCCGGGCGGCCGGTAACCGACTGGAAGGTGATGGGCGCGACGAACCGGGTCGCCGCGTCGGTGAGCACCGTGTCCACTCGTGCGCCGGCCTGGGTCAGCTTGCTCGCCAGGTCCACGGCTTTGTAAGCGGCAATGCTGCCGGTAACCCCCAAGACGATGTATTTTCCCTGTAAAGGTGAAGGCATGGGTTCACTTCCGATTCATCTCGTAGATCATGCGCAGTCCATCCAGTGTCAGCCAGGGGGCCACGGCCTGGATGACCGGCGTTTCCCGGGCGATGAGTTCGGTCAGTCCGCCGGTGCCAATGGCCGTCATCTTGGGACCGAGCACCTCCCGGAACCGCGTCACCATCCCCTCCACCAGCCCCACATAGCCGAACAGCAGGCCGGATTGCATGGCGTGCACCGTGTTCCGGCCAATGACCGACGGGGGCCGGGTGATTTCCACCCGGGGCAGCTTGGCCGTCCGTGTAAAGAGCGCGTCGGCGGCGATGCCGATACCCGGGGCGATGGCGCCACCCAGATAGTCGCCCTCGGTCGAGATGGCGTCAAAGGTGGTGGCCGTGCCGAAATCCACCACGCAGGCCGGCCCGCCGTAGAGCCGATACGCTGCCACCGCGTCCACGATGCGGTCCGCGCCCACAGTGGTGGGTTCGTCCAGGAGAATGCGCACGTTGGTGTGCAGGTGCGCGTCCACCACCAGCGCGTCACGGTGCAGGTATATCTGGCAGACCTGTGCCCAGCGGCCGGTGAGCGGCGGCACCACCGAGACGATGGCGGCGTCGCTCACGGCTGTCGGCGCGACGCCGGCCCAGTTCAACAGGCCCAGCAGTTGCAGGCCAAACTCGTCCGGCATGCGCTCGTGGTCAGTCGCCAGCCGCCAGCGCGGGCCGAGAGTCTCGCCCTGGTACAACCCCAGCGTGATGTTGGTGTTGCCGATGTCGATACACAGCAGCATGGGGCCTCCTAACCTGAATAAAACAGAGCCAACCCGGTTGACGCGCTTGGAGATCCTTGCCCATTGTACAAGAATTTCACGGGTTAGGCCCTTACGTCATCGCTTCGCTCAATACCTTGAGTCGTCTCAACAAGGCCGCCACGCGGCCGGATTCCAGCATGGTCGCCCAGTGGCCGTCGCAAAAGCGCTCGCCGCGCACGCAATAGGTGAGCATGGTCTTGACCTCGTCGACGGTGGCGCGCTGGATAAACTCGTCGTCCTGGAGCATGCGCCACGCGGCCCGGGGCTCGTACTCGTAATCTGACCAGCAGGGCTGGCCGGCGACGCCGTAGAACTCGGCCACGTCGTCGGCATAGATCGGATAGGGCATGATGATGGCCCCATCGGCTGTTTTCTGACCGCCGCCCCATTCCACGACAAACTCGCGGGCCGGCGCGTCCAGGAGCGGCAAAAAGCGCACCAATTCGTCTATCTGCTCGGGGGTGGGTAGGTCCTTGGCCATCGCTATTCCCGTTCGAGGAACGTGTACTCGTCGTAATCGCACACCGGCCGGAACCCGATCTCCTGATAGATATGATTCGACGTCGGATTCGCCAGGTCGGCGAACAGGGCGCAGAACTCGCGGCCGGACGCCAGGAGCAGCCGGGCCAGCTCGCCGACGCAGGCCGTGGCATAGCCCCGGCGTCGCAGTTCGGGTGGGGTGTACACCGGGCCGATGCTGATCCCGCGCCGCGTGGGCCGGGTCTTGTTCGCCAGGGACACCGGCCCCTCGTCGTCCCACAGGTACAGGTCCCCCTGCTCGATCCGAAACCGCGCCGACTGCGCGGTCTCCTCGCGATTAGCCTTGCCAAAGATGTCCACGTGGAACTCGTACCACCATCGGGCCGCCAGGTCCAAGTCCGCGGCCGTGGCCGGGCGCAACTGACCGCGCGCCGGTACCGGGGTCAGCACCTGGCGCAACTCGTACACCCGCTGCCGCCGTCCCAGGCGGGTTTCCCGGCCGGTGAACGCCGACCACGCCCCGGCCACCCTCGCCGCGGCCGGACTCGGTCCCAGCACGCCGGGCACGTGCCACCCCTCGCGGGCGAGGCTCTCAACCAGTGCCCGCGCTCCGCCGTCCATATCACCCTGATGCGCATAGACGACCAGTTTTTGAGGCGGGGTCATGATGGCTGCCAGCACCAGCCCGGCCTCATCCTCGACCGTTTTCAGGCACGGGGCTGCTCGGAACCGGGCCGGGTGCCGGGCCAGGTGCCCGCAGATGCCCAGCATCAGGCCGGTGGCCGCTTCGTCGGATTCGAGGGTGTCTTGGGTGGCTCGGAGGAACAGCGCCGAGTCGGTGTAGGTCTTGGGGTCCATACTGTTTCAGTGAACCCCGGCCAGGCCGGCGTCGTTCATGCTCTCTGCGCCGATCTCGACCAGCTCGCCGGTGACGGTAAAGATCACTCGCTCGCAGATATTGGTGACGCGGTCGGCGGTGCGCTCCAGGTTATGCGCCACCCACAACAGGTGGTTGGCCTGGTCGATGTTCCGCGGGTCGGCCATCACATAGGTCATCAGCTCGCGATAGATCTGGTTGTAGAGTGCGTCGATCTCGTCGTCCTCCGCTGGGATAGCGCGGGCCAGGGCCACATCCTGGCGGGAAAAGGCGTCCAGGGACCGGTGCAGCATGTCCCGGGCTTTTTCGGCCATGCGGGGAATGTCGATCAGCGGCTTGAGCAGCGGCTGTTTGTCGATCATCAGAGCGATGTTGGCGATGCCCTTGGCATAGTCGCCCATGCGCTCCAGTTCCCCTGCGATTTCCAGCACCGCCGCGATGGTGCGCAGGTCGCCGGCCATGGGCTGCTGTGTGGCGATGAGGATCAGCGCATTGCCCTCGATCTCGAATCGTTTCTTATTGATCAGATGATCCTCGGCCACCAACTGCTGGGCGGCTTCCAGATCCTGTTGCTTGAGGGCACTCACCGATTCCGTCAAGGCATTTTCGACCATGCTGCCCAGGACCAAGATCTCGTCCTGCAGGTGTCGCAGCTCCCGATCAAAGCTTTCTCGTACCATCGTCGGCTCCTTTCAGATCATCAGCCAAAGCGGCCGGTGATATAATCTTCCGTGCGCTGATCCTGAGGGGTGGTAAAGACCTGGCTGGTCGGCCCGTATTCTACCATGATACCGGACCAGTGCTTATCGACCATGAAAAACGCCGTATAGTCCGATACTCGCGCGGCTTGCTGCATGTTGTGCGTGACGATGACGATGGTATACTGTTCCTTCAATTCGCGCATCAACTCTTCCACCTGCAACGTGGCGATGGGGTCCAGGGCCGAGCAGGGCTCGTCCATCAGAATGACTTCCGGTTTGACGGCGATGACGCGGGCGATGCACAGCCGCTGCTGCTGGCCCAGTGAGAGGGCCTGCGCGTCCTGCTTGGGATCGTTCTTGACCTCGTCCCACAGCCCCACACCCCGCAGGCTCTCCTCCACGATGCCGCCCAGAGCGCGACCCTTGTACAAGCCCAGCACCCGGGGGCCAAAGGCCACGTTGTTGTAGACGGACTGGGGGAAGGGGTTGGGCCGCTGGAACACCATGCCCACCCGGCGACGTAGTTCCACCACGTCTGTGCCCGGGGCATAGATGTCCTGACCGTCCAGGAGCACCCGTCCTTCGGCCCGGGTGCCGGGGATGGTGTCGTTCATCCGGTTGAGGCAGCGCAGGAACGTGGACTTGCCACACCCAGACGAGCCGATGAGCGCCGTGATCTGCCGCTCCTCGACCTCGACGGAAATATCTGCCAGGGCGAGTTTGGCGCCATAGTAAAAGTTGAGGCGTTCTGCCTTTATCTTGGTCAAATGGATCCCTCAATCATCCGCTTCATCCACCGACCAACCGGTGGTCTAGCCAAATCGGCCGGTCACATAGTCTTCCGTCCGCTTGTCGTGGGGTGTCGTAAAGAGCTTGTTGCCGGCCTGAAACTCGATCAGCTCGCCTGTCAGGAAAAAGGCGGCGTAATCGGCCACGCGGGCCGCCTGCTGGATGCTGTGCGGCACGATGACGATGGTGTATTGCTGTTTCAACTGGTACAGCGATTCCTCCACGATGCCGGTGGAGATAGGGTCCAGGCCGGACGTGGGCTCGTCCAGCAGCAGCACCTCCGGCTCCAGGGCCAGGCTGCGGGCGATGCACAGGCGCTGCTGCTGGCCGCCGGACAGCGACATGGCCGGACTGTCGAGCCGGTCCTTCACCTCGTCCCACAGTGCGCCCTGGGCCAGGCTGCGCTCCACGATCTCGCCCAGGCGAGACGGATTTCGCTCGCCGGCCAGCCGGGGTCCGTATTCCACGTTCCCACGGATGGTGCCGGGCAACGGTAGGGGGAGCGCAAAGACCATGCCCACCCGCCGGCGCAGGTCGATGATGTCCGTGCCAGGGGCATAGACATCGCGCCCGTCCAGCAGCACGCGCCCGGACATCTGGGTGCCTTCTACCAGGTCGTTCAGCCGATTGACCAGGCGCAGCAGCGTGGTCTTGCCGCTGCCGGCCGGGCCAAACACCACGGTGATGGCATGCGCCGGCACATCCAGCGTCACGTCCCGCAGGGCCGGCGCGGCGCCGTAGGCATAGCTCACGTTTTCGATGCGGATCTTGGGATTGGTTTGGTTCATGGCACCCCGATAGTCGTCATGCGTCAAACGTCAAGCGCTAGATCAGGTTTGACGCATGACTTTTTCACCACTGTCTTTGTCTTCGGAAATAGCTCCGGATCAGCGTCGCCGCCACGTTCATCGAGAGCACCAGCGCCAACAGCACCAGTGCCGTGCCGTATTGGGTTTGCAGGGGCATGCCCGGCACCTGGGTGCTGATGACGTACAGGTGATAGGGCAGCGCCATTGTCTGGTCAAAGGGCGATTGGGGCAAGCTTGGTAAGTAAAAGGCTGCCACAGTAAAGAGGATGGGCGCTGTCTCGCCGGCCGCCCGCAGCAGCCCCAGGATGACGCCGGTGATGATGCCTGGCAGCGCCTGCGGCAGCACCACCTGGCGGATGCCCTGCCAACGGGTGCCGCCCAGGCTGGCGTTGACGGTGCGGAACTCGGTGGGCACGGCCCGCAGCGCCTCCTCGGCGGTGCTGATGATAATGGGCAGCGTCATGATGGCCAGGGTGAGCGAGCCGGCCAGAATCGACGTGCCAAATTGCAGAAACAGCACAAACAGTCCCAGCCCAAACAACCCATACACCACTGAGGGGATGCCGGCCAGGTTGACGATGGCGAGTCGGATGGCCCGGGTCCACCAAGTATCGTGGGCATATTCGGACAGATAGATGGCGCCACCCACGCCCACCGGGATGGCGACCAGCGCCGTGCCGGCCGTGAGCAGCAGCGTGCCCACGATGGCCGGCAAGATGCCGCCGGCCTTCATCCCGTCGCGCGGCATGGCTGTGAGAAACTCCCAGTTGACCGCGCCAATGCCCTGCACTAGGACGGTGGCGACGACGAGCAAGATAGGGACCACAACCACCAGCGCGGCCAGGGCCAGCAGGGCAAAGCCGAGGCGCTGGATCACGTATCGGGACATCAGCGCAGCCCTCCCCGCCGCCGTTTCTGGAGAATCGCGGAAGCGGCCGCCAGGTTGATCAGGAAGGTGAGTACGAACAGGATGATCCCGATGCCAAAGAGGGCGTGATAGTGGACGCTGCTCTGGGCCACCTCGCCCATCTCGGCGGCGATGGTGGCGGTCATGGTGCGGGCCGGGCGCAAGAGCGAATCGACGGTGAGGGGCAGCCGGGCCGCGTTGCCGGTGACCATCATCACCGCCATGGTCTCACCGATGGCCCGGCCCAGGCCCAGCATCACTGCCGTGACGATGCCCGACCGGGCGGCCGGCACCACCACGCGCCAGATGGTCTGCCAATGGGTGGCCCCCATCGCCAGGGCCGCGTCACGATAGCTCTTGGGCACCGCGTCCAGGGCGTCTTCGGCCACGCTGATGATGGTGGGGAGGGCCATGTAGGCCAGGATGAGCGCGCCGGTCAAGGCCGTCAGCCCGGTGGGCGCGCCCAGGAACTCGCGGATGAGCGGCGCGATGACCGTTATCCCGAAAAAGCCCAGCACCACCGAGGGGATGCCGGCCAGCACCTCGATGAGGGGCTTGAGGACCTCGCGTGCCCAGCCCGGTGCCACCTCGCGCACGAACACCGCCGTCGCCACGCCTAGCGGCAGCGCGATGGCGATGGCTGTTACTGTCACCAGCACCGAGCCCAGGATCAGCGGCAGCGTGCCGAACAGGTCAAAGGTGGGGTACCAGCGCGTGCCGAACAAGTTGTCCAGCGGCACCTCGACAAAGGTGGGCAGCCCTTCGCGCAACAGAAAGAAAAAGATGAGCAGCACAAAGCCGATGGTGGAGAACCCCACCACTCGGATAAGTGATTCGACAGTGAATTCGGTCCAGTGGGTACGATTTGTTTGTTTCATGCGAGTTCGTCAGCGGATCTAGCGGATAGTTTTGCCTGCTCTTGCCAGGCACGGCGGCGGGCCTGGTAGGCTGCGCTCTTTTGCACTGCAAGCGGCGGGAGTAGGCACTTGTGTTCCAGGCTGACCGCGCCAAAGTTGATGAGAAGGGTAACCTCGCGGCCCGTAGACGTGAGATAGGAGATGCCCTGTTGCAAATGCTGGGGTGCAAGTTGGTCGACCGCCTTGAGTTCCGCGACAACACGGTTGTCCACCAGAGAATCCAGGTGAAAGTCGCCGAGCTTGACGCCATCGTAAAAGACCTCGACGGGTCTTTCTCGTTCGAACTCGAGACCTTGCCGGCCCATTTCAATAGCCAAGGCTCTCTGGTAGAATACCTCGGGAAAGCCCGGCCCAAGCTTGGTGTGCACGGTCATTGCGGCTCCAATGATGCGATAGGTCAGGTCAGCATACTCTTGCTTGACCCGTTCTGCAATGCCTGTCACTATGCTCCCTCGCATGAAATCAAATATTCAGCGGATGTAGCGGACGCGAAGCGAGCGGAATCTTCACTCTGCTATCCGCTCAATCCGCTGACGGACTCAACGGCACAAATCCCAGCTCCAACACCGACACCTGGCCGTCGGTCAAGATCCAATCCAGGTAGGCCTTGATGGCCCCGGCCGGCTCGCCGGCGGTGTACATATATAGCGGGCGTGAGACCGGGTACGAGCCGTCGTTGACCGTGGCGATGGAGGGCAGCACGTAGGGGCCGGCGGCATCCGGGGCCACGGCCAGCATCTTTTGGTCCGGCGTCACATAGCCTAGCCCGTCATAGCCGATGGCGTTGGGGTTCTGGCGCACCTCGGCGCTGATCCCTTCCGACGAGGGCATGAGCAGCGTGTCCGGCGAGAACAGCAGGTCGCTTTTCTGGCCCAGCCGGACCACATTCTCCAAAAAATACACATAGGTCCCCGAGTTGGACTCGCGGGAGAGGAGCACGATGGGCCGGTCCTCGCCGCCCACCTGCCGCCAGTTGGTGATCTGCCCGGTATAGATGTCGGAAATCTGCTGGAGGGTGAGGCCCGATACCGGGTTGGATGGATGCACCACCACGGCGATGGCGTCGCGGGCGACGACAAATTCCACCGGCGTGATCCCGTTCTTTTCGGCCGCGGCGATTTCTTCCGGCTTCATCTCGCGCGAGGCGTTGGCAATGTCCACCGTGCCGTTGATCATGGCTGCGATGCCGGTGCCGGACCCGCCACCGGTGACCGAGATGCGCACCTCCGGGTGCAGGGGCATGTAAGCCTCGGCCCAGGCCAGCGCCAGGTTCACCAGCGTGTCGGAACCCTTGTTCTCGATGCTTTGCGTGCCGCCCGTGCCCGGGCCGGGCGAGCCTGGCCCCGGCCGTCCGCAGCTGGCCAGCAGCAGCCCCATGATGAGGCAGATTGCCAAGAGAGAACGCGCCATCACCCGGCTCCGATCTCTTGTTCGTACACGAACACGTCTGCCTGAAACTCGTACCAGGCTGTAAAGCCTAGCCGTTGGAACACTGCCAGCGCCGGCCCGGTCTCGTCGCCCCACCGGGGCACCATGGTATCGACCACCCGGCGGTCCAGGGCCAGGTATAGCGCGTGCCGAATCAGGGTCTCCACGTGCTGCGCCGGGCCGTCCACATAGTTGATGGTCAGATCGCCGGGGGCGCGGTCCTGGTCCCGGGCGCAGAGCAGGGCGACGAGCCGGTCGCCTTCTCGTATCCCGACGAGGTGCTGCGTGCGCGGCGGAGCCAGGGCTACCCCGGCGCCTAAATCGAAGGGGTAAAACTTCCAGCCTACCGGGAACCAGCCGCGTGACACAGCCAGGAACGCCGAATCGCGGATAAAGGCCGTCGCCTCGGCCACGGATATGTCCACGACGTGTGCGGCCGCCCGGGCCTCGCTGCGAGCCGGTGAGGCATCGCCGGCCTCCAGGTAGACCAGGCTGGCCGCCCGGGCAAACCCGTGGGCCTCGATGATGTGAATGGACGCCTGGTTGTCGACGTAGGTGGACAAACACGCGCGTTTGGCCCCGGCGCGCACAGCCTTGTCCAAAAAGTAGCGGGTGATGGCCTTGGCGGCGCCCCGGTTCTGCGTGGCCGGGTCGGTGCGGATGCCCTCGAACCAGGCCACGCCGGGCAATAACCACATGTATCGTGCAAAAGCGACTACGTCGCCGTCCACCACGGCCACCGCCAGTTCGGCAGCCGCTGAACCGGCGGCCGCGTCGGCCAGCCACTCGTCGATGACGTGGGGGATATAATCATCGCCGTCCCAGATTTGCGACGAGATCTCAAGGATGCGCGGTTTGTCTTGCGGCGTGGCACGCCGAATCGTGATGCTCATACCGTGACCTATGGTTCAAAGATGGGCGGCATGGCTCGCTTGTGCGCCGACCGGGCGATCATGGCCTGTACCTGGGCCAGCGTGGCCGGGTCGATGGCGCTGGTGTCGCCCCGGTCGATGGCCGCCAGGGTCCGGTCCAGTTCGGCGTAGGTGATGCCCAGGTCGCCCTCGTCGGTCTGGCCGGGGCGCAGGCCGGCCGTGGGCGCCCGGTCCACGATGGCGTCCGGCACCCCCAACTCGCGGGCCAACGCCCACACCTGGGTCTTGAGCAGTCCGCCCAGTGGCAGCAGATCCACACCGCCGTCGCCGTACTTGGTATTACCGCAGAACAGAAACCGTCCGTTTCGCTCAACCATAAGGTTGTGGACCCCTGGAACGTCGGGACACCACACGGAGCCATGGTAGGGCACCCGTTTGAATTCTGCCCCCCGAAGCCAGCGCCGCCCGTTTCCATAGATCGAGATCTCGTAAGACAATGATGAGCGTATTGGAACACCATCGGCACGCATAGCAGTCCTTGGCGGCCGTGCTCTCAGGGTGACATTCTTCCCTATCTTGCAACCCAGTTCAGCAATCTGTTCAGCCAGACCCTGTGAGACGGTGTAATAGTGCCCCCGCTTGTCCCCATCACTATCCATTAGCCCCTCCAGCAACTGCATCAGGTATTCAGCTGGATAATCCAAGACCCAGGAGGGGATCCGTTTTTCATGGGCGGACGTTCCACACTCTGCCATTGCAAGATAGAACGGCCGGCCGTATATCCAAATCTGTGCCTCCGTCATTCCATATTCGATGCTATTCTTTTCCAACAAGTGGACTAATTTGGACCGGGGCTCTGTGCCTTTGGGCAAAGCGAACCAGGTTCTATGGCCAGTGTACTCTTTCAAGGTTGGTGGAGCATCCCCGTGTATAAAACGACCCGTGTGAGGATCATGCCTGCGGCCGCTTCCCTTTACAGGTTGTGCGATAGACGAGGATTGAGCGTGCCCATCACCGATATACAACCCCAGCATGTAAAGGAACTCCTCCATCGCCATCGGTGCGAAACGACGTGCGTTCTCTCCAATTCCACTGTGGTCGAATTTGAATACAGAAGAAGGGGGGCGAGTTCCAGCCCAGGTCTTGGGAGAGGGTGTCGGCGTTGGACGACGAGGCATTTCATCAGCCCGACAGAACTCGAGTCGTCCCCCCCGTTCGATCAGCAATCGGTGGTTTGGTGTGACCATCAAGTCAACCCTCGAATATTGGCCACCACCGTAAGTCAGCATCTCGCCTTCATAGTCAAAGATGTGCACATCTGCCACCGAAGACTCGATGACCTGCCCTGTTTCAAGCTCCAGGCTGAATACAATGTCACCAGGCCTCAACTCCTTACAAGTCTTTAGCCCTTCGGTAGTCAAGGCTCGGGTACGCTCGTCGTAGCAAAAATACCCAACCATTAGTTCACTCTTGTTTCCCGTCCCAGCCACCAGGTAGCCCCGGTCGTTGGCCAGGTAATAGAGCGTGGTCATGCGCAGGCGGGGTTTCAGGTTAGATAACGCCAGTTCAGAGCCCAGAGGCACGGTCACTAGCAACGCATCATAGGCCGACGTCAGGTCCACGGTGATGGTCACGATGCCCAAGGTACGAGCCAGCAACTCGGCCAGTTCCTGGTCCTCCGGCAGGCTGTGGCAGGGCATAAGCACGCCAAGCACATGCGGCCCGGGTTCCATCTGGCGAACGGCACGTTGGGCCAGTGCAGCCACCACCGCCGAGTCCACGCCGCCGCTAAGGCCTACCACAAAGCCGCGCGCGCCGGCATCCTGCAATCGCTCGGCCATCCACATGCTGATCCGATCTGCCAACGACATTCCTACCTCCCTGAAAACTAGCATATCGCCTGGCAATTGTACTTTTCTCTCAACTCGCGCGTCATCTGGTTCTCGTCCATGTTGATCGTGGCTATCCCCACCACAACGCCACCTTGCCGTTCTATCAACTCGGCCGCTGCTTTTGCCTGGGCCCCGGTCTCGATCCACTCGTCTACCAGCAATGCTCTTGTGCCCGGCCTGATGGCGTCTAATCGCAGTTCCAGGCGTTTGTTCTTGCCGGTATAGTCGATGAAATCAACGCCATCGCATTCAACCGGCAACTTGCCGCCTTTGCGAATCGGGACAAACCCGCGCCGGGCTTGCAATGCCATGGCCGCGCCCAGAACAAACCCGAGGGCGTCGATTCCGACGACACAATCAAACTCGACCGCGGCAAAACGTCCCAAAAGGTCTCGTATGAGAGCAGAGAACGCTTCATAGTTCGCAAACAGTGGGGTGACATCGCATCTTGGCCCCGGAGTATCGGTATCTATGAGCTGGCAATAGTTCATTGCACCAGCGCCATCGCGTGGCCGGACGCCCATGTTCTACCAGCCCGGCCCGGCTGCGCGCCGGAACCGCCGTCCGTAGACCAGGTCGTCGCCCCGGACCAGCCAACCGCGCGCTGCCGGCACGTGGATGGCGACCAGGGACACCAGGCGGTGAAAGGGCGTGCGCGGGTGGGACCAGGGACACACGGTTTGACAGATGGCACACGCCGAACCCAGCCGGCCCCAGTGGAGCAAGCATTTTTCCGGGTCGATTTGCCATTTGCGCACGCCGCGCACCTCCACCTTGTTGCCCCGGGAAATGGCCCCGGTGGGACAGGTGGTGGCACACTTGAGGCATTTGGCGCAGAAATCCTGGATGCCCAAGTCCACCGGGGGGTCGGGCACCAGGAGCAGGTCGGTGGTGACGCAGACCAGGCGCAGGTTGGCGCCCAGTTGCCGGTGGATGAGATAGCCGCAGCGGCCCAGCTCGCCCAGGCCGGCGTCCACCGCCACCGGCACCAACAGCACGCCATAGTTGCGCATGTGATGGGCGCGCGCCGGCCAGCCCAGCGCCCGGACGTAATGGGCCAGTTCGACGGCTGCCAGGGCGCTGTGGGCATAGACCCGGCCCACCTCCAGGTCAGAAAAAGGCGTGCCGCCGGTGCGCAGCAGTCGATAATCCTGCCCAAAGGCCATCACGATGGCCTGGCGATGCGGGACCTTGATGAGGTCACCCCAGGTCCAGCCGGTATAGTCGGCCGGCGGGCCTTGAAAATGCGGGGGGTTGGGGGCGTAATCCGGGAAAAACGGCGGCGAGCCTCGATGGCTGTAGGTCCAGGCCGGGTTGAGGGGGCCAATGCGCACGTCGTCGGCGCCCAGGTGGCGAGCCAGCGCCTTGATGCGGGCGGTCATGTGCGCCGGGTCTGCGTCTACCCGAGCCGGGGCCACTGCGCCATCCACCACGTCCGGCAGCGCCAACCCGGCGATGGGGCCAAAAGTGGCCTGGTAAAACGCTGCGTCCAGGGGATGGGTGTTCTGGTCCGGGCTGTTCACGGACTCGATAAAGGCCGCCAGCCGACGGTCTATTTCGGCTCGCTCGGGGTGCATAGCGTGGTAGGCGATTTCTTCCGGACTACCCGGTGTCAGTCGTTCTCGGGCAAAGACCGTATCCCGCTCGTCAAAGCGGGTCAACTCGCCAATAACCTGGTAGGTCGGGCGATCTGGCATGGCGCCCCTCCCGTGATTGGTGTTCGCGCTCATTCTAGCAGAACAGGCCCCGGGTGTCAATCCAGTGTGCCCACTTGACGCCAGGGCCGCGCGCTCCTATAATGGGCCACCAGGTGATTGGGAGGGATGCCATGATCGTGCGAACGGCCCGGGCCGACGAGTTAGACCTTGTCGCAGACATGCAGATGGGGGCCTTTGCACCCACCGGCCAGGTGTTGGCCTTTCGGCCACGCCGGGCCGAGTGGCTGCGCGAGCACAGCGCGCTGCACCAGGTGCGCGTGGTGGAGGATGATGGCCGTGTTGTGGCGGCGCTGAACGTGGTGACGCCACGCATGCGCGTGGGTGTGGCGACGGTGCCCCTGGGCGGCCTCAGCGGCGTGGTCACGGTGCCCGACAGCCGCTGGCGCGGCTATGCCCGGGCATTGCTGGAAGATACGCTGGCCTATATGCGCGAGCAGGCGTATCCCATCTCGACGCTCAACGGTATCCCCGGCTTTTATCACCGCTTTGGCTATACGCCGGTGATGCCCGAAATCGCGCGGGTACTCGTCCCGGCGGCTCACGCGGCGGCGCTGGAGCCGCCGGCCAACTGGTCGGTGCGACCCTATGTGCCAGAGCAGGACCGCCGCGCCTTGATGGTGCTGACCGAGGCTGTCTATGCCACGCGCACCGGCTCTATCCTGCGGGACGAGGCGGCATGGCGCTGGCAGGATAGCCTGCACGGCGAGCGTACCTGGGTGGCGGTCCATCCCGGCCCCACCGGCGTCGCGCGAGGCTATGTGCGGCTGGGCCGCGACGAGAGCCAGGTCCACGCGATAGACGGGGCGTGGCAAGACCCGGCGGCCGGCACCGTCCTGCTGCGTGCTCTGGGGGACCTGGCCCGCGACCGGTTTGCCGGCGAGGTGTCGCTGTCCCTGCCGCCAGACGCGCCCCAGACGCGGCGCATCCTGCGCGATTGCGGCGGCCTGATGCAGCTCAAATTCGTGCGTGGTGGCGGCTGGATGGCGCGCGTGCTGGACGTGCCCCGGCTGTGCGCCCGGTTGACGCCCGAACTGGCCCGGCGACTCGAATCCTCCCCCCAGCGCGACTGGCGCGGCTGCCTGCGCCTGGAGACAGACGAAGGCGCGGCGACACTGTTCATCGTCGGGGGGCAGGTGTCGGTGGCTGCTTGCGCCATCGGTGAGCCGGTGGTATGTCGGTTGCCCCAGACGGCGCTGATCCGGCTGGTATTTGGCTCAGTCCCGGTGAGCGAGTTGCTGGACGAGGAGAACGTAGCAGTGCCCGAGGCCGCCACACCACTCCTGGCTGCCCTGTTCCCGCCGGGGCACGCCTTTATTGCCGAAGCGGACGGGTTCTAGCGTGGCTATTCGGGTCTTGTACCTCATCACCGAGCTGGAGACCGGCGGCGCGCAGACGGCCCTGGCCGGGCTGGCGCTGCACCTGGACCGGGCGCGCTGGGAGCCCCAGGCCGCATGCCTGTATGGGGCCGGGGTCACTGCCAAACGCCTGCGCGCTGGCGGCGTGCCGGTGACGGACCTGTGCATGCGTCATCGGGCCGATGCGCGCGTGCTGCCCCGGCTTTGGCGGCTCCTGCGGCGCGAGCGCCCCCACATCCTCCACGCCTACCTGTTCCATGCCAACCTGCTGGCCCGCGTGGTGGGCCGATTGGCCGGCGTGCCCATCATCCTCACCTCCGAGCGCACGATGGGCATGGAAAGCCGCGCCCGCTACCTGGTGAATCGGCTGACCGCCCCCCTGAGCGACCGGGTCATCGCCGTGTCGCCCAGTGTGCGCGATTTTGTGGTGCAGCGCGTGGGCATTGCGCCGGACCGGGTGCTGGTTATCCCCAACGGCGTGGACCTGGCCCCGTT
>JAHJIN010000064.1 GCA_018823415.1 Chloroflexota bacterium | reverse complement strand
TGGTGGAAACACTCACCCCGTTGCAGCGTCGACTGTTGGCTTTGCTTAACGTTCCCGAGACTGTCTACGACTTGGCGTTCCACTGCCCGCGGTTGAAATTCTACAACTCGACATAATTCTAGCGAAATGAGAGTTATTAAGCAAACTGGAGCGATATCCAGTGATAAGCAGAATTATACAAACTTTCAAGAAGGCTAATCTTTCGAGCGATGCTCCAGGTTATTACGAGCTATCCAATGCCAAGGCTTCAAGGGTTGCAGAGATGCCCTATGTTATCGAACAGATACGACATCGCGCATTTCACGAACGTACCCAATCTTACTCTATAGCATTGAACCACTTGCTTAACGAAATTCACGCTGTATGCTATCAGCTTGACACCTCTGTAGATCCCAGGGATTACGATGCTAATAGAGTGGTAGCTTTCTTAAACTCTCAGATGGTGCCTCCTGATGTCTGTATCAGCATTCGTAACCTATTTGATCGAAGGAATACGAATCAAGTCTCGCATCCAGGGTCCGAAGGGAACATCACCTGGAGCGTTGGAGCCAATGAATATCGTGAGTATCGTTCGCAAGTTGGGAAATGCCTAGAAACGTTGCTATCATAGGCTTCTAAATTTTGGCGTCTAATATCACGCTGCAAATGATAAGGCTTTCAGCGCCAAGTTGCAATGGTAGGCAAGGAATCATAGGATAGCGAGAGTGCTGATGCAAGATCGATATGGCCCGTAAAACCCGCACCATCTATGTATGCCAACAATGCGGCTCACAAAGCCCCCGCTGGCTGGGCCGCTGCCCCGATTGTGGCGAATGGAACACCCTCGTCGAAACGCTGGTGGAACCACCCCCGGTCGCCACGGCGGCCGGCGGCGCGTGGTCGCGCAGCGAACCCCAACGACTGTCCGACATTGCCACCGATGGCCTCAACCGGCTCCCGGTGCCCCTGGTCGAGTTCGACCGGGTGCTGGGCGGCGGCCTGGTGCCCGGCTCGCTGGTCCTCATCGGCGGGGACCCGGGCATTGGCAAGAGCACCTTGCTGTTGCAGGTAGCCGGCCTGATGGCCCAGGAAGGGGCGTTGAACGGCCGGCCGGTGCTGTATGTGTCCGGCGAAGAATCGGCCCGCCAGATCAAGATGCGCGCCCAACGCCTGGCTGTGGCCGACGCCACCGCCAACCTGATGATCCTGGCCGAAACCAACCTCAACCACGTGCTGGCCGAGGCCGAAAAGCTGGCCCCGGGCCTGATGATCGTCGATTCCATCCAGGCTGTGTACCTGGACGATCTATCCTCTGCCGCCGGGAGTGTCAGCCAGATCCGCGAAGGCACGTTGCGGCTCATGCATCTGGCCAAGAGCAGTCACCTGCCCATCTTTTTGGTGGGCCATGTCACCAAAGAGGGCACTATCGCCGGCCCCCGCGTCCTGGAACACATCGTGGACGTGGTGCTATACCTGGAGGGCGAGCGATTTCACACCTACCGCCTGCTGCGCAGCGTCAAGAACCGCTTTGGGTCCACCAACGAGGTGGGCGTGTTCGAGATGCAGGACACCGGCTTGATGGAGGTGACCAACCCTTCGGAGGCGTTTCTGGCCGAGCGCGTGGCCGGCACCAGCGGCAACAGCATCGCCGTGACCATGGAAGGCACGCGCCCGCTGCTGGTAGAAGTCCAGGCCCTCACCAGCACCACCAGCTTTAACTACCCCCGGCGCACGGCCAACGGCATCGACATGGGCCGGCTCTTGCTCATCATCGCGGTGCTCGCCAAACGCGTGGGCCTGCGCCTGCACAACCAGGACGTGTTTGTGAACGTGGTGGGCGGCCTCAAGATCAACGAGCCTGCGGCCGACCTGGGCGTGGCCCTGGCTATCGCCAGTAGCTTTCGCGAGCAGCCCATTGCCCCGGACCTGGCCGTGATGGGCGAAGTGGGGTTGTCAGGCGAGTTGCGCAGCGTGGGGCACCTGGAACGCCGGGTCAAAGAAGCCGCCAAACTGGGGTTCAAGCGCTGCCTGGTCCCCAATCTGGCCCGGCGGGCGCAATTGACGGTAGACGACGTGGAAATCGTCCGCGCCCGCACCATCGACGAAGCATTGGAGGTGGCAATCCAAAAAACATAGCGCACGCTACAATATCACATCATACAAGGAGGCTCTATGAGCGTCGATCTGCTCTTTCGTTTTATTGGCCTGATTATCTTTGCACTGGTTGGATGGCAGGTTGGGGCGCTCCTGGGAAGCAGTCTGGAAGCCGAGTATTATCGCTATGGCATTATCTTTTCTATACTAGGCGCTTCTTTTGGCCTGCTTCTCACCCCCTACTTTACCACCGTACCGTTTCGCGCCCTGCGGCGCTTGATCCGCCGCATCCCGGCGCGCGACCTGCTGGCTGCCGTGCTGGGCCTGGTCATTGGCCTGATCGTCTCGGCCCTGCTGTCATTTCCGTTATCCATGCTGCCCGCGCCGCTGGGCCAGGTGTTGCCATTTGTCGGCAGCCTGCTGTTCAGCTATCTGGGCATATCCATCATGATCATGCGGCAGCGGGACCTCTTTGAGCTGTTCGAGCGGCGCACCCAGGACCACATCGACACCGAACGCGGCGTGCTGCTGGATACCAGCGCCATCATCGACGGCCGAATCGCCGACATCAGCCGCACCGGCTTTATCCAGAGCACCATCCTGGTGCCACGCTTTGTCCTGAACGAACTCCAGTACGTGGCCGATTCGGCCGATCCCTTGCGTCGCAATCGCGGCCGGCGCGGCCTGGAGATGCTGAACAAGCTGCAAAAAGACGCCGACGTGCCCATCCAGATCACAGACATGGACATCGAAGAAACCCACGACGTGGACAGCAAGCTGATTCGTCTGGCCCGGACCCTGCACTGTCCCATCATCACCAACGACTATAACCTGAACCGGGTGGCCGAACTTCAGGGCGTCAAAGTGCTCAACGTCAACGAACTCGCTAACGCTGTTAAATCGTTGGTGTTGCCCGGTGAAGACCTGACCGTGCGTATCATCCAGGAGGGCAAGGAGTACGGCCAGGGCGTGGGCTATCTGGAAGATGGCACCATGGTGGTGGTAGACGGTGGCCGGTCATCCATCAGCCAGACCCGGGAGGTAGTGGTGACACGGGTACTGCAAACCGTGGCCGGCCGCATGATCTTTGCCCAAATCAACGACGAGACGTAATATGCCGACCTTCCCGCAAGCGGCGAACCTGCGGTTCGCTTGAGCTTGCGGGAAGGTAAATCGGGAGGCTCATCATGACACGAACGCATATCCTGGCTCTCGACCAAGGCACCACGTCCAGCCGCGCCCTGGTGTTCGACAGCCGGGGCCGCATTGTGGGCGTGGGGCAGCACGAGTTCACGCAGCACTACCCGCAGCCCGGCTGGGTGGAACACGACGCCGACGAGATCTGGCAGACCACGCTCCGGGCCACGCAAGGGGCATTGGCCCAGGCCGGCCTTACCAGCGCCGACATTGCGGCTATCGGCATCACCAACCAGCGGGAGACGACGGTGCTGTGGGACCGGACCACCGGCGAACCGGTGCATCGCGCCATCGTGTGGCAGTGCCGGCGCACCGCCCCCCTGTGCGACGAGCTCAAGGCCGCCGGCCACGAGGCGCTGTTCCGCGAGCGCACCGGGCTGGTCATCGACGCCTACTTTTCCGGCACCAAGGTCCGCTGGCTACTGGACCACGTCCCCGGCCTGCGCGCCCGCGCCGAGGCCGGGCGCATCGCCTTTGGTACCATCGACACGTGGCTCATCTGGAAGCTCACCGGGGGCCGCGTCCACGCCACCGATTATTCCAACGCCAGCCGCACGCTCCTGTTCAACATCCACACGCTGGATTGGGATGACGACATCCTGCGCATCTTGCACATTCCCCGGGCATTGCTGCCGGAGGCCCGGCCCAGCAGCGGCGATTTTGGCGAGACCGTCGAGTTGAACGACGTGCTGTCGGCCGGCATCCCGGTGGCCGGCGTCGCCGGCGACCAGCAGGCTGCGCTCTTTGGGCAAGCCGCGTTCTGGCCGGGCATGGTCAAGACCACCTATGGCACCGGCGCGTTCCTGCTCATGAACACCGGCGAGCAGGCCGTATCGTCCGAACACGGGCTGCTCGCCACCATCGCCTGGGGGCTGGACAGCCGCGTGACCTATGCCCTGGAAGGCAGCGTGTTCATCGCCGGGGCCGTGATCCAGTGGCTCCGCGACGGCCTGCGCATCATCGACAGCGCGGCCGACACGGAAGCGCTGGCCCGCAGCGTGCCGGACACCGGCGGCGTGTACCTGGTGCCGGCCTTTGTGGGGCTGGGCGCGCCGCACTGGGACATGTACGCCCGGGGGCTGTTGGTGGGGCTGACCCGGGGCACAGAACGGCCGCACATCGTCCGGGCCGCGCTGGAGGCTATCGCCTATCAGGTGCGTGACGTGGTGGACGCCATGAGCGCCGACGCCGGCCTGCCCCCGGGCGAGCTTCGGGCCGACGGCGGGGCTGTGCGCAACGATTTCCTCATGCAGTTCCAGGCCGACGTGCTGGGCATCCCGGTGGTGCGACCGGTCGTCACCGAGACCACCGGCCTGGGCGCGGCCACGCTGGCCGGGCTGGCGGTGGGCCTGTGGCGCAGCACCGACGACCTGGCCAAGCTCTGGCGAGCGGACCGGCGCTTTGAGCCACAGATGCCGCCCATTGACCGGAACCGGTTATACGCCGGCTGGCAGCGGGCGCTGGAGCGGGCCAAGGGCTGGGAAGCATAGAACACCAGGATGGGAGGTTTCTGTAACCTCCTGACCGTCGACCACAGACTGCGGGCCGTCCGGGAAGCTGGCGGTCAGCCATCTGCCGTCGGCGGTCTAGAATGTGGGAGCAAACGACCCGGTGACCGAACAAGCACAGACACAAATCAAGGCTCGTCAGCAGCGCGATTACACCACTGGCAGCCTGAACCGCAACATCTGGCTACTGGCCGTGCCGATGGTCCTGGAGATGGGCCTGGTGAGCGCGTTCCGCCTGGCCGACATGCTCTGGGTCGGTCGACTTGGGCCGGAGGCCCTGGCAGCCATTACCATCGGCGAGCAACTGCGCTGGGCGCTCAGCGGCATGGCCATGGGCCAGGGCATCGGGGGACTGGCGGTTGTGGCCCGGCGCATCGGCGAAAAAGACCACGAGGCCGCCAATTACGCCACGATGCAAGCCGTGCTCCTGGCCCTGGGCCTCAGCATCCTCTTTAGCGCGCTGGGCTTTGCCCTGACGGAACCCCTGTTGATCCTCCTGGGCGCCGAGCCAGCCGTCATGCCCCTGGGCATGGTCTTTCTGTGGGTGACTTTTGGCGGGCTGCCGGGCTTTCTCATGGTATCCATCGTCAACTCGCTCCTACGAGGGGCCGGCGAAGCCCGCCTAGCCCTATTCATGCAGTTGCTGGCGTATGGGCTGGGCCTGCTGGTGGAGCCGGTGCTCATCTTTGGCTGGGGGCCGCTGCCGGCGCTGGGTGTGGCCGGGGCCGCATTGGCCCTGGTGGGATCACAGTGGGTGGGGTTCCTGTGCCAACTGGCCGTCCTGTTCTCCGGCCGGGCCCGCATCCGCATCGACTGGCGCCACCTGCGCATCGACCCACGCCTCATGTGGCAGATCTTTGGCATCGCCATGCCCAGCACCATCCAGATGACCATGCGCAGCCTCAGTCGGACGATATTGCTGGGCGTCGTGGGGATGTATGGCACCTTTGCCGTGGTCGCCTATGGCATCGCCGTCCGCGTGTTCATGACGGCGTTCGTGCCTGCGTTCGGTCTGGGGAATGCTGCGGCCACGCTGGTGGGCCAGAACCTGGGCGCCCAAAAGCCGGACCGCGCCGCCCGCAGCGCCTGGATCATCGCCGGCTACAGCCTGACTTTCATGTTCACCTGTGCCGTGGCCTTTACCATCTGGGCCGAACCCATCGTGGCCGCCTTTAACGACACGCCGGGCGTGGTGGCCCTGGGCGCGCAGGCCCTGCGCGTCTTTGCCGTGGGCTATGTGTTCAGCGCCGTAGGGGCAGTGATGGCCCGGGCCTTTGACGGCGCTGGCAACACCACGCCGGCCATGGCCATCAACCTGCTCACCCTGTGGGGCATCCAGATTCCCCTGGCCTGGGTTCTCTCGCAGACCCTGGGATTGGGCACACTGGGCCTGTGGCTGGGCATCAGCGCGGCTAACGTGGCCAACGGAGTGGTGTTCGTCTTCTGGTTCCGGCGCGGCCGATGGAAACAGCGATCAGTATGAAACGCACCATCCTCATCCTGGGCCTGGTGACAGCCCTGATGATCCCCGGCGACGCGGTGCTCTATACCGTGCTCCCGTCGCAACCGGCCGCGCTTGGCGTGGGCCTCACCGCCGCCACGCTGGGCCTGGTCCTCAGTGTGAACCGGCTCATCCGCGTGGTGGTCAGTTCGCCGCTGGGCGTGTTGAGCGACCGCCGGGGGCGGCGGCCCATCTTTTTGCTGGGCGCGGTCCTGGGCCTCGGCTCCACGGCCGGCTATGTACTGCTCCCGGGCGTGGTGCCGCTGCTGCTGGCCCGGCTGACCTGGGGCATCGCGTGGGCCGCGCTGATGGTGGCCGGCTATGGCGCCATCCTGGACCTGGTCCACGAATCGCGGCGCGGCGCCGTCATGGGCGTGTACCAATGGATGATCTTTTCCGGGGGCACGCTCGCCATGCTGATTGGCGGGTTCCTGTCCGACCGGGGCGGCCTGCCCATCACCCTGTGGGGCTGTGTGGGGCTGGCGGTGGTGGGCCTCGTCCTGGCTCTGACGCTACCCGAGACCCGGTTCCAGGGGACGGTGGCGTTTCAGGGAGCCGGCCTGCGCGGCACGCTCATCGCCCTGGCCAACCGTGACCTGGCCGTGGTCAGCCTGGTCAATTTCACCCTCTATCTCGGCGGGTCCGGCCTGCTGCTGTCTACCCTGGGGTATTTTCTCAACGAACTGCAAACCGCCGAGGGCGACGCCCTGGGCATCGCTACGCTGACCGGGGCGCTGCTGGCGGTGCAGGGCCTGGTATCTTTTAGCCTGGCCCCGGTGGTCGGCCACCTTTCCGACCGTGTGGGCCGGCGCTGGCCCTTTGTATTGGCCGGGCTGGCGCTGGGCACGGTGAGCCTAGCCGGCTTTGCCCTGGCCCCCGGCCTGACCACGGCGGCCGGCGCGCTGGTGCTGTTTGCCCTGGCCCGGGGCCTGATCCCCGCCCCGCTGGCCGCCTGGGCCGGGGATGTGGCGCCGCCACACCAGCGGGGCCTGGCCATAGGCGCATACCTGACCCTGGGCGACCTGGGCAGCGGCATCGGGCCGATCCTGGCCTATGCCATTGTCGATATCTGGAATGTGCGCTGGGCCTATGCCCTGGGCGCGGCAGCGTTCGGGCTGATGCTGGTGGTGCTGTTGGGCACATTGGCGCGCCAACGAGTCGGCCCCCGGCGCGCGGCAACGAACCCTTGAGGTGAAACACTGTGGAGTATGTTATTGCCGTCTGTGCGATCCTGATCGGGTTCCTGGGCACAGTGCTCGTCGCGGTCTGGCTGGGCCTTCGCGTCAAGCCCCGGCCCTTTCCGCCCTACGCCGCCCCGTCGCCGGCGCCCCAATGGGTGGACCTGCCGCCGGGCCTGCCGGCCCCGGTGTCGCGCTTTTACCAGGCCATCGTGGGCGAGCGCATCCCGCTCGTCGAGACGGCCATTGTCACCGGGCGCGCCCAGCTGCGGTTCATGGGCGTGACCCTTCCTGGCCGTTTTCGGTTCACCTACGAAGCGGGCCAGGGCTACCGGCACTATATCGAAGCGACGATCTGGGGCTATCCACTGCTAAAGGTCAATGAGCACTATCTCGATCACAAGTCACGCCTGGAACTGCCCTTTGGCGTGGTGGAGAACGAACCCAAGGTCGATGCGGCAGCCAACCTGGGCCTGTGGGGCGAGTCGATGTGGCTGCCGTCGATATTCGTGACCGACCCGCGCGTGCGCTGGGAGCCCATCGACGACGCGAGCGCCCGCCTGACGGTGCCGTTTGGCGAGGCCGAGGATACCTTTACCGTCACGTTTGACCCGGCCACCGGCCTCATCCGCACGATGGAGGCGCTACGCTGGAAAGCAGCCGCCAGCGCGGAGAAAACCCCCTGGTGTCTCGACACGCTGGGCTGGCAGACCTTCCAGGGCACCCAGATCCCATCGCCGGCGACCGTGACCTGGGAGGACGAGGGCACGCCCTGGGCCGTGTTCACCATCGAGGACGTGACGTACAACGTGGACGTGAGCGAGTACATCAAGGCACGAGGTCTTTAGGAGAAGCAATGCTACCCATCATCTCGTTCGTCGGCAAATCTGGCACCGGCAAGACCACGTTTCTGGTGCGGGTGGTGGCCGAACTCAAACGCCGGGGCTGGCGCGTCGCCGTCGTCAAGCACGACGTGCACGGCTTTGACATCGACCAGCCGGGCAAGGACTCGTGGCGCATGGCCCAGGCCGGCGCCGACGCCGTGCTCATCTCCGGCCCGAACAAATTTGCACTGATTCACCAGGTCGCCCGCGAGCGCACCATCGACGAACTGGCGGCTCTGGTGGCCGGCGACGTGGACATTTTGCTCACCGAGGGCTACAAGCGCGGCCCCAAGCCCAAGGTCGAGATCAGTCGCGCTATGGTGAGTCAGGAACTGCTCTGCACCGCCGATGAGCTGGTGGCCCTGGTGACGGATCAGACCTTCCCTGACCGGCCGGACCTGGACGCCGTGCCCCGCTTTGCCCTCAACGATGCGGCCGGCGTGGCCGACCTGCTGACGACATACATTGAGGCGGTCAAAGGATGAACCCCGGACTCACCGGCCTGATCCTGGCCGGGGGGCATAGCCACCGCCTGGGGCAAGACAAGGCCCTGGTGCGGCTGGACGAGACCGGCCCCACCCTCATCGAGCGGGTGGCGGCAGTGGTGCAGCCCTTGTGCGACGAGGTCCTGGTGGTAGGCGGCGACCCGGCACGCTATGCGTTCCTGGGCCTGCCGCTGGTGCCGGACGTCTACGCCGGGGCCGGGGCACTGGGCGGCATCTATGCCGGGCTATGCGCCGCCCGCCACGAATACGCCCTAGCCGTGGCCTGCGACATGCCCTTTCTCAACGCCGCGCTGCTGCGCTACATGGCCGACCAGCCCCGCGACTATGACGTGCTGGTACCGCGCTGGGCGACCGAGGCCGGCGGCAAGGGCCAGCTCTACACCCCCAAGAACGAACTGGCAGCCCAGACCCTCCATGCCATCTATGGCCGGGCCTGCCAGCCCCCCATGCGCGCCCTCATCGAGGCCGGCGAGCGGCGCATCATCGCCTTTTTTCCCCAGGTACGCGTGCGCACTATTGAGCCGGATCAGGTGGCGCGTTTCGACCCGACCGGCCGGTCCTTTTTCAACGTGAACACGCCGGCGCAATGGCACCAGGCGATGGGCCAGCCGTCCTCCTGATCAGCGCCCACGGACGGCGACCTCGCCCAGTCAGCCCGATTGGCAGCAAACAACGCCATTGCTACAAGGACCAGGTCCACAAGCTCTGCCAGAACTGCGCCATACCCTCGGTGATCATGGCGATGCTCGCATTGCCGTCCCGCGGTTTTCTGCCGTTGGGATGACAACCCACGCAATTCCCGTTATAGTTTCGGATCTCCTGGTGCTCCTTGTCCATCTTGGCCGGACTGTGACAGCCGGCGCAGGTCCACGCACCCCCGCCACCGCCCGAGTGGCAGGAGGCGCAATCGCGGTTCGCGCCACCGTGGTTCAAGGGAAAACTGTGGCTGAACGTCGCGCCTTGCCACGAGTTGGTATTGTGACACTGGCTGCATTGCCCGGCATAGTGGTTGGCCGGCCGGCGGCTGGCGTGGCACGAGGCACAGTCGCTAAGATTGTCGTGATTCACCGAGGCACCTTGCCACGAGTTGGTACTGTGGCACTGGCTGCATTGCCCACCATAGTGATTCGCCGGTCGGCGGCTCGCGTGGCACGAGGTACAATCGGTGACGTTATCGTGATTCACCGAGGCGCCTTGCCACGAGTTGGTGCTGTGGCACTGGCTGCATTGCCCGCCATAGTGATTGGCTGGCCGACGGCTCGCGTGGCAGGAAGTGCAGTCGGTGAGGCCGGCGTGTTTCATCTTGGCACCTGACCACGCGTTGGTGCCGTGACATTGGCCGCACTGGCCGTCATAGTGATTGGCCGGCCGACGGCTGGCGTGGCAGGAAGCGCAATCGGAAAGGCCGGCATGGTTCATCTTGGCACCCGGCCACCCGTTGGTGCTGTGGCACGCGCTGCATTGGCCGGCATAGTGGTTCGCCGGCTGGCGACCGGCATGGCACGAGGTGCAATCCTCCTGGCCCGTATGGTCGAATTGGGCACTTGGCCACGAGGTGGGGGTATGGCACTGGCTGCATTGCCCTGGGTAGTGGTTCGCCGGCCGGCGGCTGGCATGGCACGAGGCGCAATCCACCCGGCCTGTATGGTCAAATTGGACGTTCGGCCACGAGGTGGGGGTATGGCACTGGCTGCACTGGCCAGCATAGTGGTTGGCCGGCCGGCGGTCGGTGTGGCACGATGTACAGTCCGCCTGGTCATCGTGGGAGAAGCCGGTCGGCTGGACGGCGTTGGGCACGTCCTGCCCCGTCAGCACCTTGTAGGCCAGTTGGAGCAGGCTGACGGAACGACTCAGGTTGTGAACGGCAGCGGCCCGGCCTTCGCCGCCCGGCCCCTCGGCGCTCCACATGACGCCATACACAAACCGCAAGTTATAGATGGCCGATTTTTGGGCGTCGGTGGTGATGGTCTGCGGCTCAAAGTACGGGTCGCCGGTCGCCACCACCTGGACACCGCTTTTGACGAGCTCTTGCTTGACGAGCGCGAGCAGGCCCTGGACCTCGGTCTGCCCGCCTTCGACCTTGCCGTTGCCGTCATAGTCGCCCGAGGCCGGAAAATCGAACGTGGTGATGCCCGGGTGGCAACCCTGGCAGACGGCAATGTGTTCGAGTTGGCCGTCGGGGCTGGTCATGGCAAAGGTATGCGCGCCCACCTGATTGTGGCCGGGGTCGGTCACCGGCACGTCCTTGCCGTCCACCGTCTTGATGTTGCGGTCACCGCCCGGCGTCTCGGCCATGTGGCAGAACACGCACGAGCCGGGTTTCTGGCCGCCAAACTGGTCGGGGTCGGCCGTCTGACCCACGAGCAGGCCGTGTGGCGAGTTCGGAAGCTCGGTGTCCAGGTCCACGCCGCCCTGCCCGGCGAGCAACTCGGTGGCCGTGCTATAGTGCGGGACCTCGGCCGGGGCCTTGTCTGCGCTAGTGCGCCCGTTGTGACAGGTCATGCAGGCTGCCGACAGGCCGGCGTCATCAATGGTCGCCGGTGCGCCCGGCACGGTCCCGACCAGGCGCAACTGGGCATAATTGTCATTGCCATGCGGGGCATGGCAGGTGGCGCACGCGATGGGACCCACCTGGGTCCGCTGCTGGGCCTCTGGCACGCCGTTGACAAAGTCCACAAAGCCGCCCGGGGAGTGGCACCGCGCGCAGGCCGGCAGGCCATCCGGGGCCGCAATCACCCCGGCCTCGGCGTGCTGGCTGACCGCCAGTTGCTCGCCGGTGGTATAGGCGCGGCCATCGTCGTGGCATTGGTTGCAGGCGCCCGCCTCCAGGTTGACGCCGATCTTGGCCGGGTCGCCCTTGTGGGCGCTGCCTGGCCCGTGACAGCTCTCGCACTGGACGTTCGCCAGGTTCTTCAATTCGGTGGGCAGGGCTTCATAGGTACCTGGAACACCGGTTTGAGCCGGGAGTTGCCAATCCAACTGCCGGGCCACGTCGGCAAAGCCCCCCGTCTCGACCGTGGTCGAGTCGGTGTATCCGACCACATGGCAGGACAGGCATTCCGGGCCATACTGTTTCTGCGGGTCCGTGTTGAGCATGGTCTGGAGGACGCTGGCGTGCCTGGTTTCGGCCCATTTGTCGGTCTGTTGGGCGTGACACAGGGCGCACTGCGGCAGCTTGGCGGCCTGGCCGTCCTGTCCACCGACCCCCACATACGTAGCTGCCTCGATGTTCAAGATGGCCGGTGTGCTGGCAACCCCGGCATCGGTCGTGATCGTGACTGAAATGGCATAGGTCCCCGGTTGGTCCGGGGTCAGGGTCACGCGCTCAGTCGGGCCAGTCGTTGCGGGATCGGCCGGCACGTCCGCCAGAGTGGTCTTGGACCCGGCCGGCGCGGTCAACTGCCACGCATAGCTGGCAATTCGGACACCCTCGGGTAGACCCTGGGCGCCGGCCTGGACGACTTGAGGAACGCCGGGCGGTACCACAGGCACGCCGGTGATGGACCGATTGGCCTTTGCTGCGACGCCCGAGACTGAAGCGTCGCCCCCCGGTGCTGGCGACACGGCTAGTACCTGAAGCGTAGCCGTGACCGGCACGATTGGCTCTGGAGTTGGTGCCGGTGTGGGCGGCGGCGCGGTCGGTGCCGGGGCTACTTCCGCCGCGGCAGCAATCGGCGCCCCCGATGAGTCGATTATCGGCGTCGGCGGAGGCGGCGTGCACGCCGCCAGTACACAAACCAGCAACGGGAACATCTTGAGCATAGGTAGTCGCCTGAACATCGTGATCCTTTCTGTGCCCGGGCGGGCATAGGCCGGCATGATAGTGATATGCGAAACCAGGATACCACATGCCGCAGACCAGTACAATGCGCATTCGACCCGACTTTTCAGGGGCAGAGGGATCGCACCATCTTGCAAAATACTCCATCAGGTGCTATGGTGCGAACTCGACGGGCATGGTTCGGGACCAACATGCAAGCACCCCGGTCGCATGCGAGGTCTTCTAATTGGTCCGAGAGTGTGGTATAATACCCCCGTCGCTCCCCAGCACGCTCGTCATCGGAGAGGAGAAGCAAGTTGAATCCTAGTGAAAAGTGGTGGCATGCGCCGCCACCCGTGCCAGCAGACATGACAGATCGCCCAGTTCCCTGTTTCCTGTCAGGGTGCCGCACGCACCGGTCAGGAGACGGGATTTCTTTTTAATGCGGCCCTAACCTGGACAAGCCAGAGCCAACCAAGTTTATGCTTGTGGGAATCCTTGCTCGTTGTACAAGAATTTCACGGGTTAGGCTCTAGCCTGGACAGGCAGATCCGGCAAGAGCCTCTTTTGCTATAGGAGAATCTCGCCTGTCATACGACATACGAATGGAGGAGAACATGCGCATCAGATCATCAAGCTTGAAAACCGGAGGGGCACTGCTCCTGGCGGCATGCGTGCTGGTGATGGCCGGGTGCCAGCCGGGGGGATTTGCCCCGACGGTGGTGCCCCCAACCGCCGTGGCCCCTAGCGCCACGCCGTGGGTCGTGGTTGTAACCGCGACGCCCACGTCAGTCGTGCCGCCGACGGCCGGGCCCTCGCCCACGCCAGCGCCCACGGCCACGTCAGCACCCCCGCCAACCCTGGCACCCTCGCCCACGCTGCCGCCGCCAGAGCCCTACCCGCCCCTGGTCCAGATCCTGGCCCCGGCCGAAGGCACGCAGTACGCCCAGGGCCAGCAGGTGTCGGTCCAGTTCACCGCCAGCGACCAGTCCGGCATCGACCGGGTCAGTCTGGTGGTAGGTGGCACCTCGGTGGCGGAGCGGTCGTATCAGAACCGGCCCACGAGCATTGGGCAGGATACCCTGGCCTGGACGCCCGGCTCAACCGGGCAGTTCCGGCTGAGCGTCGTCGCCTATGACCCGCACGGCAACGACAACGCGGGCACGGCACCGGCGGTCGATATCCAGGTCAATCCCAAGACCAGCACACCCACCGTGGTGCTCAACTCGCCCACCGGGCCGGTGGTCTGGCCGGCGCAGCAACCTCTCCAGTTCCAGACCACCATCCACGACGAAGTGGGCGTGACGCTGCTGGAGCTGTGGCAGATCAAGAACGGCCAGCCCACGCGCCTGGAGTACGACCCCAACTATCACGCCACGCAGCCCTGGGGCTACCAATGGGCCGTCTCGCACACCTGGTCCGACCTGGGCGAACGCTCGGTGTTTGTCAAGGCGCAGGACCAGAACGGGGCCTGGGCCCAGTCTGCCGCGGTGAGCGTCAACGTGGTGAGCAATAATCCGCCCAGCGTGAATACCCCCAGCTATGACCCCAACCCGGTGACCCAGGGCCAGGTGTTCCACGTCATCGTGCAGGCCACGGACGGCAATGGGTTGAAGGAATTTCACCTGCACGTGGACGACCAGGTCGTGACCAAATCCGGCGTTCTGGACGGGTCGCCGCAAAGCCACACGTGGCACGGACAGTGGCAGGTGCCGGCGAATTTCGCCGTCGGGCCGCACAAGGTCTGGGTGCGAGTGGAGGATACGGTGGGCCAGTCCACGGTAACACCGGAGCAAGACATCGTCGTGCAGGGCGGCGCGCCCGCGCCCACCCAACCACCAGCGGCCCCGGACGTCAAGGGGACCTGGCGCTCCTCCGATGGTGTGTTCCAGATCAAGGTCGAGGACCAGCACCCCAGCGGCCGGCTCATCGGCAAGCTGCACCTGCTCCAAGACGACAAGCACGGCGATATGGACGCCCAGCAGAGCAATATCGTGGGCCATACCGTGACCATCAAGGCCACGGTGGACGGCCACGAATACAACTTTTTCCTCACCGTGTCCGACGATGGACAGCAGTTGAGCGGCAACTGGAGCGGCGGCCCGGACCTGGGCTTGCTGACCCCTGTCACGTTTGTCAAGAGCTAACGTTCTGGCAAACGATACGACCATACCAGGAGGTATCATCATGAAAAACAAACCAGTGCCCCTGTTCGTAGGGCTGGCTTTTGCGCTCCTCAGTCTGGGTTTGCTCCTGTATGCGCAGGGTGTCCTGGCGATGCCGGCTCTCACCGGCCATCTCGCAGCCACACCCGACCCCAACGCCATCGACGCGCAAGGCATTGACCTGGGCCAGGGCCTGACCCTGGTGTCAGACACCCTCAAGATCGACATCGACGCGCCGTACCTGGTGGGAGACGACACCGCTGTCAAGTTCAACCAGGCCCTGGACACGCTGGTCAACCAAGAAGTCGACCGCTTTCGCAAGGAAGCCCAGGCGATGGGCCCGGTCCGGGGCATCCCCACCACCGGCGGCCAGGGCCAATTGATCATCACGCACACGGTGACGGCAGCCGCGCACGATGTCGTCAGCGTCTTTTTCCAGGAATTTGACAATGTGTATCCGATGGCTCATCCCAGCTATGACCTGGCGGCGCTAAACTATGACGTCAAGGCCGACAAGACGTTGGCCCTGGCCGACCTGTTCAAGGCTGACACCAAATACCTGGACGTCATCGCCGCCTATTGCGTTCAAGACCTGGAAAAGCGCCAGATCTATACCCCGGACGGGGGTCCCTACGGCTATGACAAGGGCGTGGAGGCCACGCCGGAGAACTATCGCCATTGGAACATTGCCGAGCCGGGCCTGTGGATCACTTTCGACATGTATCAGGTGGCCGGCCGAGGCCAGGGCATGCCCCGGGTGGTGGTGCCGTATGACGCACTGCAAGACATCATCAACCCCGATGGCCCGCTGGCGCCATTCGCCGGCGGCGAGGCGGGCGGCGCAATCGGCGCTACGCTCAAGCTGGAACCGGCCAAGACGACGGTTCACACGCGCGCGCCGCACATCTATGCCAACGACGCCGCTGCCGAGGCCCGGGTGGAGCCGTTCAACCAGGCCGCCATGCTGATCGTGACGCAGGAGATCAGCGGGTTCCAGTTCATTCCCACGGCTGCCATCTCGATGGCAGCCAGCAACTCGCTCATCATCGACTATGACGCACCGGCCAGTACACCCGATCTGGTCAGCATCCTGTTCAGGATCGAATCGTACACCGCCGGGGCGGCGCATCCGGCGCATCACTCGGCCGTGCTGAACTATGACCTGAAGGCCGGCAAGGTGCTGGCCCTGGCCGACCTGTTCAAGCCCGACACCAAGTACCTGGATGCCATCGCCAACTATTGCATCGACGACCTGGGGAAACGCGGCATCCTTGATTTCAAGGAGGGCGCTGAGGCCAAGGCAGAGAACTATCGTAGTTGGAATGTCACGCCCCAGGGTCTCCAGATCACCTTTGACCCGGCCCAGGTGGCCGCGTACGCGGCCGGGCCGCAGACCGTCGCCATTCCCTACACGGCGTTGGAGGACGTCATCGATCCGGCCGGCCCGCTCGCGCCGTTCCTGACCCCGGCGACACCCGTGCCGACGCGCACGCAACCACCCACACCCCGGCCCACGTCAACACCCACCCCAACTCCTACGCCCACGCCCAAGCCGACACCCGAGCCGGTCCCGCCGGTGGTGCAGATCCAATCGCCGGGCAACGGCCATCAGTATACCGTGGGCCAGACGGTGCAGGTCGAGTTCATCGCCAGCGACGAGTCCGGCGTCACCCATGTGGCCCTGTTCGTGGGCGGGTCCCAGGTAGTGGACCGGCCGTATAGCCCGCCGCCTACCAGCAAGACCGATACTCTGGCGTGGATGCCCACCTCCACCGGGCAGTACACCCTGAACGTCATCGCCTACGACCCACATGGCAACAACAATTGGGGGGAGCCGGCCCAGGTAATCATCCAGGTCAACCCGGACGTGACGCCACCCACCGTGATGCTGAACTCGCCCACGCAACCGGCGGTAATCCCGCAGGGCCAGCCGCTCCAGTTCCTGTCCACCATCCACGACGAGGGCGACATCACGTTGCTGGAACTGTGGCAAAACAAGAACGGCCAGCAAACGCGCCTCGAGTTTGACCCCGGCCGTCACTCCACGCAGCCGGGAGGCTACCAGTGGACGGTGCAGCACGCGTGGACCGACGCCGGCCCACGCACCATATTCATCAAGGCCCAGGACGCGCGGGGTCTCTGGGGCCAATCTGCCGGCGTGACCATCAACGTCATCGACGCGCCGCCGGTGGTGGACCCACCCGTCTACGGCCCCAATCCGGTCAACCAGGGCCAGGTATTCAACGTCGTCGTGCACGCCACGGACGGCAACGGCATCAAGCAGTTCCACCTGCACGTGGGCGACCAGGTGGTGGCCCAATCTGGCGTCCTGGGCAAATCGCCGCGCGACCACACGTGGCAAGTACAGTGGACGGTGCCGGCAAACCAACCCACGGGTCCCTTCCCGATCTGGGTGCGGGTGACAGACGTGGCAGACCAATACACCGAGACCCCGCAGCAGACCATCACTATCCAGGGCGGCGGCCCCCCACCGCCCACCCAGGTGCCGCAACCCACGCCGATACCGGACCATGCCAGCATCGTGGCCAACTGGAGCGCCCAGGTGCCGGGCACCGGCCAAACCTTTGTGCTCAACATCACCGACAAACATGCCAGCGGTCGGCTCAAAGGCACGCTCACAATCCAGCCCGGCCAACAGACCGGCGATTTCAATAACGACAGCAACATCGATCAGCGACAAGGGAGCATCAACGTGCAAATCGGGCCGGTGACGTACGTCTTTCAGTTCACCATGACCGAAGACCGGCTACACCTGGAGGGCCAGTGGAGCACCTCGGCCGGTGGAGCACCGCAGCCCATCACGTTCGACCGCATGCTTCAGTAACGCCCACCGCGCGATTGCGCGCGTGATGAGCCTGCCACAATAACTATCACCAAAAGAAGAGGAGGAACTATACCATGTCTATCCGATGGACCTATGCCTGTCTGGTCTTGCTCCTGGTGACCGGAGCCCTGACCACGACGGCGTGCTGCCCCATCATGCCGCCGTCAACCCCCACAGTACGCACCGCCACTCCCTGGGTGGTGGTAGAGACGGCCACCCCGTCCCCGGCCGCGCCGCCGACGGTGGGGCCGGCACCCACAGCTACTCCGGTCATCCCGCCAACCGGCGTGCCGACACCTGTGCCCACCCAAACGGTAGAGCCCAACAAGCCGGCCGTGGGCATCGTCGCCCCGCCCCAGGGGGCGCAGTTCTCCGTAGGGCAGCCGGTGCCGGTGCAGTACACCGCATCCGACGCCCAGTCAGGCATCAGCCGGGTGGAACTGTACGCCGACAACAACCCAGTGGCCAGCCAGGATTATGGCCGGCCCCCGTCCGTGAATGGTGTTCTGGCGTGGACCGCCAACAGCCCAGGATCACACCAGCTCATGGTCAAGGCCATCGACGGGACCGGTAACTGGGCACCGGCCTATGTCAACGTCACCGTCGTGCAGAACGTGGGCAAGCCGTCGGTGCAGATCACCAACCCCCAAAACAACGCGACCCTGGAGGCTGGCGTGGCCTATAACGTCGTGGCCGTGATCCAGGACGAGGTAGGCATCCGGGGCCTGGAACTGCTGGATGGAGACGCCACCGTGAACCAGAACTGGGACCATCACCAGACGCCGTACACCTGGCAGGTCCAGTGGCAGAGCAACCAGACCGGTCCCCACACGCTCACTGTGCGCGCCCATGACGCCAACGATCAGAACAGCGTGGGCTCCCAGTCCATCACCGTCTATATCGCAGACCGCAACCCGCCGATGGTGAATGCCAGCTATAATCCCCCCGGCGACGTTCAGGAAGGCAGCTCCCTGGGCGTGCACGTGGAGGCCCACGATAGCAAGGGCGTGGTGCAGATCACCCTGTATGTGGACAACAACCAGGTTGACCAGTGGAACGCGCCGAACCCGGATGGCCAATCCTCCGTAGGCGTCGATCTGGCGTGGCATAATGTACCCCAGGGTGGTCACACGGCCTATGTGCAGGCCCGGGATTCGACGGGCCTGACCAACGCTCCGGACTATCACGATTTCCAGGTGGTTGCCCGGCCCACCCCCCCACCGCCGCCAACCCAGCCGGCTGGCCCCAGCGCAATGGGCAAGTGGGGCGCGCAAAGCGGAGACCAGCGATTCCTGCTCATCGTCACCAACCAGCAAGGGAACACCTTGCAAGGCACCATCCAGATCGCGGGGCAAACGGTCCCAATCTCCAACAGCACGATCCAGGGCAACCAGGTAGAAATCCACGCCCAGGTGGGCTCGGTGATCTATAACTTTTTCGGACTTGCGCTTACCGAGACCAGCATGTCCGGCCAGTGGAGCACTTCGCTTGCCGGCATTCCGCAACCCATCACATTCAACCGACTTCTGGGCCAGTAGCGGCGCGCAAGCCGGGCACATCCTGCACTGTGACAGTACCTGTGTAGGGGCGAGGTGATCACCTCGCCCCTACCAGACGGTTTCACCACAACGTAGGACTCCCGCCCCCCGATGTCCCATCGCAGCGTCGGGGTGGCGAAAATGGACCCCACCTGGCGCAAGGAGAAAGCAGCATGAAAATCGATGCCAGAAAACTCACGTACATCTGTGGTCTGGCCGGACCGGTCATCATCATCCTCAGTTCGCTGGTCACGGCGCTGGTCTATCACGGCAAGCTGGGGGAACCGTATTCATTCCTGAATCATTTCATCTCGGAACTGGGCGAGGTCGGCGTCTCGACCCTGGCGCCCGTGTTCAACATCTGTCTGTTTGCGAGCGGCCTCATCCTGGCGGTCTTTATGCTGGGACTGGGGCTGTACATTCGCACCAAGTTGGGCTATCTTGCTGCGGCAGTGGGCATCTACTCGGGCGTCTCGTGCAGCCTGGTGGGTGTTTTCCCCATGAACCACCTGTCCATCCACACCACGGTGGCCTACTCGTTCTTTTTCAGTGGCCTGGTTGCCATTGCTCTCTTTACGCTTGCCATCGTTCTGGACAAGCAGCACAAACTGTCGAAATGGTTTGTGGTGCCGGGTCTCATCACCATGATCAGCTTTGCCTCCTTTCTCCTGGTTGCCACCCAGGGTCATTCAGGCCGCGCGCAAACGCTCGCCGTGAACACCCTGGCGCGCCCCACTATTTGGCTCACCCCGTTGCTCGAGTGGTCCATCTTTTTCACCGTGCTTGCCTGGGTCCTCCTGGTAGCTGTCTATCTGATGGTCAAGAAACCGGCCGCACTTGGTTCCGGGTAACGATCTATCGCACGTGGCCCTGACACACAAGTGCCCCGGCGAGAATCTCGCCGGGGCACTGTTTTGCGCTGCTACTGGTTTACGCCTGATACTCCTATCCCCCACGCCGGTCCCACCACCCTCGCCGTTCTCTGCTCACGCGCCACACCCACCGGCCTGGCGCCGGCAGACGTGTCAGCGAGCATACTGGGCAACGCCGAGGCCGCGGAGGTTTACTCGCCTGATGCATCACCCGGTTCGTCGGCCATGAGGCCGGCCAACAGGCGGGCGTATTCTGCAAGAAACGCCGGATCGGGTGGGGAGATCATGATCTGCGGCATAAGCTTGTCGGCTTCTTCTGCTCTACCCTGCTTCAGGAACGCCAGGACTCTTGACTTCAGTTCGGCTAAATCATCCATCGGAGTAATATGCCCTCCAAGACCAGCAACTTTCAGACCACATGCGTGTTAGGCGGCCTCTTCTTTAATAAGCGAAGCCGTATCCAAGACCGTTCCTTCCGATGTCCCGTAGACAACGTCTGCGATCTGCTTTGGGACATGAAGAACCCATTACGACGTCGTTTTCAGTCCGAGGCGAGCTGCACACCCCTTACCCCAACCCCCACGCTGCCCCCGGCGTCCTTGTTTTTAACCCTACCCAGTCCCTATGCACCGGCCCGGCGCTGGCGAGCGCTGATAGGCGGGTCTGGTTCGGCGATCGTCAGGCGTGCCGGCCCTGGCGAATGATGTTACGAAAACGAGCTAATTGCTTCTTGCTCAGTCTCAAAAACCTCAAAGACCGAAATCAGTTGGGTTATTTGCAGTATGTCAGTTATTTGAGATGGGAGATTGCATAGTTTAAGCTTTCCCCCCCTATTGGTGACTGTGGTGTAAGCGCTAACCAGTTCGCCTATGCCGGATGAGTCCATGGTACTGACCCCGCCGAGATTGAGCAGGACTTTCCTGGCGCCAGCGTCGAGAGCCTCGTGCACCGCCCCGCGCAGGGCCACATCGCCCACGCCAATCGTTATTTTGCCCCTTGGCTCCAAAATAGTTACACCTTGCTCATTTCTGGTGTCTATTCTCATATCTTGGCCTCCTTGAATGCAGTGTGTAGTAACCCTTGTCTGATTTGGAAAATACCACGCCATAGGGTGGGCAGGCTCACCCCATGGCTGCTGCTGCTACAAGTCCTGCGCCCCGCTACGAAAGGTGATCGATCAGCCACGCAAGAACACTTGAACGTCAAGAGCCCAAACCCGTTTGGGGCCGGGCTCGGGCTCATCCCTGCTATCAGTAGGTTTTCAGATGGTACCCCCAAGGGGATTCGAACCCCTGTCGCCACCTTGAAAGGGTGGTGTCCTGGACCCCTAGACGATGGGGGCGTTTTCGTGAACCCGAGTTTATCACAAAAACGCGCGGCTGTCAAACTACTTGCCGATGACGCGCCCTCGGGGATCCACCTCGCGCAGCACGCGCAACTGTTCATCCGTTGGCTCGGCGGTCACGCCCACCGGCTCGTGTACGCCAATCTCGAACCCGCTGGCGCCCCGGGCTTCCTCTATCGTCACGCCCGGGTGCACGGCCAGCAGTTCCATGCGCTTGGTTTCCTCGTGAAAGCCAAACACACCCAACTGGGTGATGACGCGATATGGACCGGTGTCGGCCGGTAGGCCGGCCGCCTCCCGCGCGCCGGGGCCGGTGAGATAGCCCGGCGTGGTGACGAAATCCAGTTTTTCTACGAACGTGCGCGGCGACTGCCCCCGCAGCAGGATGATGGTCTGCCATGAAAAGCTGCCCAGGTCGTTGGCGCCACCCGAGCCGGGCAGTCGCACCTTGGGGTTGGCCCAATCTCCGATGACCGTGGTGTTCAGGTTCCCGTAGGGGTCCACAGCGGCGCCGCCCAGGAAGCAATAGTCCACATAGCCATTCTGGCAGGCCGACATGACGTCGTGCATAGAAGAGGCCGCCACCGCCTGGTAAAACGTCCGCGAATCGCCCACGCTGATCGGCAATTCGGGCACGCGCGGGCCAATGCCCCCGGCCTCAAAGATGATGAGCATGCGCGGCGCATGGGTGCGCTGGGCGAGCATCCCGGCCACCAGCGGCAGCCCGGTCCCCACAAACGCCGATTTGCCATCTTGTAAAAGGCCAGCCGCCACGCAAGCCAGCAACTCGGTCAGATTGTAACGACCATGATTCTCTGCCATTGTGGTTCCTCCAGACTGAATCGACAAACCGGTAGTTCGTCACGCGAAGCGGTCAATTCGTAGATTCGTCCTATCGCTACGCCGGGACCTCGTACCGCTCCACCCGGCCCAGGTATTCTAGTTTTTCCTGACCCCCGACCTTTTTCAGGTATGTCTCGAAATCCGGCACGCTGTATACATACTTTTTAAAGTAGGCGGCGGTCCCCTCGGGCGTTTTGCTCATGGTCAACCACTCGCTGATGTGCTCCTCGTCGAAATAGTACAGGTACGGCATCTCGGTGGGATGCGCGCCCCAGGGCATCTCGACCACGGCATCCACCAAATAGTAGGGGATGAGGGTACGCCACGGCTCCCGGCGGATCTCTTCTTCGTCGATGATCTCTTCTGTCACCACGATGACACGCCGGGCTGCCCGCACCAGCTCGAAATCTTCGTTGATAATGCCATCGACCTGGGCGTTGCCATATTTGTCGCAGCGAGGCACGTGGAACATGGCGACATCGGGATAGCAGGCCGGCAGCAAACACACCACCTTGCCGCTCCAGGGGTCGCGCACGGCCTTGGCGCAGCTCTTGTTGAACGTATCGGTGCCCAGCATGGTGCGCGCGGTGATAAAGGGCACGCCCATGGCGCCGGCCAGAAACCGCCACTGATAGCCGGCGTTGCTGATCTCGCCCACCACCTGGCACTGGCCGGTCTCCACGGCGCGCCGGCCAGCCGGGCTCAACCCGCGCAGCTCGTGCCCAAAGGCATACGCCACCTCGACCCGGGTCACGCACCCGGCCCCCAGGAGCACGTCAATGTCGTGGACCGCGGTCTTGCCGCACATGGCTAGATCGCGCTTGTGCTGGCGAATGATCTCATAGATGAGCACCATGGGCACGCGGATGTGTCCAAAGCCGCCGGTGGCGATGAGGCACCCGTTGGTCACAAAGCGATCCACGGCTTCCGCCGCCGTCATGCGCTTGTCGGTGAGACCCCGATCCTTGTGCTCACGCACCCAGGCCCGGTGTTCGTCCGGGTCGTGCCAGCCCAGCGCCTCGCCGGTGCCTTCCGCAATGATCTCTATCTCCATTGATAGCTACCTCCATGCTGCGTAACGAGTAACCAGTCTACCAACCCGCATCTGCCAGGAACGGGAACGCGGCCCGGGCCTGCATCACACTAGCCAGGTCCACCCGGGCCACCGCCACTGACTCTGTTTCGCCGGCGTGGGCCAGCGTCTCGCCCCAGGGACCATAAACCGCCGAATGCCCGACCATCGGGTTGCCCATTGCCTCACCCAGCGCGTTGCAGGCCGCCACCACGCACTGGTTCTCGATGCCCCGGGCCTGAAGCAGCACGTCCCAGTGGGCGATGCGCCGCACCGGCCACTGGGCGCAGAGCAGCACCACCGTGGCCCCGGCAGCGGCATAGGCCCGAAACTGCTCCGGGAAGCGCAGGTCATAGCACAAGGCCAGCGCCGTCCGGCCCCAGGGTAGGTCAAATACCGGCAGCGCATCGCCGGCCGCGAAATGCGCCGGCTCGTCCATCGGCCCAAACAGGTGCGTCTTGCGATACTGGGCCACCGGCGCGCCGGCCGGATCAAATAGCACGGCGGCGTTATAGACGCGGCCGCCCGCGGCCAGGGGCAGCGAGCCCAGCAGATGCACGCCGTGCGCCCGGGCCAGCCCGGCCATGTCGAGCCACAGCCCCTCGCCCAGCGGGGCCGCGTGCGTGTGGATGACCGGCCAGTCATAGCCGGTGGCCCACAGCTCGGGCAGGATAACCAGGTCGACCCCGGCGCCCGCGGTTGCGGCCATGGCCTCGGCCAGCAAGCGACCGGCGGCAACCAGGTTCGCCGCCACATCGCCGGCCCGCACGGTCATCTGGGCCAGGGCCAGGTGCAGGACCGTCATCGCCGCCGGCCGGCCCGGATCGCGCCCCAGATGACAAACAACCCCAGGGCAATCAGGACCGCCGGGGCAATGAACACGGCCCATTGCTCCAGGTTGCTCACCACCAGCACAAACAGGCCAAAGCCCAGGCAGCCCAGGGCCGGCCAGATGGCCCAACCCAGCGGCCGGGCCGGGCTGCGTAGCAGGTAGAGCGCCAGGAACACCACGCCAATGCCGGCAAAGAACAGCGCCCCGGTCACGTCACCCGGCAGATACAGGTCCAGCACCGGGATGGCTGCCATGACCAACAGCGAACCGCCGGGGATGATCGCCCACCACTGCTGCCTATCCACCACAAACATGCCGATAAAGACCAGCCCGGCCACGGCAAACGCCGCCGTCCAGACCCACGGACTCCAGGCATCCAGCAGGCCCATGTTGTCGAATAGAAACAGGAACCCACTGCCAATCAGCAACAACGCCACTGCCACAGTGATCACGACGCTTTTGTTCACGAGTCTCCCTCCCAGTAGGTGTCACTGCACACTATACCGTGCCGGGCGCCGATTGTCAAGACCGGCAAAGACATGTATAATGGGCCAGGTTCGATCCGTGGAGGTGTCATGACTAACGCTGTCTTTGCCGCTCACGTTCAAGAAACCATCCGTGCCAAGAGGCTTGACGGTCTGCCCGCCGAGTTTATCATACCGAATTACGAGGGCTATTCCGTGGCCAACATTGGCCCCACCGTAGCCCAACTGCTGGGCGGCCAGATACCCGGCGGCGTCGCCATGCCGGACGCAGCCTGGGCCGACCTGGCCGCCGGCGTGCAGCGCGTGGTCCTCATTGTGCTGGACGCTGTGGGCTATGCCCAGCTTGCACGCCTGCTGGACACCGACGCCGACCTGGGCATCTTGCGACGGCTGTCCCAGGCCGGCCGGCTCTTTCCGCTGACATCGGTATTTCCCTCCACCACCACCGCCGTGCTCACCAGCCTGTGGACCGGCCGCACACCGGCCGAGCACGGGCTCATTGGCTATGTGCTCTTTTTGCGCGAGCTGGGCGTCACCGCCGACATGATCCGCCTGGTGCCGCGCGGTCGCGACAAGGACGGTTGCGGCCGTGACACGCTCCTGGACTGGGGCCTGAGCCCAGAAGACTTTTTGGCCGTGCCCGGCCTAGCCCAAACCCTGGCCGACGATGGCATCGTCACCCGCAGCGTCATCCGCAAGGAATACCTGGGCGGCTTTTTGTCGCGCCTGCACTATCGCGGCGTGACCGAAATGAGCGGCCACCTGGATGCCGCGGACATGTGGGTATGCCTGCGCGAAATGCTCCAGGCCCATCGCGACGAACGCCTGTACCTGAGTGCCTACTGGGGCGCGGTAGACACCATTTCACACGAACGCGGACCATACAGCCCCCACTGGGATGCGGCCCTGCGCAACCTGACCTATTCGCTCGAGCGCGAGTTCCTCGCCCCCCTCAGCCCGGCCGACCGGCAGGGCACCTTGCTGCTGATCACCGCCGACCACGGTCAGATCGTCACGCCACTGGAACGCACCATCTATCTGCAACAACACCCCGCCCTGCTCGATGCCCTGGTCATGTCGCCCACCGGCGAGCCGCGTGTGCCCTATCTTTACGTGCGGCCGGGTCGCGTGGCCGAGGTCAAGGACTATTTCGCCGAGCATCTGGCCCACGCCTTTGTCACCCTGGACGCCGATACGGTGATCAGCAGTGGGTTGCTGGGCCACGAGCCGGTGATGCCGGCCGTGCCCTATCGCTTGGGCGACGTGGTCGCCATTGCCCGGGACGACTGGATCCTCTATGACCGGCCCAAAGAGCCCGACATGATCGGCCGTCACGGGGGATTGACCCCCGGCGAAATGCTGGTGCCCATGCTCATGGCGCGCCTGGACGCCGAAGGGCTATGGTGACCGCAGCGAGCGACGCGAGCGCGCCATGTCCGGTCCTGGTGGTGGTGATGAACAACCAGCGCGACATGGACCTCGTCCGCACCGCAAACTGGTATCGCATCCCGGTCCGCCGCGCCCCACAGCGCCTGGGCGCCGACTACCTGGCCTTTTACCAGACCGGCGCCTTTGGCGAGGACGAGCGCTGGCAGGTGCGCTATTATGCCCCGGTGCGCCGGGTGCGCCGCATGCGTCGGCGCGACCTGCTGCCCGACGAGCCTGACCATCCCCGCGCCGCCGATGAATACTATCAATTCGCGCTGGGACCACTGGCCCGCCTGCCCCGGCCCATCCCCAGCCGCCGCCTGCGCCGCATCACCTTTATCCCCACCACCCTGGAGCGCCTGCTGGCCGCTCGCGAGATCAATGACCTGTGGCTGGGCTCCGAAGCCGAAGAGCGGCTGTGGGCCGAGTTCCAGGCCCAGGGCCTCCCGGTGGAACGCCGGGCGCCGTTGCGCGAGGATGACGAGGATTACCTGGTGGATTTCGCCGTCTATTGCCGGCGCGGCCGGCTAGCGGTGTTGGTCGCAGAACGAGCCGAGCCAGTGGCCGGTGTAAACATCGTCCGTGAACGCCCCCTGGCAGCCGATTACGACCTGACCGCGGCCGGCTGGACCGTGCTGCGGTTCACTGCCGCCGAGATACGCGAATCGCCCGGCCGGTGCGTGGCTGCCGCGCGCGCCCTCGCCGGCGAACTGGGCGGTCCCGCCGACTGAAAGGAGTGCCCCATGAGCCTGTTGCGCGACGCGAGCGGTCGCCTGCACATCGACACCCCCCTCATGGCCGAGTCTCTCGTGGACAAGGTCCTGCTGGACAGCACCGAAACCGACGCGGTCTTTCGCCCGCTGCCCGACCTGAACGTGGTCAAGCTGGGCGGCCAGAGCATCATCGACCGAGGCCGAGCGGTGTTGCTGCCCTTGCTGGACGAGGTAGTGGCAGCCCGGGACGCCGGGCACCAACTCCTGGTCACGACCGGCGGCGGCACGCGCAGCCGTCACGCCTACACCATCGCCCTGGACCTGGGCATGCCCACCGGCGTCCTCGCCAAGCTGGGCGCCAGCATCAGCGAGCAAAACGCCCTCATGGTCTCACTCCTGCTGGCCCCCCACGGCGGTGTCAAGATCGGCCACGACGACCTGGTGAAATTGCCGGCGTACCTGGCCCTGGGGACCATCCCGGTAATGCACGCCATGCCGCCATACGGCCTGTGGGAAGAGCCGGCCGCGCGCGGTCGCATCCCGCCGCACCGCACCGACGTGGGGGCGTTCCTCACGGCCGAAGTGATGGGTGCCAAGCGCTGCGTCCTGGTCAACCACGAGCGGGGCCTGTTTACCGCCGACCCTAAAAAAGACCCCGACGCCCGGTTCATCCCGGACATCGAGGTGGATGATTTGATGGCGTTAGACTTGTCGGATCTGGTGGTGGAACGGGCGCTGTTGCAAGCCCTGGCCCGGGCGCGCAGCGTGCGCGAGGTGCTTATCGTCAACGGGCGCGAGTCGGGCACGCTGACCCGGGCACTGGCTGGCGACCAGTCGGTCGGCACGCGCATCTATCGCCAGTAGGACACGAGAGGTTTGTCAATATGTCCACTGCCCGCATCGCCACAGCCCTGTTCCTGGCCGCCGCGCTCCTCTATCTCGCCACGCTGACGGCGTTCTATTCGCCGGATGGCATGTCATTCACCATGCTCATCGACGCCGGCGACGCCGGCAACCCCTTGTGGTTCCAGGCCGAGCACCTGTTGTATCCCACAACCGGGGCCGCGTGGGCCGGGGTCTGGGGGCTGCTGGGCGTGCGGCCGCACGTCTCGCTCCAGGTGCTCAACGCCCTGGCCGGGGCCGCGACGGTGGCCTTGGCCTTCCTGGCCCTGGCGGCACTGCTTCGTCCTGATGTGCGAAGCCATGCCGAAGGGCTGCCCCAACACCGCCGCGCGGCGGCGCTGGGCGCGCTGGGGCTGGCCGTAAGCTATGGGCACTGGCTCCACGCCACCGACGTGGAAGACCAGATACTATCCAACATGCTGCTGGCCCTGGCATTCTGGCTGCTGGCCGAGTGGCTGCGGCGCAGCGACACCGGCACACGACACTGGCTCTTGGTCGCCGGCGTGGGTGTGGCACAGGCCGGGGCCGTGCTCATCCACCTGACGGCGGCGCTGTGGACCGTCCCGGCCCTGCTGGCGCTGCTCTGGGCGCGGCGCTGGCGCAACGGGGCGGCCTATCTGCTGGCCCTGGCAGCGGCCACGGGCATCCCGTACCTGCTGGTGGGCGTGTTCCGCTTTGGCTATGTCTGGCCCGGCGATTACGTGGGCTGGTTCCTCAGCGCGCCGGGCCACGGCGTGTGGGGCCGGTTCGGGCTGGGCAACGTCTGGGCCGCGATCCGCGCGCTGGTGGAGGCGTTCGTCTACCAGCAGGGCGGCGCGCGCTTTGGCGACCTGCTGCACGGCCAGTTGAACCCGGCGAACCTACTGGCAGTGACCGGGTTTAACGTGATCGGGGCGCTGCTGCTGATCCTGGCCGGCACTGCGCTGCTGACCTTGCTCCGGCCGCGTGCCGCCGGTGAGCGTCGGACTGCTGCCAAGCTGGCCGCCTGGGCCAGCGTCTATTTCCTGTTCAACGTCTACTGGGCGCCGGAAGACGTGCAATTCTGGACCGTGGTGCTTTTGCCCCTGTGGGGGTTGGTGGCTTTGCTGGTGGCGACAAGCCAGCGGTCACGACGCGCCATACGCCATACGCAATACGCGGTGCTGGTGCTCCTGGCGGCACTGTTCATCGTCAACCTGGGCACCGCCTTTTGGCCGCGCCGGGACCAGGCCAACAACCCCGGCCTGCAGGCGGCCCGCTGCGTGGGGGAGCACACCGCGCCGACCGACCTCATCGTCACGCCGGGATGGGACTGGGCCAGTTCCTACATCCCCTATTTTGCCCAGCGGCGCGTGCTCTCGCTGGTGGACACGACCCTCATTGCCGCCGGGGGCGACCCGCTGGCAGCACACGACCTGATCTATGACGCCATCCAGGAGAACATGGCCTATGGCGGCCGGGTCTATGTGGTGCGCCTGTTCGATCTGGGCGAGACCGACACCGCCTGGCTGCGCGATACGGCCGGCCTGTCGCCGGATGACCTGGCCAGGTGGGCGCGCCAGCCGGCCTTTCAATGCCAGGACGAAACGGTGTGGGAACTGACCCGGCCATGACCGGCGCGCCCATCGGGCTAAAAGGAGACTCGTCATGGCATGTTCGCGGCGGACCACAGTCCGCCGCAGGCACGGGGACTGTCCACAGGAGGCTGCGCACTGGTCCCCTGTGAACATGCCATACAAGGAGATTCATCATGCGCAAACTCGCGCTTTTCGGCGCGCTGGGCATCACGACGCTGGCGTTGCTGGCTGTCGCCGGCTGCGACGGGGGATCCCCAACGCCCACCGCCCCATCAACCCCCACGGCCACAACGCGCGCCACGACCCCCGGCACCGCGCCCGGCACTGCCGTGGTGGGTGCGTCGCCGGCGCCCACCGCGCCGGCTGTCAGCGCCACGCCATCGCCGCCGATCCCGTCTCTCACGACGCGCGCCTATCCCTATCCGGTCGCCAGCCCCTCGCCAACCGTCCCGCCATCGCCCACCCCGTCGTCGACTCCGTCGCCCACGCCCAAGCCCCTCAACCTGGCCGACCAGCCGCCCATGACCATCGGCGATTGGCCCCGGCCCTCCGGCGACAACGGCCGCGGCATGCACTTTACCATCCATCCCTACTATGAAGAGGCCGAGCTGGACCGGCAGATCGCCCGCTTAAAGTACATGAACGTCAAGTGGTGTCTGGTCCTTTATGCCGACGAGAACCAGTTGGAAAAAGCCGCCACGCGCTTTCGCGACGCCGGCATCTATGTGGTGTGGCGCAAGAGCAAACGCCCCTACGAGCGCATCTATGGCCTGAAAGAAGACATCCACTATTTGCAAAGCCTGGGCATGCCGCCGTACATGCAGATCTATAACGAGCCAACCCTGGGGGCCGAGTGGGAAAAAGACAAGGTAGACATACCCGTTTACCTGGAGAATTTCGCCCTGGCCGCGCGCGACGTGTACAACGCCGGCGGATACGTGGGCCTGCAACTGGTCAACGAAAAGCTCCTGGTCGAGACGCTGCGCTATCTCAAGCAGCGGGGGGGTGAGCCCATCTTTCATCGCATGTTTTTCATCCCCCACCCCTACGCCCTGAATCACCCGCCCGACTATGCGCAGGACGTGAACGGCGTGCTGGGATTTCTGCCCTATGCCCGCATCTTCCAGGAGGAAATCGGCTTTGTGCCGCCCATGATCGCCGGCGAAGGCGGCTGGAAGTACCACTCGGACGCCGATGGCCGCTATCCCCAGGTCGATGACCAGTTGCACCGCGATTACTATGTCGAGTTGTTCAACTGGTTCCGCACCGGCACGCTGAGCAATGGCGACCCGCTGCCCGATTACCTGCTGGCCTTTTGTCCCTGGCTCATCTCGGACAAGCTGGACGACAATGCCTGGTACGACAGCTTTGCCGGCGACCGCACGCTCACCATTGAGGCGGTGCGCGTCATCCCGCCGTTCACGCGCCGGTTCAGTTGGGAATAGACCGGACGACCGGCCCGGCCGGTCCCCGCCAAGCATGAAAATCTAGTTCAGCGCGGACTAGGCACAGCCCCCTGCGGGCAGTCCGCGCCCAAGCGATGGACTGTCCCTCCTGCGTCGGGAGGCTGCACACTAGTCCATCGCGAACAGCGGTCATCCAGGAGTAATCATGCCAACATTTCGCGCCTATCAACCGGACCCGGATTTCGCGCGCATTCGCAGCCTGCTGGTGAACACGCGCCTGGCGTTCGAGAGCACCTTTAACTGGGACCTGTGCCGCTGGAACTATGCCCGCTACTTTGTCGCGCCGCTGCTGGGCACGTGGTGGTATCAGAGCGAGGCCGAAGGCATTCGATTCTGGGAAAGCACCGTCGGTGTGTGGGAAAATGACGAGGGGACCATCGTGGGCGTGGCGCACGTGGAGAATCCCCGCTATGGAGAGGCGTTCTTGCAGCGCCATCCAGACGCCGGGCCGGCTCTGCTGGCCGAGATGCTCGACTATGCCGAGGCGGCGCTGGTGGACCGGGAGCAAAAGACGCTCCAGATTCACGTCTACGAGATCGACGCGGCGCTCCGGGCCGTGCTCCAGGAACGGGGCTATATCCCGGACCTCGAGCACCCGGGGTACGATTCCGAGTTTGCCGTTGCCGACGCGCCGGCTCCCCGGCTTCCGCCCGGCTATGCCATCGGCTCTATGGCCCAGGGCAACAACATCGAGCGGCGGTGCAAGGTCCTGGGGCTGGGGTTCAATCACCCGGACCCGGCCGAATGGGCCACCGTCAGCACCTATGAGGAAATGCAGCGGGCGCCGGATTATCGCGCCGACCTGGACCTGTACGTGGTCGGGCCAGACGGCGAGTACGTTTCGTGCTGCGTGGTCTGGTACGACGAGGCCAACCGGCGCGGCACACTAGAGCCGGTCTGCACCCATCCCGACTATCGGCGCGAGGGCTTTGGCCGCGAGGTGGTGCTGGAAGGCGTCCGGCGCGCGGCGGCCCGGGGCGCCGAGGCCGTCGAGGTGGGCTCAGGCCAGCCGTTCTACCTGTCCATCGGATTTCGCCGGCGCCATGCCAGCCATCCCTGGACCAAGACGTTCTAGCCGTCAGCCGGGCCTTGCTGACCCGTCAACTCTCGGATCTCGTGGGCGTGTTCCTTTTCGTGCTCGACAAAAGTCCGGACCAGCCGGTCCACCGTCGTTTTGGGTCCCCAGGCGGTCACCAGCCGTTCATCCATCTTGGCCGGCGGCAGGTCGCGGATGGCAGCCTTGACCTGTTCGCGGGTCAGGTTGCATTCCTGCACCACCTGCTCGTAGCTGAGCGCTACGCGCTCTTCGACCGACTGGGCATTGTACACGTCGATGCCGTATACCGCCGGCGTGGCCGGTTCTTCGCCAACGGCGTGGGCACGCAGCGTCGCGATGGTCGCATCATCCCAGCCGGCAAGGTGCGCCAGCAGGTGTTTGATGGTCCAGTTGGGATAAATCTCGTATTGCTGGTCCAGGCCGGCCAGGGCCGCCCACAATTCCGCGCGCGACCGATCCAGTTCCTCGATGAGACGTGCCTTTTCGTCCATGTGCCCCTCCAGTTGACAGTTTCAGCCAGGATCGACATCCTCACGCCGGCATTATACCACACCGGCACGCACAATGAAACGCCTCGGCGCGCCGCCTGTTATACTGGTGGGTGCTCGTGCCGTTTGCAGCCCGGGCCGCCATGGGGTATAATCCCCGCCAGCGGAGGGTGCAATGCAGATGATACGAGCCGTAGCAATCGGTGCTTGCCTGGTGGGGCTGGGGTTGATGTTGGCCGCGTGCGCGGGTGGGATGCCCACGCCGGCGCCGACCGCCACGCGCCCCCCAACGACCACGCCCGGCCCGCTGTCCAGCGCCACGCCCATACCGACCGCGACGAGTGTGCCAATCGTGTACCTCATATACACCACAACGGTCGTTATGACGCCTCCGGCTCCCCTGTCGTTCTCACCTTTGCCATTTGGCACATTGTTCTTTGTGATGGGCGAACCTTATCGATATGATAATCTAGGAGAGTGCTGAAAAAGTGTCCCGGGACTTTCGTTCTGTGGACCACTGATGGTATAATAGACCTGGACCGCAAAATAGTTCAGGAGATGAGTGCCATGTTAGGACGCCGCCAGCCCCAGCCCGATGCAACTGACGC
>JAHJIN010000574.1 GCA_018823415.1 Chloroflexota bacterium | reverse complement strand
GCTATGGCTATGACGAATCGCGGTTTCATGCGGGTCTCCTTTGTGCTATGCTATGGTTGCTGGGCTTCCGCCAGCCCCGCTGCCGAGAACACATGTACCGTGACGTAGTCGGCGCCATTGACCAGGCCGAACAGAATGGCGGGCACGTCGGCAGCGATGTAGACGCCCACGGCCGGTTCCGACTCGGTCCAGTCAGTGATACCGGCCAGCCCGGCGCGGGGCACCGGGGGGAAGCCGGGCACCGTACCGCCCATCGTCTCCGACAGGACCGCCACCTGGAAGGTGTAGCCCTGGATGCGGCCTTGGACCTGCAACTCGTCCAGCCGGGCCGTGGCCTGGGCCAGGGCCTCGTCGTGGGCCACGACGCTGTCCAGAGTCCAGGTGCCGGTCGCCAGATACGTGGCGTAATCGCGCCCCCGGCCCGCGCCGACAAAGGCCGCGTCCTCGGCCACGTGGTATAGCTCGGCCCGGGTGGACTCGGCCCGGCCCACGTCCAGCAGGGCCGCCGCCAGCAGGGTCACGATGAGGATGACGAACAGGCCCCAGACGACGGCCTGGCCGGGCTGCCCCACAAGACGGCGCTTCATGGATACCGCTCCACGGACCGAGTGTGCTGCACCTGGATGGTCCGGGACCCCACCGCCAGGTACGGCAGGGGCGTCAGCGGCGCCCAAGGCAACTCGGCGAAGACGGTGAACTCGTCCAGGAAGGCCAGGCTGCCGGTGTCGGCCGGAATTGTGTGGACGGTCACATCCCCGGGGTTTACCGGTGGGAACAGCCCGTTCACCTCGTCTTGTACCAGTTGCGTGGCCTGGGCCGGGTCGTCGGGATACACGGACAGGTAGCGCGCCGCCCGCAGGCAGCCGGCGTCCAGGGCCTGGCGCTGGACGTAGGCCCGGCCCAGCTCCAGGGCGGCGTAGGTGAGCATGGACAGGATGATCAAGACCACCAGGGCTTCCACGGCCGTGGAGCCCCGTTGGCCTCGCCAGTGATGAGGCATCAGGGGCCTCCGCCGGTCAGGATGATAGGGCACATTGCGCCGGTCTCTCTTGTCAGAAGCGGCTGGGCGTGGTACAATTTCTGCAAGTGATCACCTCAAGAGGGTTCTGGTTATGCTCTACCGAACTATACTCACGATGGTGTTGATACTGTTGCTGCTGTTGGCATCGTCGGCCTGCGATCCAACAGCCACGCCTACACCTTCACCAACAATCGCTATCCCGGTTGCTACACCCTCGCTGACCAATACGCCGGTGCCAACCGCCATCCCTACGCCTACTCCCACGCTCATTCCCACGTCTACGCAAACTCCTCGCGTGGCTATGCCAACGGTCTCGGCAGAAGTTGAAGCAGAGGAGTACGCAGTCTATTCGGCCTTGATTAGCAATTGGGACACTCGCGAAACAGTCAAGCTGATCGTGATCCTTGACCAGACCGACGTCGAGATGCTAGACATGGATTACTATATCGTACAGAATCGACAAGCCTTGCCGCCCGAAGTAGTGGCCGATTTCGCGGCCAAGAATCGGCGCTCCAGCCCGCTGGGCGAGCATTTCGATCTCGGTGTCGAGTATGTACTAATCAGCCAGGATGAATTACCTCAGATATTGTGGGATGACTTCTATGAGAAGTATCCCGATGCCCCAGGCTTCATGTGGCTATCCAGGGTAGGGTTCAACCCCAGCCAGGATATGGCTTTGGTTTATGTGGGCAATCCGAGAGCTTTTCTGGCAGGCATGGGAGCACTGGTTCTGCTCAGCAAAACAGACGGGATCTGGCACCGCACCAGGTCGATTATGGTCTGGATTTCGTAGCACGCCGTTGCGCTCCACCGGCACCGACGATTGGGGCTAAAGCCAGGGTGCGAGGATCTGGCTTTGGTGACTGCTGATCTACCTACGCCTTGGCGACCCTGTCGCAGGAGAAACCATGAGCACAGCTACATCGTTTCGCCGTCCAATGCTGGTCATTCTGGTTGCCCTATTCGCTGCATGTCTGACTGCCTGCAGCGGGGCATTGACTGGTCCCACTCCGACACCATCGTTCACTCCCACTCCAACACCGGTATCGGTTCTCCTGCCTTGCCAGAATAGCGTGGATGCCGTCTCAAGATTGCTCCAGGATCACGTCCAGGCTCCCGAACATCTCCTCAAAGAGGATGCTGTAAAGACAGGATCCGAGTTCGACACCAACGCCTACTTTGCGGTCCTGAAACACCTGTCCCTGCCGCCAGACTATGTCCTGGACTATGTCTACATCTACGCGGGGCTAGGAGGAGAGCCCGTTTTGTACGCCCGATCGGCCAGCCAGCCTCCGTATCGCACCTACTCTGAGTACATTGCCGCCAGGTATCCTGATGTGGAATTTGTATCTTCTCAAAATCTTGGGGAGAACCGGTGCCCCAAGGACCCCAGCCCAGTCCGAGTTTTGCCAATGTGACAAAAGTACCAGACCAGCTATCGATTTTGTGCTAATCTACACCCAGTGTATCT
>JAHJIN010000573.1 GCA_018823415.1 Chloroflexota bacterium | reverse complement strand
TCAGCGCCGACGCCCGGGCCGCCCTCCCCTATCTGGCCTGGTTCAGCGGTGGCGCATTCGAGCGCACCATCCTCAAAGTTGCTAACCTGGAACCGGCAACCTGGGAACCGATCCGCGCGGAGTTGACCGACACCGCCCTAGTCAGCGTAGAGGAGTTGGAAGGGTTCACCACACCGTATATCCGCTTCGACCCTACGCTGCCCTACGCTGCCTGGCCCGAGGACGTGCCCAATCCGCAAGAGGCCGAGGCGCGCTATATTGCCGTGTACCTGGACGTGCGAAACACGGCTGAGAGTGCCCTGCGGGGCCGGCAGCCGGCGGCCGGCATGGCCCTGCTGGCCCGCGAGGAGGCCAACCTCCGCGCCGCCCTGGCCCGGGCCTTTAGCCGGGGCGACCGCGACGCCGGAGGGTGGATGGCCGACACCCTGCGCGAGTACCTGGAGCGGACCGGCCGGCTGCGGGAGCGCGATGCCCTGGTGCAGTGGGTGCGGGACCAGATGCCCGAGGACACGCTGGATAACGTCGCCTGCGATGCCGCCCGCCGGCACGCCTGGAGCCTGTTCACTCAGGGCCGCGCCGTCGAGGCCATCCGACAGGTGCAGGCCCTCATCCAGCGCCTGGAGCGCGAGGGGCTGGCCGGCAGCGAAGACGTGACGTTTCAACTTGCCCTGAGCTACGGCTACTTGGGGCGCATCTACTATCACGCTGGCCGCCCGGACCTGGCCCTGGACCCGCTGCAAATGGCCATCGCCGGCTACGAGCAACTGGGCGAGGCACAGCGCGGCAACCTCTCCGCCGCCCTGGGGGACCTGGCCAACGCCCTCCGCGACCTGGGCCAGCTCGACGCGGCGCTGGACGCCAACGAGCGAGCATTAAGTATGTGTCGCGAAATGGGCTTGACCCGCGAAGTTGCTGTCAACCTAGGTCGCCGCGCTGATATTCTGAGGGACTGGCAGCGCTACGCCGAGGCGGAAGCGGCCTACGAGGAAGCCCTGCAAGCGGCCCGGGCCGCCAGCGATTTGGGAGAGCAGGGCATCGATCTCCAGAACTGGGGCATCCTGCACATGCAGCAAGGCCACCTCGATCAGGCCGTGGACCTGTTCAAGCAGGCCCTCGCCCTCTCCCAGCAGGCCGCCAACCCCGGCTCCGAGATGCGCACCTGCGACCTTCTGGCCTCCTCCGAGATGCTGCGCGGCTACCTGGACGCGGCGGCGGCATGGTACGCCCGCGGCCGGGAACTGGCCGGGCAACTGGGGGACCAGAAGCAACTGGCTGCCAACGCCCAGAACGTGGGTATCCTCTACCAGACCCAGGCGGAGGGGGAATCGGACCCGGCGGCGCGCGACGCCCTCCTGCGCCAGGCCGCCGCTTCCCTTGAAGAAAGCCTGGCCGTATGGTTGGAAACAGGCAATCAGGTTTATGCCGCGTTGTCGTACATAGGGTTGGGCAATACCTGTAGGCTACTGGGCGAGTTTGACCAAGCGGAAGCACACTTGCTTCAGGGCCTGCAAATTCACGAATCACTTAATCTGCCGGATGTGTACAAAAGCTACTGGAGCCTCGCGGACCTCGCCCGGGACCGGGGGGACGCGGTGGCCGCGGCCCAGTGGCAGGCCAAATATGAGGCCAAGGTGGCAGAGCTGGAGCGGCTGCGGCGCGGGGAGGGCACGGCCGCGGAGCGCGGCGCGGGCGGGGGAGCGGATGAGCAGGTGGTGCAGTTCGTGCTGGCGCTGGCCCAGGCGGCGTACCAGGCCCGCCCTAGCGGCCGCGGCAGCGGCTCGCCCCTGGACCCCCAGACGGCAGAGGCGTTGGCCCAACTCGCGGACGCGCCGCCACCCTTTGACGCCATCGCCGCGTTTCTGCAAACGGTGGCAGCTGGCGGGGCGCTGCCGCCAGCGCCCCCGGGCCTGCCCCCGGAGCTGGCCCGCATCCTGGACGCCCTGGTGGAGGCCTGCGCCTAGCGCGCACCCTCCCTCTCCCAGCGGGGGAGGGAAAGGGAGGGGGAGGAATCTCGCGCATTCCAAAGATTTGCTCTCTCTGGGCCGGTGAATCTCTCCCTCCCCGGCCCCTGCGGGGCCGGACCATGGCCGCTGGGAGGGGGAGCCAGCACGCATTCACGACAGAGCACCGGGTCCCGATAGGGGGTCCGGTGCTCTTTGGCCCGTGCCCGAGCACAGCGAATCAGCGCTGAACCGGTCAGCGCGCAACAGCAGGGGCCGGTGCCCCTCAGCCCACGCGCGCGCGCCGGCGCAAGAACGGCGGGATGTCCAGCTCGTCGTTGTCGGCCGAGCGGATGGGGAACTCGCGGATCTTGGTCACCGGCATCCGGACGGCGCGCCGGCCGTCCACGCCGGTGGCAATCACCGTGATCTGGACGTCGCCCTGCATGTTGGGGTTGATCACCGCGCCAAAGATGATGTTGGCGTCGGGGTCCGCAGCCTCGCGAATGACCTCGGCCGCCTCGTTCACCTCGAACAGGGTCAGGTCCTGGCCGCCGCAGACGTTGAACAACACCCCGCGCGCGCCGTCGATGGTAATGTCCAGCAGCGGGCTGGCGATGGCCGCCTTGGCCGCCTCGGTGGCGCGATTGTCGCCGCTGCTGCGGCCAATGGCCATCAGCGCCGAGCCGCCCTCGGACATGATGGTGCGCACGTCGGCAAAGTCCAGGTTGATGAGGCCCGGCACCGTGATCAGTTCCGAGATGCCCTGAATGCCCTGGCGCAGCACGTCGTCCGCCACCTGGAACGCCTGCTCCATGGTGGTTTTCTTGTCCACGATCTGCAATAGGCGGTCGTTGGGGATGATGATGAGGGTATCCACCTTGTCGCGCAGGTGGCTCACGCCATCCTCGGCCACCGACTGGCGGCGCCCACCCTCAAAGCTAAAGGGCTTGGTGACCACGCCGATGGTCAGGGCGCCCACCTCGCGGGCGATCTGGGCCACGACGGGCGTAGCGCCGGTGCCGGTGCCCCCGCCCATGCCGGCGGTCACAAAGACCATGTCGGCGTCCTTGAGGGCCTCGTACAGCTCTTCGCTGCTCTCTTCGGCGGCGCGCGCGCCCACCTCGGGGTTGCCGCCGGCCCCCAGCCCGCGCGTGAGCTTGTCGCCGATGCGGATGCGGTGGGACGATTCCGCCAGCAAGAGCGCCTGGGCATCCGTGTTCACGGCGATAAACTCGACGCCCTTGACCCCGGCGTGAATCATGCGGTTGACGGCGTTCGAGCCGCCGCCACCGACGCCCACGACCTTGATCTGCGCAAAGCTCTCGGTCGCAAACTGCTGGATGGGCTCGAATTCGGTTTCTACAAATGTGTCAAACATGCTCCCTTTCTCCTTTCATCCGTGCGGACTGGATCCGTGCAACTGGTGTGGTTTTCGTTGGGTCCTTTTCCGTAATAACCCTGGTTCGCGATGGACCAAGCGCAGCCCCCTGCGGGCAGTCCGTCGCTGGCCCGCTGGACTGTAGTCCAGCGGGAACGAGCATTGTCATCGGTCCCTCGTGAAACTGGACCGGTGAATCTTATCCCCCGCCCGGCCAGGACCACCGGGCGCGTACCCAGGCCTTGAAGCGGGCCATCAGGCCGGCCCACGATTGAGATGACTGTTGGGCGTGCTGGCGCAGGGGGTCGCGGCGCTGGCTCCAGAGCAACAGCCCCACGCTGGTGGCATAGGCCGGGCTGTGGATGGCGTCTACCAGGCCGGCCACGCCGCGCGGTATGCCCACGCGCACCGGCAGTTCCAGCGTTTCGCGACCCAGGTCACAGATACCGCCCAGGTTGGCCGTGCCGCCGGTGAGGATCACGCCGGCGGGCAGCAGCCCATCATAGCCCGAACGCTGGATCTCGCGCAGCACCAGGGCAAACACCTCGTCCATGCGAGCCTCGATCACCTGGCTGAGCCGGTGCCGGGCGATGGCCTGCCGGCCGCGTTCCCCAAACGCCGAAATGTCAATGTTTTCGTCTGATTCTACGGCTGCGGATACCGCGTGCCCATACTTGATCTTGATCTCTTCGGCCGTGCTGATGGGAGTGCGCAGGCAGATGGCAATGTCGTTGGTGATGTGACTGCCGCCCACCGGGATGATGGTGGTGTGCCACACGCTGCCGTTCACAAACATCGCCAGGTCCGTGGTGCCGCCGCCAATGTCCACCAGCGCGCAGCCAATCTCTTTTTCCTCCGCCAGGAGCACGGCCTCGGCCGAGGCCAGGGGCTGGAGCACCAGCTCGCTGATCTCGATGCCCAGCGAATGCACACAGTTGATCAGCGTTTGGATGGACGATACCGCGCCGGTGACAATGTGCGCCTCGACCTCCAGGCGCGAGGCCAGCAGCCCCAGCGGGTTGATGATCCCCGGCTCGCCGTCGATGATGTACTCGCGGGGGATCACGTGAATGATCTCGCGGTTGGTGGGCACAGCCACGGCCTGGGCCGATTCCAGGGCCCGGGCCATGTCGTCATAGGTAATGCCCCGGCGGCTGTTGGTGATCGCCACGATGCCCCGGCTGTTCAGCGAGCTGATATGACTGCCCGCCACGCCCACCACTGCCGAATCGATCTTGTAGCCCGACAGCCGCTCGGCCTGCTCCACGGCCACGGCGATAGAGTTGGCGGCCTGATCCACGTTGACAACCAGGCCCTTGCGCAGGCCCCGTGACGGGGTGACGCCCACGCCCACCACGTGCAATGTCTGGTGTTCGTCCAGCTCGCCTACCAACGCGCACACCTTGGTGGTGCCCACGTCGATGGCGGCGAACGTCTGCCCATCTGTCACCGTGCCACTCCTAACCCTCGATAAATCAGAGCCAGCCAAGTTGACGCTTGGGGAAATTCTCGCTCGGTGTACAAGAATCTCACTGGTTAGGCCCTTTGGCCATTTCTCGCTGCGCTTGAAATGGCTTGGCAGTTCCTGCGGAACTGCGACCCGGGCAACGGCATCACGTTGCGCGTATCGCCAAACTTTTGTCGATGCTGCCCCCGTTAGCGCCTAGCCTACCAGATGTAGTGGTCAACATCGCGCACATACTATACCTAGTATAGTCCATTATACTGTATTCCCGGCGCATTTGCAATAGGTACGATCATTCATTGCTGGTCCAGAAGACCATGTTGACACAGTCAATACGTTGACTGCGTCAGCGCGCTGATCGTCAGCGCACATAGGGCCGGCCCTGCGGCCGCAGGTCAATATAGGATACGGCCGCGTTGCGCGCCTGCACATCGGTCAGGATGGCCTGGAGCACGCGGATCTTGGTGTCCAGGTGGTCGGCGTCGCCAAAGCAGGCCCGCCAGCCGGCCGCGCCGGGTATGACGACGCCTTCTTGCGCCGTGTATTCATAGTGCGCCGGCCGCAGGTCGGTGGGCAACAACTGGTCCAGTTGTTGCACTGTGCGAATGGCCTGCGCGTCTACCTGGTCGCCGGGCGCCGGGGCCGACCCGGCCGTAGACACGATGACGATGGCCCGGGGCGGCGCTTGGCCGGTGGGGATGATGACTCCCTCGCCATCCACCCAGTAGCGGGCTTCGGCCACCTGCCAGATCAGTTGCGGCTCGCGCTCGATGACCTCGATGGCGCAACAGTCGGGCAGCACCCCGCGCACCCGGGCCACCTGGATGCCCGGCACCCCCTGCACGCGCTCGGCCGCCGCGCCAAAGTCGGCCAAAAAGATGCTCTGGTCCCACAGGTTGGCGGCCTGGACGATGTCGGCCTGGCCCACGGTTTCGCTGCCGATGACCTGGAACCGGGTGATGCGAAACAGCGACGAGCGCACCACCTGCCAGCCAATGCCGGCCATGATCAACACGACGACCAGGGCCAGCACGCGCCGCCCGAGCTTGTTCAGGCCCCGGCGGGTCCGGCGCGCTCCCAGGGCCAGCTCGCGGTCGTTGGCGGCGGCCAGTGTGGTCTGGCCGCGGCGCCGGCTTGAGCGAGTTGTGCTGATGTGCTTTTTCGGTCGAGCCACAGAGGTGTGCTCTCCTCACCAATACCATTGTTCGCGATGGACCAGTGCGCAGCCTCCTGTGGACAGTCCATCGCTGGGACGCGGACTGCCCGCAGCGGGCTGAGATTGGTCCGCGTCGAACCGAGTAGGTCAATCCGCCCTACTAATAGGACGTGCGCGAGCGCTGCTTGTCGGCGTGGCGCTCCAGCGCCAGTTCGATGAGCCGGGTAATGAGCTCGGTATACGAGACGCCGCTGGCGGCCCACAGCTTGGGGTACATGCTGATGGACGTGAACCCCGGGATGGTGTTGACCTCGTTCAGATAGAGGCGATCTGTGCCCCGTTCCAGGAAAAAGTCCACCCGGGCCATGCCGGCCAGGTCCAGCGCCAGAAACGCGCGCACGGCCAGCTCGCGCACCTGCCGGGTCCGCTCGTCGCCGATGGGGGCCGGGATGAGCAACTCGCTGTCTTCATCGACGTATTTGGCGGCATAGTCGTAAAACTCGCGGCTGGGGATGACCTCGCCCGGCACGCTGGCGATGGGGTCGTCGTTGCCCAGCACGCTGCACTCGATCTCGCGGGCGTCGATGCTCTCTTCGGCCAGCATCTTGCGGTCATAGGCAGCGGCCAGGGCCAGGGCCGCGCGCAGTTCGTCGCGGTCGTGGGCCTTGGTGATGCCCACGCTGGAGCCCAGGTTGGCCGGCTTGACAAAGCAGGGATAGCCGAACCGGGCCGCCACACGGTCCAGCATCGCCTCCGGGTCGCGCTCCCAGTCCTTGCGCTTGAGGGCCAGGAACGGCACGATGGGCAGGTCGTGCTGGGCAAACGCTGCCTTCATGGCGATCTTGTCCATCCCCAGGGCCGAGCCGAGCACGCCGGCTCCCACGTAAGGGATGTCGGCCAGCTCTAGCAGGCCCTGCATCGTGCCGTCCTCGCCGTAGGGGCCGTGGAGCACCGGAAAGGCCACGTCGATGCGGGGGATGCCCTCATAGCGCGTGCCGGGGATCAGGTCGCGGGCGTCTGCCGACGCCGGGGTCAGCGTCGTCTCATCAACCTGTGCCCGGCGCTGCAACTGGGGCGGCATTGCGGTGCCGGCCTGGAGCGCCTGCATGGGGTCGCCGGTGGTCAGCCAGCGGCCCTCTTTGGTGATGCCGATGGGGCAGACCTCGAACCGGTCCCGGTCAATGGCGCGCATGATCGAAGCCGCCGAGACCAATGACACCTCGTGCTCGCCGCTCTTGCCGCCGAATAAGATGCCTACGCGGATTTTGCCCTTTGACATATCTATTTCTCTACTACTTCACGAGTGACATAATCGCGGTGCATAAGGTTTCGATTTCCGTATGCCAAACGAGCAGCACAGCAAAATAGAGCAGTATGAATAGAACCAAAACAGCGACTCGCAGAGTTGCCAGTGGAAGAGCTTTCTGTCCAGAGACCATGTTAGGACTCCCCAGGCCGAAAAATGAACCCAGCATGCTCCTTGATCGGAATGCGATCTTGGCATCCAGCAGTATCGCATATACAAACAACAGCCATAGAAGCATTATCAGAATGAAGAAAGGAATCGCGAACCAGGATTTCAAAACGAGCAGCAAAAGCCAAACACTTGCCAGGATGATGAAAACAATGCATCCACTCCTCGTCGAGCAACTAGAATACCAGATCCCTGTTCTGACCGGTGTTTCACTGTCAGCATGTGTAGGCACAGACCTTTTGTTTCGGGCAAGCATGAACTGGGCGAACAAATACGAGCATCCAATAGCACTGACAACGATCGCCACTGCTAGCACAACGACAAAACCAATGGCCGAGACATTCATCGCTTGATGTCCAGCAACCAGTCTACCAATCCCCAAGCAATTCGATCTCCAATTCCAGATCCTCGCCAAACTGCTCGCGCACGCGCCGCTGCGCCAGTTCGATGAGGGAGCGCACATCAGCGGCCGTGGCATGGCCCCGGTTGATGATAAAGTTGGCGTGCCGGGGCGAGATGCAGGCGTCGCCGTAACATTCGCCCTTGAGCCCGGCCTGCTCGATGAGCCAGCCGGCCGGGTGGCTGGCCGTGCGCTTGAACACGCTGCCGGCGCTGGGCTCGCGGGGCTGGGTGGCGTCGCGGCGCGCGTTATAGTCTTCCACGCGCGTCCATAGCTCGCCCGGGTCGCCCGGCTGCAACGCCAGTTCCACCTCCAGGATCAGGCCGGCCACGTCGCCGCGCTTGAACGCGCTGGTCCGGTACCCAAACCCGCATTCGGCCGCCGGCCGGTCGCGCATCACGCCGTCCGGCTCGAGCACCGTTACCCACTGCACCACGTCGCCTAGATAGCCGCCAAAGGCGCCGGCGTTGCCCACCACCGCGCCGCCCAGGGTGCCGGGGATGCCCACGGCCCATTCCAGCCCGGCCAGCCCCCGGCTCACCGACCAGTACGCCAGGTCCGACAGCGGTGTGCCGCTGGCCGCCCGCAATTGCCCACTCGTGCTCGTCTGGATGCCATTCACCCGGTTCTCGATGATTAGCCCGCGGATGCCCGCGTCGGCCACCAGCACGTTGGAGCCGTGGCCCAGCAGCGTGATGGGCAAATCACGTGCCCGGCCCCAGGCTAGCCAGCGCCGCAGGTCGGCCACGGTGTCCACGGCCACGTACCACTCGGCCGGCCCACCGATGCCATAGCTGGTGTGCCGGGCCAACGGTTCGTGCTGGGTCAGCGCTCCCACAGCACCACGCCCCGCGATACCTGCTCGTGCAGCATCCGGTTGCGCCGGGGCAGCCCGGCCAGCTCGTCGCCGTCAACCACGGTGGGGCGCAGCCGGCCGTTCAACTCGCTGGCCGCCAGCGCCTGTAGCACCTTGGTGCGGTTGGTCCGGGTGGTGACGATAAACAGGTCAATCGCTTGGTCGCCATCGCCGCCATAGGCCGCCTCGCCAAAGAGCACTATTTTGTGGCTGATGCTGCTCAGGTCATCCAGCAGCGGGTCCAGATAGACCAGATTCAGCACCGTGCGGGCCTGGCGCGTCCAGGGGTTGGCGGGGTTGAGGGCAAAGCGTACCTCGCCCCGGCCGTTGCGCCTCTTGACCATGCCCAGTTGGCACAGATCGTCCAGCGCGGGCCGGATGCTGCTGGCCTTGATGTTCACGCCCCGGGCGACCTCGTCCAGGCTCAAGGCGCGGTCGCCATAGCGCGAGAGCAGGTTCAGCACCCACAGGTGTTTGAGGCCCAGGTTGGGGCCGACGAACTCGTTCGTTTCCTTAGCTTGACGACGAGCGACCATCATTTACCTCCGGCCAATAGCCACGAATTACGGAATACGCAATACGGTTCACGTCCCCGGCGCCCAGCGTGATGAGCACGTCGCTGGGCCGGAGCAATTCCAACACGCGCGCTGCGGCCTCGTCCAGGCTGTCCGTCAGGATGACGCGGTCCATCGCGGCGGCCAAATCGGCGCTGCTGACGCCCAGGGTATCGCGCTCGCGGGCGGCATAGATGGGCGTGAGCATCACCACGTCTGCTTGCGCCAGGGCCGAGGCGAACTCGGTCAGCAGGGCCCGGGTGCGCGTGTAGGTGTGCGGCTGATGCACCGCCACCAGGCGGCGCCCCGGGTAGCGCTGTCGCGCCGCCGCCAGCGTGGCCCGGATCTCGGCCGGGTGATGGGCGTAATCGTCGATCACCGGCACGCCGTTCACCTCACCCAGCACCTCAAAGCGTCGTTGGACGCCTCGAAAGCCGGCCAGAGCGCGACGCACGGCGTCCATGTCCACGCCTAGCAGCCCGGCCACGGCGACGACGGCCGTGGCGTTGGCGACGTTGTGCCGGCCTGGCACCTGCAAGCGAAACTCGCCGGCCCCGCTGACGGCGAAATCATGCCCCCCGGCGTCATTGGGCGTCATATTGGTGGCCGACCAATCGTGGCCCGGCCCCAGCCCGTAGGTGACCCAGGTGCCGCGCAATTCGGGGCGCTGGTGCAGTGCCAGCACGCGCGCCTCGTCCCCACAGCCCACCACGTAACCATCGGCCGGAACCCGGGCAGCAAAGGCCGCGAAGGCGTCTTGCAGCGCGTCCATGGTACCGTACACATCCAGGTGATCCGCGTCCAGGCTGGTGATGACGGCCACCTGCGGCGTCAGGGCCAGAAAGCGGCGGTCGTATTCGTCGGCCTCGGCCACAAAATGCGGGCCGGTGCCCCAGTGGCCGCTGGTGGGCAGGTCTTGCGGCACCCCGCCGATGACAAAGCCGGGGTCTAGGCCCGCCTCGCGCAGGGCCAGGGCCAGCAGGGCGGTGGTGGTGGTCTTGCCGTGCGTGCCGGCCACGCATAGCCCCACCCGGTCCCGCATGATCTCGCCCAGCAGTTCGGCGGCCTTGAGGACCGGCAGGCCCCGGCGGCGCGCCTCTACCAGCTCGGGGTTATCCGCCGGGACCGCGCTCGAGATGACCACTCGGTCGGCCCCGTTCACGTGCTCGGGCCGATGACCCTGGACCACCACAGCGCCCCGGGCCGCCAGGTCCGCCGTAATCGGCGTGGCCTGCATATCCGACCCCGACACAGATTCGCCTCGTTGTAGCAGGATCGCGGCCATCGGGCTCATCCCGGCCCCGCCGATCCCTACCAGATGCGTGTGCATGGTCAGCCGCTCTTGTCGCCTTTTTTGGGACACAGGATAGTGAAATAGATAACCGCCAGCAGCACGCTCCCCATCAGCCCCACAAGCACCAGCGGTTTGGCGACGAGGAACCACTTGGCCGGGTCCAACAACTCGTTGGGCGGCGGCAGGATGATGGTGGTTTGCAAATCGACCTGCATCTTGCCTGAGCTGGGATACGCCTCGATAAAATCGGCGATCCATTGCAACCCTAGGTTAAAGATCATGAACCCCGTCAGGCCGCCGATGAACGCGCCCACAAATCGCTCGCCCCAGGTGGAAGTGGTGTTCTTGGTGCCGGGGATGCCGGTGGGCCGCTTGATGAACACGTTGGGCACCATGTAAAACAGCACGATTCCGATGGCGAATACGCCCAGCTTGAACAGAGCCTCGTTGCCAGCGCCCTGGATGAGCGGTGGGACGTCTGGAATATCCTCGCCGATGAGGAAGTAGACCAGCTTGGGCAGCTTGTTCACGATGTTGATCAGGGCATTGCCGGCTTCGGCCAGGACCAGCCCGGTGAACAGCACCCCGGCCGCGGTGACCGCCTCGATCTTCCAGCCCCGCCTGAACCCGATGACAGCGCATAACAGCACGAGCGGGATGATGATGTAGAACCAGTTGGTGATGTCGATCACGCGACCAGAGCTCATGGTACCCCCTTGGCCTTGTCAGGCGGCCAGCCCGGTCAATAGCGTCCCGATGTGCGAGACCGCTTCGGGCCTCGCCAGGGCCCGGGCCGTCTGGACCATTGTAGTCCGGCGATCCGGGTCGTCCAGCAGGGGTTGGACCGTGGGCCATAGCCCCTGCGTGCGCAATTCGTCGTTTTCCAAAAGCACCGCCGCACCAGCTGCCACCATGTGCCGGGCATTGTGATACTGGTGTGCCCCGGCGTGTGGATACGGGATCAGCACGCTGGGCAGGCCGGTGGCCGGGTATTCGCCCAGGGCCGAGGCCCCGGCGCGCGAAACCGCCAGATCCGCCGCCACCAGGGCCAGCGGCATCTCGTGTAGATAGCCATAGGGCCGATAGCGGTCCTGCAGATGGGCCGGCAGCGCCGCCCGGCGCGCCGCAAAATCAGCCTCGTCGTCGCGGCCGCAGACGTGAATCACCACGGCCGCCTCGGTCAGGCGTTCCAGATCCCGGCCCACGGCCATGTTGATCGAGTGCGCGCCCTGGCTCCCGCCGAATACGAGCAGCAGCCGGTCTGTCGGCTCCAGGCCCCAATGCGCGCGGGCCGCGGCCCGGTCGGTGGTCCAGAGCGCCGGACGCACCGGGTAGCCGGTTACCACGACCTTGTGCGCCGGCAAGTAGGCGCGTGACGCTTCGGCCGTAGCGGCAATGCGCGTGGCAAAGTGGGCCAAAAAGCGCACGGCCAACCCGGGCTCGATGTCTGGCAGATAGACCAGGACCGGCACGCGCCGGACCCAACTCGCCAGCACCACCGGCACGCACACAAAGCCGCCGGTGACAAACGTGACCGCCGGGTCAAAATCGCGCACCACGCCCAGCGCTTCCCACCCAGCCCGCAGCATGAGCGCTGCGTTGCCGGCCGCCACCCAGGGCGGCACGCCCCGCAGGCCGCCGCCCATGCGCAGCCCTCGAAACGGCAGGTCGGTGCGGCCCACGATGTCTTGTTCCATGCCGTCACTGCGCCCCACATAGAGCACGGTGAGCGGCTCTGCAAACCCGGCCAGGGCGCTCAGGATAGGGTAGACGTGACCGCCGGTGCCGCCACCGCTCACCAACAGGCGCATGGTCATCCCCTTGTCCGGCGGGTGCTGGTGACGGTGATGGCCGGCCGAGACGCCGGTGCGGACCCTTCGACCACGCCGGCCCGGTGGCGCGAGATGTTGAGCAGCACGCCCACCCCCATGAGGCACGCGATCATGGACGAGCCGCCCGAACTGATGAATGGCAGCGGCACGCCGGTCAGCGGCAGAGTGTTGGTGGTGCCGGCCAGGTTCACAAATGCCTGGAACGTGATCCAGGTGGTGATGCCGGTCGCCATCAAAAAGCCCAGGCGATCCGGCGCGCGCAGGGCCACCTGATACCCGCGATAGGCCAACAGGGCAAACAGCAGAACCACCGCCAGACATCCGATCAGCCCCAGTTCTTCGCCTACCACGGCAAAGATGCTGTCGGTGTGGGTGCCGGGCAGGTACATGAACTTTTCGCGACTGGCGCCCAGACCCTGGCCGGTCAGCCCACCGGACCCCAGGGCCATTAGGATATGCGCCATTTGGTAGCCAGAGCCTTGCGTGTCTTGAAATGGGCTCAGAAACGTGGTGATGCGCTGCCAGCGATAGGGTTCGATGGCGGCCATGACCAGGCCAAAGGCCGACCCGATCACGGCAATGACTCCCAGGTGCCACGGGTCGGCGCCGCCGACAAAGAACACGGTCGTGGCGATCACCAGCACAATAATGGTGGTGCCCAGGTCGCGCTGGGCAATGACCATCAGCCCGGCCAGCATGCCCATCACGCCGATAAAAGGCAGCAGGCCGCGCCGGACCTCGCTGGCCCGGGTTGGATGGTCGCCCAGAAAAGCCGCCAGAAACACAATGATCGCCAGCTTGGCAAAGTCGCTGGGCTGAAGTGCCGGGATAGGCGGCGGTCCCAGGCGCAGCCAGCGCCGCGCCCCGCCATAATCGACACCCAAGGGCGTGAATTGCGTCACCAGTAGTGCGATGACGATGATGACCAGGCCCGGGGTGGCCCACTTGGCCCACCAGTGATACGGTACCCGGCTCAAGGCCAGCATCAGGATCATCCCCAATCCTACCCAGACCACCTGGCGCACAAAGAAATAGTGTGGGTCGTCCAGCTCGCGGTAGGCCACGACATAGCTGGAGCTGTATACCATTACCACACCAAAGATCACCAGCACCGCGACTGTCACCAACAAGGGATAGTCGAGGTTGTGGCGCAAGGTCTTGATTTTGGTTGCCGGTAGGCGTTCCAGGGTTGTGCTAACCATGTTGTCACCACTCGCTATGTGTGATCGAGTGTACCAGGCGGTGCGGGGTGGGCCGCTATGGGCTGAGGCGTCCCTCTCCCAACACCCCGCACCGCCTCTGAGCGTCAAGAATACCTAGAGTTGGCGGACTAGCTCCTTGAAGTGCTGGCCGCGCGCGGCAAAGTCGCCAAAAGCGTCAAAACTGGTGCCGCCGGGGGCCAGTAGCACCACGTCGCCGGGTCGGGCCTCGCGCCGGGCCAGCGCCACGGCTCCGGCCAGCGTCTCGCCGCGATGGAGCGCCACCGTCACGCCGGCCCTGGCCAACTCGCGTTCGACGAGGTCGCTGGCCTCGCCAAAGAGGACCAGCACGCGCACGCTCCGGGCCACCTCGGCGGCCCAATCGCCCCAGGGCAGATGCTTGTCGCGTCCGCCAGCCAGCAGCACAATGGGCTGGTCGAAACTGCGCAGGTCTGCCACTGCGCGCTCGGGCGACGTGGCGATGGAATCGTTGACCCACAGCACGCCGTCCAGCGTGCGTACCGGCTCCAGGCGATGTTCCACGCCGGTGAACCCGGCGATGGCCTCTCGCATGGCGGCGGGGTCCACGCCCGCTACCAGGGCTACGGCGCAGGCGGCCAGCACGTTCTCCTGGTTGTGCGCGCCGCGCAGCCGAATGTCGCTCACGGTGCACACGGTCTGCTGCCGGCCCTCGCGGCACACCAACACGGTATCGCCGTCCAGGTACGCACCCAGGGAAACCTGGTGGCGCCGGCTGAACTGCACCACGCGCCCCGGCGCATCGGCTATCCAGCGTGCCGTCCACGCGTCGTCCGGGTTCAGCACGACCCAATCGGCCGGTCCCTGATAGCGCAAGATGTTGTGTTTGGCCTGGGCGTACTCCTCCATCGAAGCGTGGCGGTCCAGGTGATTCGGCGTCACGTTCAGCACCGCCGCAATGTGTGGGCTGGTGCCGCCGCCGACCAACGCCCCCCCCAGGGCCAGGTCATCGTGCACGCCGGCCTGGGGGCCGTACAGTTCGAGCTGAAAGCTGGACAGTTCGAGCACCGCCCAGCTATCGGCGCTCATGCGGTCCAGTTCCAGAATGAGCGGTTGGCCGATGTTGCCACCCACCCAGGTGGGCTGCCCGGCTGCGCGCAGCATCTCGCCCACCAGGCTGGTGGTGGTGGTCTTGCCGCTGGAGCCGGTGATACCCACCGTGGGGCCGGGACAGAGCTGCACGAACAGCCGCGTCTCGGTGCTCACAGGCAGGCCGCGCTCCCGGGCTGCCACCAGCACCGGCGTCGTCTGCGGGACGCCCGGGCTGGCGAACACGGCCTCGGTGTCCTGGAGCAACCCGGCCACCGGATGACCGCCCAGGGCATAGGCCAGTGGCAGGTCGGCCAGCGCCGCCAACGGTTCGGCCAGGCGTTCGGCCGGCAGTTGGTCAGTGACCGTGACCCGCGCCCCGGCCTGCGCCAGGAACCGCGCCAGGGCCGTGCCCTCGCGCGCCAGCCCCACCATCAGACAGCGCCGCCCGCGCAACAATGCCCGGTCCACGGTTAGCGGTAAATACCTTCGCCGGCGCGCTCGGACTTGATGATGATGCTGCGCAGTTCCGGGTACAGGTAAAACTCTTTGTTCAGGCTGTAAAATTTCAGGTTGGACACTCGCTTGCTGCGCAGCAGACCGGCGCGTTCCAGGCGGTTGAGCTCACGGCGCACGCCCTGAAAGTCTTCCTCGGTGCGCCGCTCGATCTCGCGGATGTGCAACCGTTCCTCCGGGTTGATCATGAACAGGGCCAGCACCTTGCGGCGCACCCGCGACGGGAGCAATAGCTCCAGCATCGTGCCCTGGCTCACCACGCGCCGGCCGCTGCTCGTGCGCGCGATTATCTGTCTCTGTATTGCCATGCGACTTTGCCTCCTCAATCTGCAATCTGCTACACTAACGCCAGGGCCACCCCCAGCATGGCGGCCAGGATAGCGACCAGCCAGAAACGCTGTACCACCTGGACCTCGCTCCACCCCAGCAATTCAAAGTGATGATGTAGGGGTGCCATCTTGAATATGCGTTTGCCTTTGGTGAGCTTGAAATAACCCACCTGTAACACGTCCGACAGCGCCTCGACCACAAAGACCGCGCCCACGATGGGCAGCAGCAGCCATTGGCCGGTCATCAATCCCACCACGGCCAGCGTCGCGCCCACGGCCAGCGACCCCACATCGCCCATAAAGAGCTGGGCCGGGTAGGCGTTGTACCACAGGAACGCCAGGAGCGCGCCGGTCATGGTAAAACAAAAGAGCACCAGATAGATCTGCCCCTGGAGCAGGGCAATGACCCCATAGGCCACAAAGGCGATGGCCGATGTGCCGCCGGCCAGCCCGTCCAGCCCATCAGACAGGTTGACGGCATTGGAAAAGGCCACGATGATAAACGCCGCCAGCGGGATATACAACAGCCCAATTTCGATCTTGTCGGGGATGGTGGGGATGGCCAGGCTGCGCAGGTCCAGGAGAACGTGCAGGCCGACCGCCACGCCAACCGCGAACAGGATTTGCCACAACAGCTTGTAGCGGGCCAGCACGCCGGTGCCGCGCTCCTCGCGCAGTCCGCGCACGCCCACGTAATCGTCAAAGCCTCCCAGCGTGCCATAGGCCACCAGCACGCCCAGCGGGAACAGGATGGACAGGCCGATGAACTTGGTGCTGGGCCCCATCAGGCTGGCCAAAAAGGTCGCCAGCTCGCCCTCGGGGATGGGCAGCGACTCGTACACGATGCCGATCAGGTTCAATACGTTCAGAACGATGGTAATGACAATGACCGGTGCCAGGATCATCAGGCCGCCCATCGTCGGAGTGCCCGTTTTCGTCTGGTGTGACGATGGCCCGTCGATGCGGATTTGCTTGCCAATGCGGTGTCGCTTGAGCCAGCGGATGAGCGGCGCGCCCATCACCACGGCAATCAAAAAGGTTACGGTGCCTACGACCAGCGAGTAGGCCATGCGGCATTCTCCTGTTACGGGGCCTTGGGGGTGGTGGCACCCGGGTACGTTGCCACCGCCCCCACGATTTCTTCCATAGCCAGGCCCCGCGAGCCTTTGATCAGCACCCGGTCGCCGGGCCGAAGGATCCGGCGCAGGTGGTCGATAGCCTGGGCATTGTCGGCGGCCAGGTACACGTCGGCCAGGCCGGCGTCCCGGGCTTCTTCGCCGATGAGCCGGCCCAGATCGCCCACCGTCACCAACGCCTGGAGCACCTCGGCGGCGCGACGGCCCACCAGCCGGTGCCCCTCTTCTTCGTACGAGCCCAGCTCCAGCATGTCGCCCAGCACGGCGACGTGCCGACCGTCCAGTTCGGCCAGCAGGTTGAGCGCGGCGATGACGGAATCGGGGCTGGCGTTGTACGTGTCATCAATGATGGTGGAATCGTTGTTGCCCGGCAGCACGATGAGCCGCAGTTGCTCCTGGGTCTGCGTGAGGCCCCTGACAATCTCGGGCCAGGTGAGACCCTCGACCAGGCCCACGGCGGCGGCGGCCAGGGCGGTGTGGACGCTGTGCCGGCCCAGCAGCGGCGTGTGCAGCACCATCGACTCGTCCTGGTGGTGCAGCCGGAACTGCATCCCTTCCAACCCGTAGCTCTCGATCTCGTCGGCCCAAAAGTCGAACGCCGGGTCCAGACCGTAAAACTGTACCTGGGCCTGGGTGTGCTGGGCCATGGTGCGGACTCGGGCATCGTCGCCGTTGAGGATGGCGGTGCCTTCTGGCGCCGGCGGCAGGGCAGCCGGCAACTCGGACTTGGCGGCGGTGATGGCCTCGATGCTGCCCAGGCGGCTCAGGTGCACCGGCCCCACGTTGGTGACGACGCCGGTGCGAGGCCGGCCCAACCGGCACAGCAAGTCGATCTCGCCCTGGGCATACGTGCCCATTTCGAGCACGGCCCGCTCGGCCTTGTCCGTCAGTTGCAGCAGCGTCAGCGGCAGGCCCAACTCGTTGTTCATATTGCCAGGATTCTTGAACACCTGATAACGCTGGGCCAGCACCCCGGCGATGACCTCTTTGGCCGTGGTCTTGCCCACGCTGCCGGTGATAGCCACCGCCGGCACGTCGAACAGGGCGCGCCAGTACCCGGCGATGCGTTGCAAGGCAAGCAGGGTATCGTCCACCAGGATGAGCACCGGCGGCGCCAGCTCGCGCGCGCGATGGCGGGTCGGTGGCGCGCAGGATGGGTACGGTCAGGCCGGCGAGGGCCTCGGTGTGCTGGACGAGGGCGCCGGTCGCGCCCCGTTTCAGGGCGTCGCGCACGTAGGCGTGGCCGTCGCTGTGCTCGCCGCGCAGGGCTACAAACAGGGTGCCCGGCTTGACCTGCCGCGAGTCGACGACCACGTTGGCAAACGCCACGCCAGCGGCCGCCCGCGTCACCGCCGGATGCGGCCCGCACGCCGGCGGTAGATCGTAATGCAATCCTGCCAGGATGTCACCTAACGTGAGCATGTTGCCCTCATGAATGGGCGCCGTCAATTTGCGCGCTGATCGTCCGGCGGGATGCCCAGCAGCACCACCAGACGCTGAGCCACCCGGCTAAAGATGGGCGCTGCCACCTTGGACCCCCACGGATCGACGCTGGGCCGGTCGATCTTGACCAGGATGACGAGTTGCGGGTCGCTCGCCGGCAGGAACCCCACAAAGCTGGCGATGGTCCACTGTGGGTCATAGCCATCGGGGGTGGGAATCTGGGCGGTGCCGGTCTTGCCGGCCACGCGATAGCCCGGCACCCGGGCCAGTTCGGTTTCGGCTTCTATGGCCGTGACCATCATCTCGGTGAGCTGCCGGGCCGATTCGGACTTGATGACGCGCCCCATGGCCGTTGGCTCGGAGACGATCTGATAGTCGGGCTGCACCACGCGCGAGATGATCTGCGGCCTCATGCGTACACCGTCGTTGGCGATGGTCGCCACGGCCATGGTCATCTGGAGCGGCGTCACCGCCAGGCCTTGACCAAAGGCGTTGGTGCCCAGGTTGATGGGGTACCAGTCGCCTTCGCCCGGGAGCAGCACCCGGCCCTTGACCTCGCCCTGCAACTCGACGTCGCTGGGCCGGGCAAAGCCAAAGTCGAACACATAGCGATAAAACTCGTCGGCACCCACCTGGGTGGCGGCATAGGCCGCGCCCACATTGCACGAATGGGCCAGCACCTCGGTCATGGTCTCCTGGCCGTGGGCCTTGCGGTCCCAGGGCCGCAGGATGCGCCCGCCGATGGCGATCTCACCGGTGCAATAAAAGCTATCGTTGGGACCGAGCACGCCGGTGTCCAGCGCGGCGGCCATGGTCACCAGCTTGAACACCGAGCCCGGCTCGTACTGGGCGCTGATGGCCGGGTTCACAAATTGCTCCGGCGGCAGTTCGGCAAAATCATCCGGGTTAAAGATCGGATGGCTGGCCATGGCCAATATCTCGCCGGTACGCGGATTGACCACAAGGATGCTGCCACTGTCGCTGCCAAACTCCTGTAACCCGCGCGCCAGCTCTTCTTCGGCCACGCGCTGCACGGCCCGGTCCAGGCTCAGGTACAGGTCGGCGCCGTCGCGGGCCGGGGCAAAATCGCGCGCGGTCCCGGCGATGGTCATGCCCTTGTCCGAGGCCAATTCTGAGGTCAGGGTGCCGGCCACGCCGCGCAGCAGCCGGTCGTAGGCCCCTTCGATGCCGTAATAGCCCTTACCGTCCCAGGTGACGATGCCCACCACGTGGGCGGCCAGCGCACCGGTGGGATACTCGCGCTGGGTCTCTTCTTCCATATAAATGCCCGGCAGCCCCAACTCGTCGATGCGGGTTGCGGTTTCATAGGGCACGTGGCGGCTCAGCGATACCCACAGCTCGTCTGATTGGAGAGCCTGGAGCAGCTCGGACCGGGGCATGTTCAACAGCAACGCCAGCCGATCGGCGGTGCCGGCCGGGTCCTCGATCTGCTGCGGCGCGGCCGTCACGCGCACGCACGGGGCGTTGATCGCCAGGGTGTATCCATTGCGGTCAAAGATGCGGCCCCGGCGTGGGGCAATGACTTCTTTGTACAGCCGCATGTCCTGGGCCTGAGCGGCCAGGGCAGTGTGTTCCTGGAGTTGCCAGTAGCCCAGTTTGCTCACCAGCAGGATCGCGCCCAACACAAAGGCCACCGCCAGCGGCAGCAGCCGCAATCGGCGACGGCGGTATTCTTGATCCAGGATCTGATAAGCGGGGATGCCGCTCACGGGGCCTCCTACGGCTAGTGTGCCTGGGCCTGTGACCCGGCGGGTTGGTCGCCCCAGGCCAGGAATTGGCTCACGATCGAGTTCCACAACGTGGCCCAGAAGGATGTGTCCTGGTCGCCCGATGGTGCGCCGGCCACCGGCCCGGCCGGGACACCGGGGGCCAGGGCGTGTACCACCGGCTCGTCCAGGGGCAAATCGGCCACCTGCAAATAGCGCACCGACCCGGCCTCGACCATGCCCAATTGCCCGGTGGCGATGCGCTGGATGCGGTCCAGGTTCTCCAGTTCGGCCACCTGGACCTGCAATTGCTCGTGCCGGTGGATCAGGTGCGTGCGCGAGGCTTCCAGTTGGCTGATGGCGTAGGCGCTGGTGGTCATGGTGCTGTTCTGATACAGGTACAGCAGGCACAGGGCGCAGACCAACGCGCAGAGGGCCACCAGGGGTCGAAATCCCTGGGCCTCCAGTCGTTGCAACCACTGGCGGCGAGCCAACAGCGGCGAGTTCTGGGATCGTGTATCGCTCATGGTGTTCCCAGCTTGCGGGCGGCTCGCAGGCGGGCGCTGCGAGACCGGGGATTGCGCGCTACCTCGGCCGGGGTGGGCCGTATGGGTTTGCGCGTGAGCAATGCCAATCGGGCCTGGTGACCACAGGTGCAGACCGGCGCGCGCGGCGGGCAGATGCAATCCCGCGATTCGCGCTGCAAGGTGTGCTTGACCAGGCGGTCCTCCAACGAGTGAAACGCGATGACTGCCAGCCGCCCACCGGGGGCCAGCAGGTCGATGGCCGCATTCAGGCCGCGCTCCAGGTTACCCAGCTCGTCGTTGACGGCAATGCGCAGGGCCTGAAAGGTGCGCGTGGCCGGGTGAATCCGCTGCCCGCGCCGGCCGCCGGTGGCCCGGTCGATGACCTGCACCAACTCGGCGGTAGTGTGCAGTGGCCGGCTCGCCGCGATGGCCTGCGTGATGCGCCGGGCCTGCCGTTCCTCGCCATATTCGGCGATGATGCGCTGCAATTCGTCCGGCGCGGCGTGGTTCACCAGATCAGCGGCGGTGTCGGTCTGGCGCGGGTCCAGGCGCATGTCCAGGGGGCCATCGCCCTGGAAAGAAAAGCCCCGGGCCGGGTCCGCCAGTTGCCGCGACGACAGCCCCAGGTCCAGCAGCACTCCATCGGCAGGCGCGAACCCCTGCGCCGGCGCCACGTCGCCCAGTTGACCATAGTTGGCGTGAACCAGCGTCACGCGCTCCCCGTACGCTCGCAGGCGTTCCCCGGCCGCCTGGAGGGCTTGCGGGTCTGCGTCCAACCCCAGCAGCCGGCCATCTGGGCCGCAGCGGTCTAGGATGGCCTGGGCGTGACCGCCAGCGCCCACAGTGCCGTCGACAAAGCGCTCGCCGGGGCCGGGGGCCAACAGGTCCAGCACCTCGACCAACAGGACCGGAATGTGGGCGGTGGTAGCTGCATCGTCTGTCATGTGCGACGGTCCCTTGCCGGTGAGCCAGGCATTGACGCCGGTGTTATAATCAGATCGTGATGGCCCGGCCTACAGCCACAGGCCCCGGAACTGTTCGGTGGCGACCTGGAGCCCCTCGCGCTCCACGCGATCCTGTTCCTCAGCCCAGCGCGCGCGGTCCCAGATTTCCAGGTGAGTGTCCATGCCCACGACGGTCACGTCGGTATCCAGGTGGGCGTATTGGCGCAGCGGGGCCGGGATGAGCGTGCGACCGTGGCCGTCCAGCGTGCATTCGGCGGCCCGGGCAAAGATAAAGCGGCTGATGGTCTGCGATTCGGCCAGGGTCATCTCGCGCTGGCGCATGTCGCCGATAAAGCGCTCCCATTCGGCCGGGGGAAACGCCATGAGATAATCGCCCAATCCCCGGGTCACCACCAGCCCGGCTTCCAGGTCCGCGCGGAAACGGGCCGGAATGCTCAGGCGACCTTTGCTATCGAGGGTATGTTCAAATTCACCGAGAAACATGATCAACCTGCCATCGTGATCCACAATATCCCACTTTGTCCCACTCTGTATGTATTATAGCATACGTGATCCCACTTGGCTAGTACTTTGGGGACCAAATTTCATCAATTTAAGGAAACTCGTTGGTTTTTGTCTAGAACAAATGTTCCAAATTGGCCGATTGAGCCCTCGAAACACCGCGTGACTTTTGTCGCAGACGCAGCGGGCGCTATCGGGTATGATAAAGATGAGCAAAACCAAGGAGGAACACACATGAGCGAGCATATCTACAACAGCCAGCAAAAGCAGGCAACACTCAAACAACTGATCCGTGAATTGCACCAGGGCGCCAGCGTGGACGATGTTAAGGCCCGGTTTCAAGCCCTGACGCAGGATGTGAGCGCGTCCGAGATCGCGTACCTGGAGCAGGCCCTCATCGCCGAGGGATTGCCCGAGACCGAGGTCAAGCGCCTGTGTGACGTGCATGTGGCCGTGTTCAGGGACTCACTGGACGCACAGGCCCCGGCGCAGCAATCGGCCCCGGCCGGCCATCCCCTGACCACCCTGCGCGCCGAAAATGCCGCCGTGCCAGCGGTCCTGGCGGCGCTGACGACTGCCGCCCAGCAGGTGCAAGCTGCCGGCAGACTGACCGCTGCTGCCGCACCCATTCAGCAGGCCCGCGCGGCCCTGGCTCGATTGATGGAGCTGGACCGGCACTATTTGCGCAAGGAGCACCTGCTGTTTCCATTTCTAGAGCGGCACGGCATGTCCGGCCCCTCGACGGTGATGTGGGCCATTCACGATGACATTCGGGCGCGTTGGAAGGCCCTGGACCAGGCGTTGGCCGCGCCGGCGGATTACGGGTCGCTGGTGGCGGCGCTAGACGCGCAGGTGGAGCCGCTCGCGACCATGATCAGCGAGATGGCCTACAAGGAGGAGCATATCCTGTTCCCCGCGGCGCAAGAGAAGCTAGCCCCGGCCGAGTGGCTGGCCGTGTGGGAGCAGGGCGACGAGTTTGGCTATGCGTTGGGAGTGTCGCCTGCCGCGATGGACGAGCCGCCAGCCGCGCCGGTCACATCGGTGCCGGCAGAGGCGCCGGCGCCGGACCATCGCTGGCCGCTGGACACCGGCGCGTTGTCGCTGGAAGAGGTAAACCTGCTCCTCAATCACCTGCCGGTGGATGTGACCTTTGTGGACGACACGGACTCGGTGCGGTACTTTTCGCGGGGGCCGGAGCGCATCTTTCCACGCCCGGCGACCACCATCGGCCGCCAGGTGCAAAAATGCCACCCGCCCGCCAGCGTTCACGTGGTTCAGGGCATTTTGGACGATTTCCGGGCCGGCCGCCGGGATGAGGCCGAGTTCTGGATCCAGGCGGAGGGCCGGTTCCTGCACATTCGCTATTTTGCCATGCATGGCGCCGAGGGGCGCTACCGGGGCACGCTGGAGGTGTCGCAAGACGTGACCGGGATTCGCCAATTGACCGGCGAGCGGCGGATCCTGCAAGACCAAGCTTAATGCAACCCTACGGACAAAAGTCAAAGGAGGTCAAACGCATGAACGCGAGAGGCATTAGCCCAGGTGTGTACTGGGTGGGGGCTGTAGATTGGGATCGGCGGTTGTTCGATGCCCTGATCCCGCTCCCGGACGGCACGAGCTATAACGCCTATCTGATCCAGGGCAGCGAAAAGACGGCATTACTGGACAGTGTCGATCCCCGCATGCAAGACGTTCTGCTGGATCGGCTGGACGGTATGCCGAGTATTGACTATGTGGTGGCGCACCACGCGGAACCGGACCACTCTGGGGCCATTCCGGCTGTACTGGAGCGCTACCCGGCAGCCAAGGTGCTCACGAATCCCCGGTGCAAGGGGATGCTCATGGACACCCTGCTCATCCCGGAGGACCGCTTCATCACTGTGGAGGATGGGGAAACGGTGTCGTTGGGCGACAAGACCCTGAAGTTTGTCTACATGCCCTGGGTGCACTGGCCGGAGACCATGGTGAGCTATCTGCAGGAAGACCGGATCCTCTTCACTTGCGACTTTTTCGGTTCGCACATTGCCACCACGGACCTGTACGTGACTGACGAGCCACGGGTATATGAAGCTGCCAAACGCTACTATGCCGAGATCATGATGCCCTTTCGCAAGGTGATCGAAAAGAACCTGGCCAAGTTGGCAGACTATGATATCGCCATGATCGCGCCCAGCCACGGTCCCATCTACAACCAGCCAGCCTTTATCCTGGACGCCTACCGCGAGTGGGTCACGGCTGATCCCAAGAACATTGTCGTGCTGCCCTACATCTCGATGTGGGGCAGTACCAAAGCCATGGTGGATCATCTGGTCGATGCCTTGATAGAGCGAGGCGTGGCCGTCGAGTTGTTCAACCTGGCTGTGACCGACGTCGGCAAGCTGGCGATGGCCCTGGTCGATGCCGCAACCATCGTCGTCGGGACCCCCACAGTGCTGACCGGTGCGCACCCGGGTGTGGTATATGCGGCTTACCTGGCAAATGCACTGCGGCCCAAGCTACGGTTTGCCTCCATCGTCGGCTCCTATGGCTGGGGCGGCAAGGCAGTGGAGCAGATCGCCAGCATGATCCCGAACCTGAAAGTGGAAGTGCTGGCCCCGGTTCTCTGCCAGGGGTACCCCCGAGAGGCCGATTTCGAGGCCCTGGACTGCCTGGCTGATGCCATCGCTGAGAGGCACCGGGAAAATCACCTGACGTAGCGAGGCGCCCCATGTCCAACCTGTCACAACGCATCCGGGGACTCGGGACGACCAAAGGCTTGTTGTTGGTCGTCACCGGCTGGGAGGCGCTGATCATTGCGCTGCTCAGTATCTTTTCCGGGCCGATGGCGAACTTGGGCGTGCCGGCGTTCCTGGGCCTGTCGCTGGACGACGCGGAGCGGGTGGGGCGCATCATCATGCTCTATCATGCCCTGGCGATCCCTCTGGTGGCGGCCCTGGTCTATTTCATCCTGGACCTGCTGCCGGTCGAGGATCGCTTTACGCGCCTGGTGCGGCCGACCATCACCGTGGGGTATATGCTGACCAGCGTGGGAGCCATTGGGTTTGGCTATTTTGGGCGCAATTGGCTGCTCCACGGGCTGTTTATCGCCGGGCTGAGCCTGGTCTTTTTCAGCGGCGTGGTGCTGTGCGTGGGACTGTGGCCCGGCCGGCGCCATTTCGCGCTGGACCGGCTGGCCTTTTGGCTGGTGGCACTGTACACCCTCGTCTCGGCGGCCATTGGCGGTGCGGCCGGGGCCTACTTTGGCAATGGCTTTACGGCGTTTCTGGCCGAGGACGTGGTCCGACAGACGCACGACCTGGGGCAACTAGCGATCATTGCGCACCTGCACATCATGCTCACCCTCATCGATGTGGTGCTGCTGCTCATCGTGGCCCGGACCCTGGGGCTGCGACAGGGCCGGCTCTACCAGGCGGCCCTGCTCTTGACCATCGGCGGCACCACCATCGTCAGCGTGGCTACCTGGAGCGTGATGGTCTGGGAAAAGGTCGCCCACAAGATTATCAACGTGGGGGCGGCGTTCCTGCTGCCCGGGGCGCTTATCGTGGCCGGCTATGGCTTGGTGCGGCTGGCGCAGGGGCCGGCCGACCCGGGCCGGGCACGCCGCGTGGTCGCCGTGTTGCGCGACCCCATTCGCCTGGGCATCCTGTTCGAGTTGGTCTTTGTGAACCTGGTGGTGACGATTCCTGGCGTATATGTGGCGTTCAACCTGGAGACGTACCGCCAGCCGGATATGCTGCAAGTCGAGCGCACCATCCTGGTGGGCCACTGGCACGTCCTGGCGACGGTTTCCGCCGTGATCGCGCTGTTCCTGGTTATGGACCGGCTGGGCGTGACCGGCTGGCTGCGGCAGATCGTGGGCTGGGGAGTGCTGCTCGGCTCCACGCTGGCCCTGGTCGTGGTCCAGTTCTACATGTTCCAGGGGCCGGGGTCGGGCCTGTTCATGCTCGCCATCGACGGGGGCGTGGGTCTGACACTGGTGGCGCTGGCCGGGTTCTTGATCATCCAATTGCTGCGGGTTGCGGTCTCGGCGCCAGATTACGAGCCCTGACGAGTCTATCCTCAACCTGTTATTGGCCCTGGCAAGACCCAGTCGCTTGTCAGGGCTTTTTGCTGTCGCATGGGCTTGCCAAACTGCCCCCCGGCGTGGTAGAATGCGCAGGAACGATTTCTCGTTGGAGGTGTGTGATGGAAAAGGTGATTTTGGGCGTGTCGGACATGTCGTGCCAGCATTGCGTGATGCGGGTGGCCAAGGCTATCAGCGGCCAGCCGGGCACCGCTGACGTGCAGGTGGACCTGGACAGCAAGCAGGCCACGTTCCAGTATGACCCGGCCCAGGCCACATTGGACGACATTGTGGCGGCCATTGCGAAGGCCGGGTATACCGCGCAGCCATGATCAGGTGCGCGCACTGTGACGCCAATGCCGTCTATCGGTGCGCGGTGACCGGCGCGCCGGTCTGCCTGGCCCACGCGCGACTGGTGGTGGTCGGCCCGGGCGCGCTGCCGCTCGCAGCGGCCGGTGCTGCCGTCATCCGGCCGGTGTCGCCGGCCGATATTTATCAGGCACAGCGTGACCGGTCTGCCATCGAGTCCCTGGCCTTGCACTTTTGGGGCGAGACGGAGGTTGACTGCTTTGGGCAGACGTACGACGTGCTGGCGCTACCAGCCTGGGTGGCCGAAGTTGAGGGTGCGATGGTGGGCTGTCTGGTCTATGCCATCGAGCGCGATGTCATGACGGTCGTGATGTTGAACGTGCTGCCGGCGCACCAGGGCCAGGGAGCCGGGAGCGGCCTGATTCGCGCGGCCATTGACGCGGCCCGGGCACGCCGACTGACCGCCGTCCGCGTCGCCACCACCAACGACGACCTGCCGGCCCTGGCCTTGTACCAGCGGCACGGTTTCCGGTTGACCGGTCTGCTCCCCGGCCTCGTGGCTGTTCACCACAGCGAGGAACTGGTTGGCTTTTCCGGCATCCCCGTCCGCGACGAGGTTCAACTGGTTCTGTCTATTCACTAGCCCACAAATCCGCAACCTGCAATCTGGAGGTCCCATGCCCCGCGTATTTGAATCCCAGCACCCGCTGGTCAAGCACAAACTCAGCCTGCTGCGCCGCACCGGCACGGAACCCAAAAAGTTCCGCGAGTTGATCCGCGAGCTGGCGATGCTCCTGGCCTACGAGGCCACGGCCGACCTGGCCCTGGAACCGGTCCAGGTCGCGACGCCCCTGGGCGTGGCCGACTGTCGCGCCCTGCAGGAAAAGATCGGGTTGGTGCCCATCTTGCGGTCCGGGCTGGGCATGGTTGAAGGCATCTGGGAGCTGTTGCCGTCGGCCGAGGTGTGGCACCTGGGCCTGTATCGCGATCACAAGACCCTGGAGCCCGTGGCCTACTATAACAACCTGCCGGTCCATCCCACGGTGCAGGTCTGTCTCATCCTCGACCCCATGCTGGCGACTGGCGGGTCGGCGGTGGCGGCCGTGGATGTGCTCAAGGGCTGGGGCGCACATCGTATCAAGTTTGTGGGGATCATTGCGGCGCCCGAGGGTGTGAAGCGGCTATCGCAGGCGCATCCTGATGTGGACATTCACATCGCGGCCATTGACAGCCACCTGACGCCCGAGCCGGTCCAGCCGGGCGACCCGCCGCCGGGCTATATCGTGCCGGGCCTGGGCGATGCCGGCGACCGCCAGTTTGGAACCGGGTGAGCGCATGACGCGACCAAGCTGGGACGAGTATTTCATGCACATCACCCGCGAGGTGGCCAAGCGGTCCACTTGCTTGCGCCGGCACGTGGGCGCCGTCATCGTGCAGGACAAGCGCATCCTGACCACGGGGTATAATGGGCCGCCCCGGGACCTGGCTCATTGTACGGACGTGGGTTGCATTCGCCAGCAGATGGGTGTGCCCTCGGGCGAGCGCACCGAGCTGTGCCGGGGCCTACACGCCGAGCAGAACGCCATCATCCAGGCCGCGCTGCACGGCGTGCGCATCGCCGGGAGCGACATCTATATCACGCTCCAGCCCTGCGTGCTCTGCGCCAAGATGCTCATCAACGCCGGCATCCGGCGCATCGTCTATGATGGCGACTATCCGGATGAGCTGTCCCGGCGCATGCTGGACGAGGCCGGCATCGAGTTGGTGCGCTTTGTGGATGGCCTGGAAACGGTGGACGAGTGAGCGATCCGTGGGTCCTGGTGGCAGTATGGGGGGCGGCGTTCGCGGCGGCGCTGGCGGCGACGCCGGTGGTGCGCCGATTGGCCTTTCGCTTTGGGTTCGTGGACGTGCCCGACGCCCGGCCCAAAAAGCTGCACCGGGCTCCGGTGCCCCGGCTGGGCGGTGTGGTCCTGTACGCGGCCTTTGTCGCCGGGCTGGGCGTGGCGCTGGCGCTGCGGGGCCGGGTGGTCACGGCCGAGGACCCGCTGGAGCTGGTACGCGTGGCCGGCGTTCTGGCCGGGGCCACGGTCATGTTTGTCATGGGTGTGCTGGACGACCGCTGGGAGATGGGGCCGTGGGTCCAGTTCGGGGGGCAGTTGGTGGCCGCCGGGCTGGCCGTGACCGCCGACGTGGTCATCTGGAGCGTGAACACTCCGCTGGGCGGCACGTGGGAGTTTCCGGTTTATGTGGCGGTGCCGTTCACCATCTTTTGGCTCATGGGCGCCATGAACGCCATGAACTGGCTGGACGGGCTGGACGGGCTGGCGACCGGCGTGGGCGGCATCGCCGCGCTGATATTTGCCCTGCATAGCCTGAACATGGGCCAGTACAGCGTGGCGCTGCTGCCGTTGGCGTTGGCCGGGGCGCTGCTGGGCTTTTTGCCCTACAATTTCCACCCGGCCCGCATCTTTATGGGGGGCGGCGCGCCGCTGCTGGGCTTTTTGCTGGGCGCGCTATCCATCATGGGGGGGACCAAGGGGGCCACGCTGCTCCTGGTGTTGGGCATTCCCATCCTGGACGTGGCGTGGCTCATCGTGCGGCGGGCCTTGCAGGGCCGCTCGCCCATGCGGGGGGCGCGTGAGCACCTGCATCACCGGCTGCTGGACGCCGGGCTATCGCAGCCGGCCATCGTGCTGCTGTATTATGCCTTTACGGTGCTGCTGGGCGCGCTGGCCCTGCTCCTGACCGGGCCGATCTACAAGCTGGCGGCTATCGTGGCCGGCGGTCTGGTGCTGATGGGGGTATTCACGTGGCTGGCCCGCGAGCGGTGAGCATCAGTCTGATTTGGACCGGCCGCGCCACCACAGCATCCCGCCGGGCAAGCTGGAGAGGTAAAAGATCGCCTGGAGCGTCAGCGAGATGGACAGCGATTCGTCACTGGTGATGAGGTGGCCCAGGCCGTTGTAGAACAGGTCGTAAAAGCCCTGCGTGACCCCTAGGCCGCCCAGCGATGGCACGATGAGCGGCGCAAAGGCCAGCAGCGGGTTAAAGAAAAAGATGTATACCAGCGGCAAGTCGATGCCCAGGGCCAGGGCCACCAGCAGGTTCACCAGATTGGTGAGCACCAGGCCGCCGAACGAGATGCCAAAGGCCAGCACCAGCACCGCCGGCCGGTCCCGGTACATCTGTACGGCGGACGAGAGTCGGCGATACAGCGGCGCGAGCCGATCCAGCACCGGCAGGCCAAACAGACGCTCGACCAGGCGGCGCAGGCGCCGGCTCAACAGCACCGCAAAGCCCAGCGCCGCCAGCAAGAACAGCAGCCCGGCCATCGCGGCCAGATTCGCCAGGTCTGTCCGGCCTACGACAAATACCATCACGCCGCCCATCACCGCCGCCACGGTGATATAGGTGAACAGACCTACCAGCCGGTCCATGATGACCGACAAGGCCGATTCGGCGCGCTGTTCCGTGTCCCGGGCCAGGGTGGCAAAGCGGGCCACGTCGCCACCCACGTTGGCCGGCAAAAAGTTGTTGAAAAAGAACCCCACAAACGTATAAACCAGCACGTCGGCCAGCGCCGCCTGGATGCCCTGGGCGCGCAAGAGCACATACCACTTGAGGCCGTTGGCGGCCATGGCCCCGATATAGAGCAGCAGCGCCAGCGCCAGCAACCACAGGTTGGCTCGGGCAATGATCCCGCCCACCTGCGCCAGATTGACCTGCGTGAGCAGGAACAGGATCAGGCCCAGGCTGATGACCACTTTGAGGATGTCGAACAGGTAACGACGCAAGGTAGCCTCCATCTCGCGGCGGACTGGCCCGCGAGTTGCCCCAGTATAGCGGCGGCAGGGAGGCTTGTCAAGTGGATGAACAGCCCCACCAGTAGGGGCGCGATTCAATCGCGCCCCTACTCGAACAGCGATGGAGGAGATGAGCTGCCCGGCTGGGCGTCGCGAAGAATGAAAATTGCCGCAGACTGCGGCTGCCCCCAGCCGCAGTCTGGGTGAAGCTATTTACCAGGGAGAAATGACCATGAACGCATCACGTTGGATAATCGTGGTCCTGGTGCTGGTTGTGCTGGCCGGGTGCTGCTGCCTGTTGGCGACGGGTGCACTGGGCCTGCTGGCTCTGCGCTCTCAACAGGCCGCAGCAACACCGGAGCCGGCCATCATCATCGTCCTGGGCGTCAAAGCCTCGGACAACGTGACACCGGATACACTTGACCACGCCCGCGACGTGCTACAAGAGCGCCTGGACGCGATGGGCGTCACCGGGGCCACCGTGCGCGTGGACGGCTCGAACCTGCGCCTGGAGCTGGCTGAGGGCGTGGACCCCGAGGCCGTCATCCGGTTGGCGACACAGGTGGGGGCCGTGGCCTTTTGGGATTCCGGCGACCCGGTGGACATTGGCGCGCCGACTCCGCCCAATGCCTGGGTCATCCTCACCGATGAGGACGTTCAGCAGGCGGCCGCCGCGACCCAGGATGGTCAATGGCACGTTCGCGTTGTGTTGACCCCGGCGGGCGCGGCCAAGCTGGCCGATTACACCCAGGACAACGTGGGGCACTATTTGGTCATCGCCCGCGATGGGGCGGTCATCTCGGCACCCCGGGTGAATGCGCCCATCGCGGGGGGCGAGGCCGTCATCGCCGGCCGGTTCACCGCAGCCGAGGCCCAACTGCTGGCCGCGCAACTCAACAGCGGCCGGCTGCCCTTTCAGCTATACGTCGTAGAGGCGCGAATCAATCAATAAACAGGAGGACACACATGGAAGATGACATTGTCTTGGATGCGGGGCCGGACGTGCCCCAGATCGAGCCGCTGGCCGGCGCGCCGGCAGACGCGCTGGCGCGCCCGGCAGGTTTGACCACGTGGACCGGCAACATCTATGACCTGGCCGGCCTGGGCGCATTGGCCGGCGGCCTGCTCTCCGCCTTTTTGTGCCTGACCATGACCTACGGGGCCTATTGCCTGCCGTTGCTGCCGCTCATCCTGGGCATTGTGGGCGTGGCAGCGGCGCGCCGGGCCGAGGACGAGCAGCGCACCCGGACCTTTGCCTGGATTGGGCTGGGGATTGGCGGCGGCGTGCTGGTGCTGCTGGTGCTGTGCGTCTTGTCCTACGTGCTGTTTTACGTGTTTGTGATGGGCTCTGTCCTGATGCTCGCGCCGCCTGAGGCATACTAGCACAGCCTGCGCCCATCGAGGGCTCTTGACCAGCGGCCGTTGTCCCGGTCAGTGGAGCGCGTGTGAAAATTCCCTTGCGGCAGTACGTCAACCTCCTTTTTCGCTACCTCAAGCCTTATTGGCGCTGGGCCATGCTGCTGGGCGTGCTGCTTCTGGGCAGCATCAGCCTGCAACTTGTCAACCCCCAGATCACGCGCTATTTTATCGATGCGGCGCAAACCGGCCGAGATGCGCAATCCCTGGTGTGGGCGGCGCTGCTGTTCCTGGGCGTGGCGCTGGTCCAGCAGGTGGTGGGCGTGACCGCGGCCTATGTGAGCGAGAACGTGGGCTGGCTGACCACCAATGACCTCCGCACCGACCTGGCGGCGCATTGTCTGCGGCTGGACATGTCGTTCCACAATGCCCACACCCCCGGCGAAATGATCGAGCGCATCGACGGCGATGTGACCGCCCTGTCCAACTTTTTTTCCCAGTTTGTGATCCAGATCGTGGGCAATGCCCTGCTGCTCGCCGGGATCCTGATCCTGCTCTATCAGGTAGACTGGCGGGTGGGCCTGGCCCTGTCGGCCTTTGTGCTGGCGGCGCTGGTCGTGCTGGTGCGGCTGCGCCACATTGGCGTGCCATTCTGGACGGCCGAGCGCCAGGCCAGCGCCGACCTGTTCGGCTTTTTGGAAGAGCGGCTGGCCGGCACCGAGGACATTCGCGCCAACGGTGCCCAGGCCTATGTGATGCGCCACTTTTACCGGCTCATGCGTGCCCTGATGCACCAGACGCTCAAGGCCGGCCTGGTGGTCAACTTTTTGTTCAGCGTCATGCTGCTGCTGTTCGCTGTGGGCAATGCGGCGGCGCTGGCGCTGGGCGGCTATTTGTTCTTCACCGGCACGCTCACCATCGGTACCGTGTACCTGGTCTATTTCTACACCAACATGCTCATGCGTCCCATCGACCAGATCTCGCAGCAGATCCAGGAATTGCAGCGGGCCGGGGCCGGCATCACCCGGGTGCGCGAATTGCTGTTCACCCGGCCCCAGATCCGAGACAGCGGCACGATCGGTCTGCCCGCCGGCCCCCTGGTCGTCGATTTTCAGGACGTTTCGTTCAGCTACAAGGAGCAAGAGGTCGTCCTGGACGACCTGACCTTTCACCTGCGACCCGGCACGGTGCTGGGCCTGTTGGGGCGCACCGGCAGCGGCAAATCCACCCTCACCCGGCTCATCTTTCGCCTGTATGACCCGGATCAGGGCGTCGTGTGCCTGGGGCACGACGGCGCGCTGACTGACCTGCGGCAAGTGCCGCTGATTGACCTGCGGCAGCACGTGGGCATCGTCACCCAAGAGGTTCAACTGTTCCAGGCCAGCGTGCGTGACAATCTGACCTTTTTCGACGACCGCGTGTCAGACGAGCGCATCCGGGGTGCCATCCAGGAACTGGGCCTGGACCCGTGGCTGCAATCGCTGCCCGAGGGCCTGGACACCGAGCTGGAATCCGGCGGGGGCGGCCTGTCGGCCGGCGAGGCCCAACTCTTGGCCTTTACGCGCATCTTGCTCCACGACCCGGGACTGGTCATCCTGGACGAGGCGTCGTCGCGATTGGACCCGGCCACCGAGCACCTCATCGAGCGGGCCGTCGAGCGGCTGGTGCAGGATCGCACGGCCATCATCGTGGCTCACCGGCTGGGCACGGTCCAGCGCGCCGACGAGATCATGATCCTGGAGCATGGCCGCATCAGTGAACATGGGCCGCGCCAGGTATTGGTGAACGACCCAACCTCGCGGTTCTATGGCCTGCTGCAAACCGGGTTGGAAGAGGTGCTGGCATGAGCAATCCGCCGGCCCCGGACCTCGAAGACATCCAGGTGCCCATATGGCGCTATGTATGGCGATTGATCCGCTTTCAGCCGTGGCTCTATCTGACCGTCACCGTGCTGCGGTTGTTTATCTTTGGCATCACGCCGCAGATCACCGGTCTGGTCATGGCCGCCTTTTTCGACACGCTCACTGGGAACGACCCGGTGGCGGTGGGGCCGTGGACCTTGATCGCGTTCCTGGTCGCCACGGCCCTGGCCCGGTCTCTCATCGTCTTTGCCGACATTGCGACGCACATTGCCTTTCGCTTTACGGTCAGCGCGCTGCTGCGCAAGAACCTGTTTGCCCGCATCCTGGAGCGGCCCGGGGCGCGCGCCGTGCCCGGCTCGCCGGGCGAGGCCGTCAGTCGCTTTCGGGGTGACGCGGAGGAGGTGACGCTTTTTGCAGCCCGGCTGCCCTTTGCCACGGGGCGCGGCCTGTTTGCCCTCATCGCCCTGGTGGTGATGCTGCGCATCAACGTGGGCATTACCCTGCTGGTCTTTGTGCCGTTGGTGGCTGTGCTCGTCGTCGCCAACCTGGCGATGCGCCGCATTCACGCCTATCGCCGGGCGAACCGGCGTGCCACGGCCCGCGTGGTGGCGTTTATCGGCGAGATGTTTGGCGCAGCGCAGGCGGTCCAGGTCGCCACGGCCGAGCCGCACGTGGTCCGGCGTTTTGCCGAGCTGGGCGAGACCCGGCGCCAGGCCGCCCTCAAGGACCGTCTGTTCAACGAGATCCTCGGCTCTATCTTTACCAACTCGGCCAACGTGGGCACCGGGCTCATCCTGCTCCTGGCCGGGCAGTCTATGGCCGCCGGGTCGTTCACCGTGGGCGATTTCGCGCTCTTTGTCTATTACCTGGAATGGGTGTCGGCGTTCACGGCGCTGTTGGGCATCCTGCTGGCGGCTCGGCAGCAGGCGCAGGTCTCGTTCCAGCGCATGATCCGGTTGCTGCAAGGGGCGCGGCCCGAGACGCTGGTGCGCCACGGCCCGGTGTATATGCGCGGTGACCTGCCCCCGGTGCCCCACACGCCCAAAACGGCGGCACATCGTCTGGACACGCTGGATGTGGCCGGCCTGACCTACCAATACCCCGAGACCGAACGCGGCATCTACGGCATTGACCTGCACCTACGACGGGGCACGTTCACCGTCATCACCGGGCGTGTGGGGACCGGCAAGACCACGCTGCTGCGCGCACTGCTGGGACTGCTGCCGCCGGACGCCGGGGAGGTTCGCTGGAACGGCGAGCTGGTGGCCGACCCGGCCGCGTTTTTCGTGCCGCCTCGCAGCGCCTACACCCCCCAGGTGCCGCTGCTCTTTAGCGACTCGCTGCGCGACAACATCCTCATGGGCCAGCCGCCGGATGAGACCGACCTGGCGGCGGCCGTCCGGCTGGCGGTGCTGGAAACAGACCTGTCTGAGCTGGACGACGGCCTGGACACGATCATTGGCGCCAAGGGCGTCATGATCTCGGGCGGCCAGCGCCAGCGCGCCGCCGCCGCGCGCATGTTCGTGCGCGAGCCCGAGTTGCTGGTCTTTGACGACCTTTCCAGTGCCCTGGACGTCGAGACCGAGCGTGTATTGTGGGAGCGCGTCTTTGCCGACACAGACGCCACGTGCCTGGTGGTGTCGCACCGGCGGCCGGCCCTGCGCCGCGCCGACCACATCATCGTCTTGAAGGATGGCCGGGTCGAGGCCGAAGGCCCGTTGGACACCCTGCTGGAAACTAGCGAAGAGATGCAGCGGCTCTGGCAGGGCGAACTGGGTGATGGCGGACCCGGCACGTAGCCCCGCACGCAGGGGCGCAACTCAACCGCGCCCCCAACCACGACAAAAGGAGCATATCAATGACCACACCAAACCCTGGTTACGAACCGGACCGGGCCAGCACCAGCCCGCGTACCCTGATTATCGCATTGGCGCTCATGGCGCTGGCGCTGCTGGTGGTACTGTGGTGTTTGCAGACCCCCACGCCCTCTAGCACGTCGGCCCCGGCGGACCAATTTTCGGCCGGCCGGGCCGTGGCTATCCTCCAGAGTTTGATCGCCGAGGGCGAGCCACACCCGGTGGGTAGCGCGAGCAATGACCGGGTTCGGGAACGCCTCATCGCCCGGCTGCAAGCCCTGGGCTATGCTGTCGAGACCCAGGATACGGTGGTCAGCCGGTCCCGCGATGGGGCCTGGGCGGTGGTCACGGCGGTGACAAACGTCGCCGCCCGGCTCCCCGGCCAGCAGGATGGCCCGGCCGTGGCCCTGATGGCCCACTATGACTCGGTGCCCGCCGGCCCCGGCGCCGCCGACGATACCTCCAACGTCGCGCTCATCCTGGAAATCGCCCGGATCATGAAGGAACACGGACCATACCGCAATCCGGTCATCTTTTTGTTGACCGATGGCGAAGAGATTGGCCTGTTTGGCGCACAGGCATTCGTGCAAGAGCATCCCTGGGCCAAGGACGTGGGCGTGGTGCTCAACCTGGAGGCGCGCGGCAGTAGCGGCCCGAGCATCATGTTCGAGACGAGCGAGGACAATGCCTGGCTCATCGACGCCTATGCCGCGTCCGTCGCGCGCCCGGCGAGCAACTCGCTGGCCTATGAGGTCTACAAGATGCTGCCCAACGACACGGACCTCTCGGTGTTCAAGGCGGCGGGCCTGGCCGGCCTCAATTTCGCCTTTCTCCAGGACGCGACGCACTATCACACGACGCTGGACAACCTGGACAAGCTGGACCCAGCCAGCGTGCAGCACCAGGGCGACTGTGCGCTGGCGGTGGCGCGCACCTTGGCTGACGCGGACCTGGCAAACCCGCCGGCCGGCAACGCCGCGTACATGGACGTGCTGGGCCGGGGCATGATCCACTGGCCGGCGGCGTGGACGCTGCCGCTGGTCCTGTTGGCGCTGGCGCTGCTGGGGGGCGAGACCGTTTGGCTGATTCGCCGCCGGCGCGCGACGGTGGTGGGGGTGCTGCTGGGTTTCCTGGCGGCACTGCTGACGGTCGTGTTGGCCGTGCTACTGGGCACGGGGCTGGCGTGGCTCGTCAGCCTCGTGGCCGGCGGCGCCGGGGGCGGCGGCGCGCCGTGGTACGCCTATCCGTTGCCCATGCGTGCGGCGTTGTGGGCCGGGGCACTGTTCGTCGGCGGATTGGCCGCCACGCTGCTGGCGCGCCGGGCCGGGACGTGGGGCCTGGGGCTGGGCGTGTGGCTCCTGTGGGCCATCCTGGCGCTGCTTCTGAGCCTGGTGTTGCCCGGCGCTACCATCCTTGTCCTGGTGCCCGCGCTCTGCGCTGCGTTGTTCATCGCGGCTGCCGCGCTCTTCAAGCCGAATAGCGCCCTGGCCCGTGATGTGGCCCTCATCGCGGCTGCCCTCGCCGGCGGCATCGTCTGGCTGCAAATGGCCCTCATGTTGGAATCGGCCGTGGGCCTGACCATGAACCAGGTAGTCACGCTGTCGGTGGGGCTGGTGGTTAGCACGCTGCTGCCCCTGGTTGCCCTGCCGCGCGGTCGCACCGGGCTGCGCCGGGCGCTGGTGGTCGGCGCGGCGGCGGTTATGGTCGTCGCGGCCGTCGCCGCCGTGTCTGTGCCCACGTATTCCGAGGCCAACCCGCAGCGCGTCAATCTGGGTCTATTCGAGGACCGGGATGTGGGGAGCGCCTATTGGTTTGCCAGCACGCGGGATCTCCCGGACCCCCTGCGCCAGCAGTTCGATCCGGCGCCGGTTGTCCTGTTCCCCTGGTCCGAGGCACGCTACCCGGTACGGCAGGCTGTGCCTACCTCGGCCCCGGTCCCGGAACTCGTCGTGCTCTCGGACGAATCGGCCGGCGGCGAGCGCGTGCTCCAGGTCCAGATGCGGTCGCCCCGGACGACGTGGGAGATCGACCTGCTGGTGCCCATCGAACACCTGCGCGCGGTGACGGTGGCGGGTCAGACCATGCCGGTGGCCCCGGCCGATTCGGGAAATGGGTACTATGACCTGTGGTGCTATGGGGATTCGGCTGAGGGGTGGACGGTGACACTGCGTTTTGCCAGCGCAGACCCGGTGACCATGTTGGTGGTGGATTACGCCGCCGGCCTGCCGCCAGAGAGTGCCGCGCTGCTCCAGGCACGTCCAGCCACGGCTGTGCCTGTCCAGGGCGGCGACAAGACGGTGATCCTGCGGCGGGTGCGGTTATAATTACCCGCGCCGCGCCGCAAACAGCAAAATCGCCCCCCGGCTCCGGCTCTGCCAGTCGATAAAGCCGGCCGTCTGGAACTGGCGTTCCAATTCCCAGGGCCGGGGCGGGTGAAACTCGGGATGGAGGAACTGTTCCCACATCACGCGCAGCCGGCGTAGCGGGTCGCCCTGCCCCCGCACGATGGTGGCGCCGGCGAACCGGGCGCCCGGTTGTAGCGACCGGTGCAGCCCGGCCAGTGCCAGCTCGCGGTGGGGGATCTGGTGCAGGCCATTGTTGCAGATGCCAGCGGTGAACACGTGGGGCTGGAACGGCAGACGCTCGGCGTCGCCGCGCACCCAGCCCACGTTGGTGAGCCGTTCGCGCCGGGCGTTACCGGCCCCGCGCAGCAGCATCCGCCACGAGATGTCCAGCCCCACCGCGTGGCCTTGTTTCGCGTGTTTCGCCAGGGCGCGGGTAAAGGTTCCCGGCCCGCAGGCCAGATCCAATGCAAAGCCATTGGCCGCCAGCCCGCTTTCGGTGATGAGCCAGCGGGTCAGATAGCCGCGCGATGGGCCGCCCCAGATCAGCGGCACAAAGAACGTGTACATGAGGAAATCGTACAGCCCGGCCCGCTTGTCAAACTGGCGGACCTGGCGCTGCTTGTCCAGTTCGGCGTGGCTTTCCCGAGGCAGCAGGTCGGGGATGCCCTGCGTCACCGGATAGTCGGTCCCGCAACCTGAACAGGTCAGTGTTCCCTCGACCAGCGCGGTGCCGCGCCGCCGGGCCGCGTCCCGGATCACCAGCGGGTGGCCGGGGCAGCGCGGACAGGCCAGGATGTCTAGCAGCCAGGGTTCCATGTGTGGTACTCCTTGTGCAATTGGCCGGCGCTCACGGGCACTCGACGGCAGCCACGCTCCAGCGCGGCTCGCGCACCCACCAGCGCATCGCTGCCAGCCCCACCAGGTTGACGCCGGCGCACAGGGCGAACAGCCACTCGTAGCTCAAGCCGGCCAGCCCGGCCCCCACCAGCGGCGCGACGGCGTTGACCAGCCCCAGCCCGGTGTTGACGAGGCCCACATAGGTGGGCCGCCGGGTCGGGTCCCCGAATTCCAGCACCACGAGGATGCCGGACACGATGGCCGCCCCGGCGCTGACCCCCAGCAAGGCAAACACCGCGAAATACCACTCGGGCGCCGGGGCCAGCCAGGCGATGGCAAAGGCCAGCGCCGTGGACAGCCCCCCGATTTCGAGCGAGAGCTTGTGCCCGTAGCGGTCCGCCAGAAAGCCAAAGGCCAGGTTGCCGGCCGTTTGCCCCCCCAGCAACGCCGCCGTATACAGGCCCACGGTGCTGTCGGGCACGGCCCAGCGGTGCACTGCCGCCACGGTGACAAAACCCACGCCCATCGCGCCCCCGGCCAGCAGCAGCCGGGCGACCAGGAAGCGGCGAAAATTGGCGTCCTGTCGCAGGATGGCCGGCAGGCCGGTCCAGAACTGGCGGTTGCTCTGCCGGGGGGCCGTGGCCGGCTGCACCGGCTCGCGCGTCAGGGCCAAAAAGACCCAACTGAGCGTGATGGCCCCGGCGGCGATGGAAAAGAGCACGGCGAAATTGGCCGGGAAGGGTAGCGTGCCCAGGAGCCAGGTGCTCAGGATGGCCCCCAGCGCCCCCATACCAATGCCGGCGAACATGGTGGTGCCCATAAAGCGCCCCCGCCGGTCCACCGGAAAGCACCGGGCGATGAGGTCCTGCCAGGCCGTCGCCACGACGCCGGCCCCCAGACCGTGCCAGGCCAGGCCGATCAAGAACAGCGCCAGCGCCAGGAACGGCGCCGTCCCAGCCACCAGCGCCGCCAGCACCAGCACGAAAATCGGCAGGCGCTCGGTAAAGAACCCCAGGTTGACCACCACCGGCTTCATGCGCGCCAGCCGCTCCACGCCGTTGGCCGTAAAGAGCTGCGGCAGATACCACGTCCCCTGGGCGATGACGGCCGCCAGCCCCAGGGCCAGCGGGTCCGGCGTGAGCTTGCTGATGAACAGCGGCACGATGGTGGCCGACGAGATAAAGCTAGCCCCGAACCAGAAGCAAGTGCCGTCCAGCACGTTTACCGTCAGGTTCCAGCGATAATTCCGCTCGACCTCGGTGGCGATTTCAACGGCGGTGCGAGATGCTGCCGGCTGATCCAGGCGCAGCAGCCATCGTAGGACACGTTTCACGATGCCGACCTACGCCGAAAGATGACCGGGAGCAGCGGCAACGCCAGCACGTTCAGCGCCGCAATGACGACAAACGTCCAGCGATAGCCGATGGCGTCTGCCATCATCCCCCCGGCAAAGAGCCCCAGACCCACGCCAATGTTGGCACAGGCCATCAAAACGGCAAACATGGAAGCGGCGATGCGCGGGTCAGTGAACTCCATCGACGTGGCAAAGTAGGCCGTCTCATAGTAACCAAAGGCCAGTCCAAAGACGAACACCAGGGGCCAGGCCAGCAATGGGCTGACGATAAGGGATAGGGCCGTGATCGCCACGATGGACACGACGATGGCCCCCAGAATGGCTCGCCGGTGGCCGATGCGGTCGGTGAGGCGGCCGCCGGTCAGACCGCCTACCACTACCCCGGCACCCCAGACCGACGTATAGAACCCGGCCGCGATGAGGTCGATCCCATACTCGTGCTCCAGGAAGGGGTTGACGATCTCGTTGGCCCCGTTGATGATGAGCGAATAGAGCGCGCCCAGCAATGCCAGGGCCAGCACGTGGCGGCGGCCCAGGGCGCGAAAGCCGGCCCACTGGAACGACTGCTCCGGCCGGCGCTGCGGCTCGCGGACAAACACCACCATCGCCAGCGGTAGCAGCGTGATGACGCCCAACCCCCAAAATACCAGTGTCCAACTGCCCATTTGCGCCACAAACCCGATGGCCGCCGAGGTGACCACCACGGCCAGCGCGCGCCCGCCCACCATGATCCCCTGCACGGTGCCCTCGTCCTCCACCGGCGTGGTGTCCAGCGCCAGGCCATCGGTGCAGGTGTCATACAGGGCCATGCCGGTCATCAGGATAAAGGCCAGCAGGGCAAACAGTTCCAGTTGGGTGCCCGGGTCGATGAACGGGGCGATGAACAGGCAGGTGGCCTGGGTCAGCACCCCGATGATGATGTATGGCTTGCGATGGCCGCGCCCCAGCAGGTTCACCTTGTCGCTCAGCATACCGAGAAAGATCTTGAGGACAAAGGGCAAAAGGGCGATGCCGGCAAAGATGCCCGCGTCGCTCATGGTGCGGCCCCGGGACAGCAGGTACAGGGCATTCAGTGCCGTAAAATAGCTCAGGATGGAGCCCTGGGCAAAGTACAGCAGGCCAAACATGGTGTAGCGAAAGGTCCGGTTCTGGAACACGTGATTCCTCCTGATGTGTGATACGTAATGTGTGCGGAATTCAAAAATGAGCCGGCGTCATGGGCTGACGGCCAGGCCCAGGTGCATCAACGCCGCGTCCACGGTGAGCGTCGTCCCGCCCACCATCAGGGCGCCGGCCAGGACCGCTGCCACCAGCACGACCAGCCCCACCACCGGGATCAGTGCTGCCACCAGGCCGCGCAGTTCCAGGGCTTGCTGCAAGGCGATCCACATCGCCAGCAGGCCCATGACCGTGGACACGATGAGGAACAGCGGTCCCACCACCGGCACCAGTTGCAGCAGGCCGATGAGCTGGGGCATCTCGGCAAAGGCCAGCGCGCGCATGGTCCGGGTAAAATCGCCCTTGCCGCGCAGCAACCGGCCGGCGGCCTGGGCCAGCACGACCATCAACAGCCAGGCCACGAGCCCGCCGGCCACATGCCCAAGGAACCGCCCCGGCAGCGGCCCGGGGATGTCCGGGTCCAGGCCAAAGGCCACGCCCCGCAAGGCCAGCGTGACCAGCACGATGAGCAGCGCCGGCCCGGTGGCAAAGGGGTCCTCGGCCACCTCGCGAAAGGCGGCCCGGTCCAGGCGCAGCGCGCGCAGGGCCAGCAGCACCCACGTGCGCACGTCGCGGAGGCCGGCCCACAGCGTCTTGGGCGACCACGCATCCACGGCCGGGACAGCCGAGTGCGCTTGCAGCGGCTCGCCGGGGAGACCGCGCCGGGCGTTCAGCAGCGCGAACACGTCCGTGGCGTTGGAGGTGGCGGGTATCGCCATGTCCGCCGGGTGCAGTAGAATGGCGTCCGTCTGGGGGCCGCCCAGGCCGCCGTGGCTGCCCACCAGTTCCTCAAAGGCGGCCACCTCGCCGTCGGGGTACAGGGTGCTGTTCACGACAAGATCCCCGGCGTGGGGGAACTCGGCCAGGCGCAACAGTTGCGCGGCCCGCAGGTCCGGGTCGCCGTACATCGTCAGCGGGTCGGAGCCGGTGACGGCGCCGGTGCGCAGGTTCCGCGAGCCACCCTGGCCCAGGGCCAGCGGGGCACCATCGTCGGCATAGGCAATGACCACGCCCACGCCCGGGTGCGCCACCAGCGCGTCCACCAGGCCCGGGTAATGCTTGTTCAGCGTCTGCAGGCCGATCTTGGCCGGGCTATCCTTGAAATACACGTTCGCCAGGTTGCCGCTGGCGCAGACGATGACCTGGGCATCGGTGCGGGCCGGCGACGACAGGCGTCCCAGCCAGCCCTGCGCCGCCGCGCGCGCCCGGGCGATGAGGTCTCGCTGGACCGAACTGGACACGTCACGCTGTTCCATTCCTTCGATCTCGGCCAGGAGCGCCGCCGCGTGGCCCTGGCTGTTCTCCGTGGCGTTCACCTCGGCGACGGTGGCCCGGTCCTGCACCAGCCCCGTGATGAACTCGGTCAGGGTGTGCCCATAACGCTGCCTGAAGGTCGCGCCCAC
>JAHJIN010000572.1 GCA_018823415.1 Chloroflexota bacterium | reverse complement strand
GTTTGGTGATCTACCTGGGCAGTCGCAACCTGGCGGGGTTGAGTCGGGCGATACCCGATGGCAAGAGCGCGTGTAGCCTGTATCGCTTTGTGGCCCAGATGGATTGGGACATCCAGCAGGTGGAGCAAGTGCGATGGGAACTGCTGAATCGACGCACGCGCCGGGCGTTGCAGGCGGCCGGCCGACGCGGTCAGCCGGTGCCGGTCTTTCTGATCATCGATGATTCGTTGGTGGAGAAGAGCGGTCAGCAGATGGAGGGCGTAGACTATCACTACTCGCACAGCAGCGGCCGGACGACGTTGGGCCATGTCTGGGTGACGGGCCATCTGGTCGTCTTGGGCCAGAGCTATCCGGTCAGTTGGCGGTTGTATCGGCGAAAAGCGACGTGTGCCGCCTTGGGGGTCCCGTTTGCTTCCAAGCCCGAGTTGGCCGCCGCGATTCTGCAGGGGTTTGAGCCGCTGCCCGGCACGCAGACCTATGTGCTGACCGATAGCTGGTATCCTTCGCAAGATCTGCTGGACCTGTGTACCGAGCGGGGATTCCAGGTGATCAGTGCGGTCAAGTCGGACCGCAAGTTCAAAGCCACGGGCCACAACCTGCAGGTGAAGCAGTGGGCCCAGACCTTGCCCAAGCGGGCGTTTGACCTCGTGACCGTCAACACTACCTGCTACAAGGTCTGGTCGACCACTGGTTGCCTGTCGAGTGGCCATCGGGTCCGGTTGGTAGTCAACCGGGTCATTGGACAGCGGAAGTGGCGGTATCTCATCAGTACCGATCAGGCACTCAGCCCGCACACCATCATCAGCTACTACCTGGGGCGGTGGGAAGTCGAGAATTTCTACCGCGTCGCCAAGCAGTCGCTCGGGTGGGGGGATTACCAGATGCGGGACCTGTTTGCGATTGAACGCCATGTCCAACTGATGATGGTCGCTCATGCTTACCTGGAGATGGAACGCCAGGATGCTCAGACCGAGGCAGCCGATCCAGACGTCCGGATTACGATTGGCGATATCCAACGACAACATCAAAGCCTTTCTCGTCGGGCCGAGATCGCTCGGGTCTTTGACCTGACTCAACGAGGATTCAAACTCGATACCATCTACCAGCGGTTAGCCGCTTGAAAAGTGCATGACTTCAGTTATGAGTTACTACGCGCGCCGGTTTCGTGGTTTCGTGCTTCGTGATTTCGCCGCTGGAGGCAACCGCCCGCCCCACATGCTTGCCGGCGCCCCACCCGCGTGATATAATCCTATCACTATACCTGAAAGGACCCTCACATGAACGACTATATCGCCACCAATCGCAGCCTGTGGAACGGCTGGGCGCAGCTTCACGCCGGGTCGAGTTTCTACGATGTGGACGGGTTCAAGGCCGGCCGGCTCTCGCTGATGTCCGTCGAGTTGGAGGAACTGGGCGACGTGGCCGGCCAGACCTTGCTACACCTGCAATGCCACTTTGGCCAAGATACGCTGTCGTGGGCCAGAAAGGGCGCGCAGGTCACCGGCGCCGACCTGTCCAACGAGGCCATCGCCCTGGCCCGGTCCCTGAGCCGGGAATTGGACATCCCGGCCGAATTCATCTGCGCCAATATCTATGACCTGCCCCAGATCCTGGAACGTCAATTCGACATCGTCTATACGTCATACGGCGTGCTGTGCTGGCTCCCGGACCTACGCCGTTGGGCCGAGATCATCGCGGGCTACCTCAAGCCCGGCGGTACGTTCTACATGGTCGAGTTCCACCCCCTGATGGGTATGCTGGACGACGAGACCGGCGAGCGCCTCGCGTACCCGTATTTTTGCGGTCCAGAGCCCATGTGCTATGAAACCGAAGGCTCGTATGCCGTAGCCACCGATCACACCCATACCGCCTACGAATGGTCGCACGGCCTGGGCGAGGTGGTAACCTCGCTCATCGACGCCGGGCTCACCATCCAGTTCCTGCACGAGTTTCCCTACAGCGTGTACAACGACCGGCCGTTCCTGGAAGAGAGCGAGCCGGGCCAGTACGTGTGGCTCGGCCGCCCGGGCCTGGTGCCCCTCATGTACTCTGTCCGGGCCACGAAACCGGCCAGGTAGGAAAGGAAGGCAATGATCAAGCACAGCGACAAGCTCGTATCTCGATCCGTGCGATTTATCCGCCAGGTGTTGTGGGATCTGGCGACAACCGTGGTGCCGGCGCTGCTCATCGCCCTGTTCATCAACGTGTATGTGGCCGAGGCCGTGGTCATCGACGACGGTCCCAGCATGCAGCCCAACCTGTATCGCGGCGACCAGATGATGGCAGAAAAGGTCTCGTATCGATTTCACCCGCCGCAGCGCGGCGACGTGGTCATTGTGACCCGGCCGGCGAACGAGGTCTCGCTCGTCAAGCGGGTGGTAGCCCTACCCGGCGAGACGGTGACCGTGCGCGCTGGGCACACCTTTATCGATGATCAACCAATCGACGAGCCGTGGGTGACGCACTTTGGCGGCCCTGGCTATCCGCCCACACTTGTCCCGCCGGATCACGTGTTCGTCCTGGGCGATAACCGGGCCAACTCGCGGGACTCGCGGGCCATTGGGCCGGTGCCGATCAGTACACTCAAGGGGCGCGTGTGGCTGGTTTACTGGCCGCCGGACCAGATCAAGCTGCTGCCGTGACCGATATCATCATCCGCCAGGCCACGATGCATGATGCCGTTGAACTGGCGCGGCTGCGGTGGGATTTTGACAGGGAGTACGCTCTGACCAGCCACCAGAGTCTGGACGATTTCGCGCCCGGGTTTGCCGCCTTCCTGAAACGCGCGCTAGGCAGCGGCCAATGGGTCATCTGGGTCGCAGAACGTGAGGGCCGGCTCATCGGCCACATCTATGTACAGGCCATTCTGAAGGTGCCCCGGCCGGGCCTTCTCAACCGCTGGTATGGCTATGTCACCAACGTGTACGTGGAGCCGGACGCACGCAGTGCCGGCATCGGCTCCGCCATCCTGAGTCGCGTCATCGCCTGGGCACGGGAGGCACGACTAGAGTTCCTCATCGTCTGGCCGGCCGAGCCCAGCGTCGAGTTCTATGCGCGCCAGGGATTCGCCCCCAGCCCGGATGCGCTGGAGCTGCACTTTGCAGATACAGGGAACAACCCGGAGGAGTCAAGATGAACGCACATCGAATCACCGGACTCGCCTTGCTCGCCATGCTCATCATCGTTGCCTGCCAACTGCCGCAGGCGATGCGCACGGATGGCACGCCGGCGGCACCCCGGCCCGGCAGCACCGTGCCGCCAGCTACTGCTGGCGCGCCGGCCGCCATGCAGCGCCTCCAGCCCTCGGATCTGGTCTACCAGGGCGCATTCCGCCTGCCGGATACGGCCGACGACCTGGGCTGGACCTGGAGCGGCCACGCCCTGGCGTATCGCCCGGACGGCGACCCCACCGGCCCGGCCGACGGCTACCCCGGCTCCCTGTTCGGCACCGGCAACGACCAGAAGCAATGGGTCGCCGAGATCGGCATCCCGGTCCCGGTCAACTCGCCCGCGAAAAACGCCGCCGACCTGAACACCGCCACGACCCGGCAAGAGTTCCACAACATCCGGGGCACCCTGTTCGACCGCGTAGAGGGCTTTGACGATTTCTCCGGGACGCTGGCCAAGGCCGGCCTGGCCTATTTGCCGCCGCAGGGCACGCAGACCACCGGCGACACCCGGCCAGGGCGCCTGTACTTTTGCTGGGGCTATCACCTGCAGCAGATACCCCAGAATGACGACGACACGCTGCGCGGCCAACCCGACGTGTCGCACGGCTGGTGCGAGCTGGACCTTGCCAACCCCCAGCCGGCCGGCGCGTGGACCATCGGCGATTACATCAACTTTGTGACGAGCGACTACCTCTTCCCCATCGACCCGGCGTGGGCGGCCGCCAATACGCCGGGCAAGCTGCTGGGCACCGGCCGGTTCCGCGATGGCGGTCAGGGCGGCCGGGGGCCATCCCTGCTGGCCTATGACCCGGGGAATGTTGGCAACCCACCGCCACCCGGCACCCAGATCGCGGCCACGCCCCTGATCCTGTACTCTGACATCCTGGCCGAGGATGACCATGTCATGTCCAGCTACAACCCGGCCGACGAGTGGATGGGTGGGGCCTGGCTCACCGCCGGGGACCGATCCGCCGTCGTGTTCGTGGGCACCAAGGGCACCGGCCGGGCCTGGTACGGCTTTGCCGACGGGACCGAGTGGCCGCAGGAAGCGCCTTTCCCGCCGGTCCCGGCGCCTCCCAACGACCAGCGCGGCTGGTGGAGCGAGGGGTTTGTGGGGCAAATCCTCTTTTACGACCCGGCCGATTTAGCGGCCGTGGCCCGGGGCGACAAGGCGCGCTGGGAACCGCAGCCCTACGCCGCGCTGGACATAGACCCGGTCCTGTATCACATCGCATCCCCCCAGCAGTGGCACCACGTGGGAGCCGCCGCCTTTGACCCGGCGCGAGGCCTGCTGTACGTCCTGGAACCCCTGGCGGACGAGGACAAGTCACTGGTGCACGTCTGGAAAGTGGAATGAGACCATGCAGCTACTGGTCAAGGCCCTGGCCGGGGCCGTGGTCGTGGTCATCATCCAACTGCTGTCTCAGACCCGGAACTATTACATCGCCGGCCTGGCCCCCCTGTTTCCCACGTTCACGCTGATCGCGCACTATATCGTGGGCACAGAGCGGACGACCGGCGAGCTGAAAACGACCATCGTCTTTGGCCTGTGCGCCATGATCCCGTATGCAGCATACCTGGTCGCGCTCTATTTCCTCGTCGACCGGCTCGATCTGGTGCCGGCCATGCTGGGCGCAACGCTCGCCTGGCTCATCGTCGCCATCGCCCTGGTCCTGATCTGGAACCGGCTCTACTGATTAACAGCAAACCGCCCGAGCGTCGAGACACCCGGGCGGCCGCGTGATGTGGTGCGTGGCGGTCTAGACGACCGGCAGCAGCAGCATGCTCGTCGTATAGGCGGCGATGCCGGTGACAAAGAACATCAAGAGCCCCAGGACTGTCATCAGCAGGCCGCAGGCCACCCAGACAATCAGGCCGATGGCCACGGCGATCAGGCAGTTCTTGCCCACTTTTTTGGATTCCTCGTCGTCCTGGGTCATCAGCACGATGCCGATGATCACGCCTACCAGGAGACTGAGAAACGAGGCGATGTAGAGCAACCAACGCACCCCTGAGCTATACTTCCCTTCCATTTTGTTCCCTCCTTTCGTGAATTTGCAAGTGAAGGTTCCCGCGATTGCCGACCGCTGACGGCCGACGGTCTGCCGGCCTATTCCGGCAAGTCCTCGAATACCTGCTTCATGCTTTGCCGGTACTCCTGAAAAGCCGCCCGGCCCTGGTCCGTAAGGTGGAGCATGGTATGCGGCTTTTTGTCCACAAACTCTTTCTCCACATCCACGTAGCCGGCCTCTTCTAGCTTGGTCAGGTGCGACGACAGGTTACCCCACGTGAGCCCGGTCTGTCGCTGCAAAAAGATAAAGTCCGCGCTCTCTACCACATACAGGAGAGCCATGACCATGAGCCGGGCCGGCTCGTGGATCAGTCGGTCGATGTCGACGAGGGAATGGAGTTCCTCGCTGGCCGGCTCAGGAGCGATCATGGGACTCCTCCTCGGCCGGCATGGGATACTGGCGCAGAAACCGGATAAACAAGAGTGTCCCGATGAGCACCATGATCCCGGCAAAAACCACGTATGCGATAGGGAAGGTGATGTCCAGGTACTCGGCCAGCAGGATGGTGACCGGAAAAGACAGTGCATAGAACCAGCCGTACACGTACGCCCGAGTATAGTCCATATAGTACGCGATCAGGCTCAAGACCACGACGGCGTTTACGCCAAAGGCACCGGCCGGGATCAGCCATCCCAACGCTACCCACTCGGGAGGGGCAATGCTGAACATCAGCCCCAGGCCCAGCAGGATCACCCCCACGAGCACTGAAAGAGAGAGCACCAGGATGACCGCTTTCCTGCGCGTCTTGCGCGCCGGGCCAAACTTGACACGGCCTATCCGGGGCGTCGTGATAAACTTTTTGCCGACAAAGAAGCCGAGCAAGACCAGTGCCACGAAGGCAGTGAGCCCCATCATGATGAGGGCAAGCTGCGGGAACGACATGTCATCGCCCTCGCCCAGTATCCCGCCAATGAACGTGCCCAGGCCCATGTTCAGGAGCAAGAGGCCCAGGAAAATGTCCCACAGGCCATCCTGGAACGTGGACCGGAACGCCCTTTTCTCGATCTCTTTCAGGTCGATACGTTGCGACATGGCAGACCTCCTATCCCTGCGCGGGCTTGTTCATGGTCTCCTGCTCGTCGTCGTTGACGATTGCCTCTGCGAGAACAGGGTACTGCCGCATGAAGCGGACCAGCAGAACCAGCCCCACGAGCAGGATCACGCCCCCGGCCAACATCACAAAGAGAGCTGGTTCCGAGGGCATGAGCAGATAACCGACGACCGAGATCGTCAGCGTCAACACGGCGTAGGCGTACAACCGCCTGATCCCCAGCAGGAAAGCGGCCAGGCCAAAAAGACCCGCTCCCACCACGCCCAGGGCCAGCAAGAAATACTCTGCCAGCCAGGCCAGCCACTCAGGCGGCAGGCTTATGTACCCGAATGCCAGGAGCGACCCGGGCAATACCGTCAGGAGCAGCGCGAGACCCAGGATCACGCCTGCTTTCTGTGCAGCCGCCACCCGTACTGGGCCAAACTTTACGTAGCCCATACGGGGAATGGTCACCGCTTTCTTGGCGCCGGCCCACATCAGCATGAACACCGGATAAAAGACCACCATGTGCCAGGGTTTGCCGGACCCCAGGCCACTGCCAAAGAGCACGATCACGAACCCCACAAAGATGTCCAGCAGGCCATCCTGGTGATAGGACAGAAAGGCCCGGCGTTCGAGTTCCTTCAGATCGATGGGTTGCGACATGGATCTCCTCCTTTGCGTGTTCACACGCGCGCCTATGAATCGCCGTCTGCAAGCTCTGCGGCGATAGGATACCGGCGCAGGAACCGGACCAGCACGATTGACCCGGCGAACAGGAGCAGGCCTCCCAGCACGACCACCTGGAGCCAGGCCGGCACTGCAAGCAGGTACCCCCCGATAAACCACAGCATCGTCAGGACCGCATAGGCGTACAGGCGATTGAGTCCGGTGATGAGCGCCCCGCCGCCGAACGAGACCGCCACGATGGCGCCCAGGACCAGCATGTGGTACTCCCTCAGCCAGTCAGCGAACGCCGGCGGAACGGCTTGGCGCCCGGCGTAGAAAACGGCGCCCAACAGGAAGCACAGGAACAGCGCGATACCCACGCCCAGGAGGATCAGCATCGGCGTCCGCGTTCGCTGGGGGCTGAACTTGACATAGCCCATCCGCGGGATCGTAATGGATTTTTTGGCCGCGGCGTATATGGGAACGCACATCGCCGGTAGCACGCCGACCATCCAGGGCAGATCGGTCAGCATGGTGAGGCCAAAGAACAGGATCCCCAGGCCAACAAAGATGTCCACCACCCCGTCCTCGTGATAGGACAGGTACGCCTTTCGTTCGAGTTCTCTCAGATCGATATGTTGCGACATCATGGTCTCCCTCCCATATGTTTACAGAGTAGTCTCTGCTATAATCTACTTTGCATTACAAAGTAGATTATAGCATAAAGAAAAAGATTTGTCAAGTATCTGTTAAACGAAAATGCCGCCCTCGTCATTGAGGGCGGCTGGCTGTGGTTACACAGTCCAATGCCACCGGCCGAATAGCAATGCTGCTGCAAGAGTCTGGGCTTACTGGGCCTGTTCGCCGCCGGGGGCATTGCCCGGCACCAGGCGCACCAGCAAGTCGACCCAGCGGTCCAGACGTTCCCGCATGGCGGCAGTCTGTGCCGGCTCGGACAGGGCCAGGTTGTGCATCTCGCCGGGATCCTGGCGCAGGTTGTAAAGCTCGCCGGCTCCGGCCGACGACCAGATATACTTCCAGTCACCTACACGCAGGGACCGGAGACGTCGGTCAAACACAGCCCCCCGCTTCTGGATGAGCAACTCGTCGCGCCAGTACTCGGCAAAGGCCACGTTATAGGCGAGCGGGTCCTGCTCGCCCCGGATCAGTGGCAGCAAACTGCGCCCTTGCATGGCAGCTGGGGTCTCAACGCCGGCCAGCGCCAGGATGGTGGGCATCACATCGGTAAGCTGGACTAGACCGGCCACCCGTTGCCCCCCGGGCAGGCTCCGGGGGTACCAGAGCACCAGCGGCACGCGCAGCACCGTCTCAAAGAGATGCTGCTTGTGGTCCAGCAAGCCATGCTCCCCCAGGAACTCGCCGTGGTCGGCGGTGACGATGACCAGGGTGTTTTCGGACAGACCCAGTTCCTCCAGCTTGTCCAGCACCCGGCCCACCTCGCTATCCAGATGCGCGATAGCACCATCGTAACGACTGACGAGGTCATCCGGGCCGTCATAGCGAGTATCATACGGTGGCGGCGGGAGATATGGGGCATGCGCGTCCATATAGTTGACGAACAGGAAAAAGGGTCGCCCGTCTCGGGCGCGGGCCTCCAACCAGGGCAGGACGAGGGCATTCATCTCACCGGCGTCGCGGACCGGCTTGGGACGGACATCGTCCATCAGGCGCACGTCATAGGTGGTAAAGCCCTGGTCAAAGCCCAGCGTGGGCGAGAGATAGATATTGGCCGAAAAGCCGCCGGTCTCATAGCCCACATCGCGGAGCACCTCCGCCAGGGTAATGTTGAGGGGGCTCAGGGCCAGGTGCTCGGCATGCGCGCCGTGGCTGGTGGGGTACATGCCGGTGAACAGGGACCCATGAGAGGGGACGGTCCAGGGAGCCGGGGCCGTGCACTCGATCAAGAGGACGCCTTCCTGCGCCAGTGCGTCGATATGGGGCGTGGTGGGGCGCTCGTACTGATAACAGGAAAGGTGATCCGCGCGGACGGCATCCAGCACCAACAAAACGACGTTGGGCCGGGGCGGGCTGCTCGCCGGGCGCACCAGCCACCAGACGCCCAGGGCAGCGCCGGTCAGGAGCACAAACATGGTGCTGGCAATGAGAATTGCCGCTGCCCGTCGCAAAGGCGTCATGGAAGGGTAACCATAGGCGTGACGGGTTTCCGAAACCCGTCACGCCTGTATTACGGGATAATGCGGGTGCCGGTTTCGCCGGCCAGCGCCCGCTCAATGTTCTCCGGGTTGGTGATGATGGCTTCTTGCCCACCATTTTCCAGGAACCAGATGATGGCCTGGATCTTGGGCTTCATACTGCCCGGGGCAAAGTGTCCCTCGGCCATGTACTGTTGGGCCTCCGCCACGGTCATCACGTCAATGTCCCGCTGGTCTGGTTTGCCGTAATTCAGCGCTACCTTTTCCACGGCAGTCGAGATGAGAAACAGGCTGGCGCCGATGCTCTGGGCCAACAACGACGAGGCATAGTCCTTGTCGATGACGGCAGCGGTGCCGACCAGATCGCCATCCCCATCCTTGATCACGGGAATCCCGCCACCGCCCACGGTAATGACCACAAAGCCCTCGTCGATAAGCTCCTTGACGGCGTCGCGCTCCACCACTTCCTGGGGCAGGGGTGAGGCGACCACGCGCCGCCAGCCACGCCCGGCGTCCTCCACCACGTCCCAGTCCTCGGCGTCGCGCCGGTGCAGCGCTTCCTCCTGACCCATAAAACTGCCGATGGGCTTGGCGGGGTTCTTGAAAGCCTGGTCATCCCGGTCCACCAACACCTGCGTCACCACGGTGACGGCGTGCTTGTCCAGACCCCGGCGTCGGAACTCGTTGTACAGGTTCTGCTGGAGCATGTACCCGATGGCTCCCTGGGTATCGGCCCCGCAAAAGTCCAGGGGCACCTCGTGGAGTTCGTGGCGGGATAGCTCGCTGCGCCGCAGGATAAAGCCCACCTGCGGGCCGTTGCCATGCCCGATAGCTACGTCCCAGCCGGCCTCGATCATGCCGGCGATGTGGACGCAGGTCTCGTGGGCTGCCTCGTACTGGTCCGGCACAGTCTTGTGGTTCTTGTCCTTGACCAAGCTGTTGCCACCGATAGCCACGACGGCCAGTTTGCTCTTGCTCATGCTGTTGTCTCCTTTAACAATGTGCGCCATGGACCGGGCCATGGCGTAAAATGTGCCTCCATTGGCGGGTGTATTTTACCATGAAAAGCATGTAACGTGCAAGCACGCTCAACTGCGCGAGCGCCTGGTCTTGGGGGCCGGCTCGGGAGCCGGGGCACGGCCGCCCCGATAGTCGGGTGCCAGGACGTGAAACACCTTGGCGAGCCGCTGATCCACCATGCGTGACACCAACCGGCCGTCCAGGTCTTCCAACGCCTGACTGGCGGTGAATATGGTAGGCAATTTGGCGTTATAGCGATAGTTGACGATCTGGTAGAGCTTTTCCTCGGCCCAGGGCGTGCTGCTCTGGGTGCCCAGGTCATCTAGGACCAATAGAGGCACCGACCGCACCGTTTCGAACAGCGCGTCATAGGCCACGCGACTGGTGGGCGCAAACGTGGCGCGCAAATAGTCCAGCAGATCGGGCACCACCACAAACAGCACCCCATATCCGCGCGCCCGCCGTTGATTGGCGATGGCTGCCGCCAGGTGAGTTTTGCCGCAGCCATAGCGCCCCAACAATACCAGCCAACCTTCTGGATTTTCAGCAAAGGTACGGGCCAGTTGCAGCGCGTTACGCAGGTTGGCCCGCACCTCGCTATTCCAACCCGGGTCTTGGACCCGAAAGGCATCAAAGGTCATGTCGCGCAACATGGGCAGGTCCAGGTCGCCCAAACGGCCCAGAGAAGGCGGGGTAAAGGGAACCAGAGTCAGCAGGTGCGACAGGCTCGGGTCGGACAGGCGCATTTGCAGGCGCTCATCCATCTGCTCCACGGGGACATTGGTGGTGATCACCAGGGGCAAGCGCATGCTGTAGCGGTGGTTGATGATCTGAAACAGCTTTTCGCGCGCCCATGGGGTGCTGCTCTCGGTGCCCAGATCGTCCAGCACCAGCACGGATTCGTTGCGCACCTGATCAAAAAGAGCGTCGTAGGCGGTCTCACTGGCCGGCCCAAACGTGGCACGCAGGTGGTCCAGCAGATCGGGCACCACCAGAAACAGCACGGGCTGGCCCAGTTCCAGGCGATGGTTGGCGATGGCCGCAGCCAGGTGGGTCTTGCCGCTCCCGCTGACCCCACACAGGACCAGCCACCCTTCTGGCGACTCGGCAAACTCGCGCGCCATACGATAGGCTAGGTCAAACCGGCGGCGCAGCCAGGGCTCGGGCCGCAGCCCTTCGGGCATGAGCGTGTCAAAGGTGTAATGGTGCAACGCGCCCATGTTGCCCAGTTGACGCACGCGCTTGACCCTGCGACCGGCGATCTCGGACTCTTTGCACGAGCAGGGCACCAGCCGGCCAAAGTCAGGATGACCGGGCGGGACATCGTACCGCAGAAAGCCGATGCCCTGGCAGATGGGACAGACCTCGGCAGACGGAGAGACCGGCACAAGCTCATCGCTGGATGAGGTGTCCATATTTTCCCCCCTGATAATACTCATCCCCTGGAGTGTCTCCACGAGCGATTCCATCGCGCTCCCACCGTCTCAGTATAGCAGCCACATAGCGCCAGTTTCGTTTGTTCGCGCGGACGGCCTCGCGAAAGGCGTCCTCGATCCAATGAGGCGGATAGTGATCCTCGGCCTCGGCCAATTCCTCTGCAATGAGGGGAGTAAGCAAGCCAATGTTCTGTTCGTATAGCCCAAAGATATTGGGCCGCTCGGGGGGCAGAGCCGGTTCCCCGGGCGACATACGGGCCGGCTGGCCGGCCAGCACAAGTTCGCCGCGTTGGGCCTGAGCGCACGCCTCGCGGCCCCGAGGGGTGTTGACCAGGTACCAGGGCTCGGCACCGTCGTGGCCGGGCACCAGAACCTGTAGCAGGGTGCCGCGCGCCACGGCCCGGTCCAGGCCCTGTTGCAGCGCCGCCAGGGGAGGCTCGTCGCAGCCGCGCAGGCCGGCCATCAATACCTCGTCGGTCGCCAGGTCGCGGTACGAAATGGCCGGCGGCTCGGCCGGGGCGCGTTGCAAACGCCAGAGCACGTGCAGCGTGACCTTGAACTCGGCCAGATCGTCGATGGCCGGCAACAGTTCGCTAAAAACTAGATCAGGCAGGCGTACCTGGCGCATTCGCCCGGCCGGAAAACCCTCGAATCGCTCGCTGCTCATGTCACTGCGGCTCCGCTTGCGCCGCCAAGTTGGCAAACCGCGTCGTCTCTTTGAAAAAGTACAGGCCAAAATTGCCAATTGGCCCATTGCGGTGCTTGGCTAACAGGATATCGGCGATGCCTTGCTTTTCGGTTTCCTGGTCATACAGTTCTTCGCGATAGATAAAGATGACCAGGTCAGCGTCTTGTTCGATGCTGTTATGGACGAGAATATCACCGGCTACAAAGTTGTGATAGCCGGGAACCTCGAGATCATAGACCGGCGCCTCACCATCCGACTCGATGGTTGCCACCTTGTCCCAATACACATCGCTTTGCCCGAGCTTGAGCAGGGACTCGGATTCTACAATATGCCCCACCCGGGTAGCACGTTCGCGGCTGAGGTTGCTCTTGTAAAGCGTCGTACCACAGTACGACATCCCCAAGCCCGCTTGCATTGCTCGCTGACTCAATCCGACAGACCGACGGGCCGGTTCAACCACCGAGTGCCAAAAGGCGGCAGGGATGACATCTTGATTGGGTATGTGCGGGCGGTCCTGATAATAGGCGCGAATAGCGTCAGATCGAGCCTGCTGCGAATCCAGCGCGCCTACACGCGCTAAGAATGCCATCACATTGGGCTGGCCAGTGATCAGTACATGCCACTGGTCGCGGCCACGTGCTCCTTGCGGTGTGCGCCTCACCCGTGCGATGATTCCCAACCGCAGGAGCAAATGCTGAACGTCAAACGCCAGTTGTGGACTGCTGGATGCATAAAGTGCAAGCGCCCGGGGCTTTTTCTGCCCAAAGACTCCCAGTGTGCCATCAGTGGCCCATAGATGGCGCAGGAACCGGCTGATCAGGCCGGGGGGCTGTTCGAACAATGCGGCTGGCACGCGTTTTTCATAGGATCGCAACCCCCACACTCCCAGGTTGTCCAGCCACTCTGCCACCGGGTTGCGGACCCCATGCGTCAGTTGTGCCGAAGCAGTCAAAAAGACCTGCCACCACTGCCGCTGGCGTTCCACCCGAGGCGTTACGGCGGCCCCAAAAACCTGTTTCCCCAGGCCGGCCACCAGATCGGCCAATTTGCGATTATTGGTCGTATACTGAACGGCGTGCCGGGGTAGCGTGCAGCCATCGCCCACGAGATGGGCTAAAAGGGCCACTTCTGCCTCGCTCATGGTTGATTGGTTGGGCGAGAGCGTTTCCCATGAACGCGGCAGCGCCACATGGTCCTGGCCCGGCGCGAGTTGATCCAGCCGTTTCCAGCCTGTTGCCGTGAGAAACTGGTGGTTGGCCGATGCCTTGATCTCACGCCCCAACTGGGTTCGCAGTCGAAATACCGGCTTGACACCGGTACACCACGCGCGCCGGATCGCCGCTGATTCGAGCTTCCACGTTGTTTCATCAAGAGTCTGGACTTGTACACGCTGATCATCTTGCGCCAGGTGCGCAATAGGCACCCGTCGGCCGTCAGATAGCTGGACCAGGGTATCCCCCGCCAGACACCCACTTTCCCTCAAGTCAGACAGGATAGGGCGATGGTCGGTACGCTGCTCGGGCGCGCGGCTGAGCTGGCTCAGGGCGAGCACCGGCACGCCCAGCTCTTTGGCCAGGCCCTTGAGCGAGCGCGAGATGTCGGAAATCTCTTGGACGCGGTTCTCAGCGCGCCGGCCGCGCATGAGCTGGAGATAATCGACGACCACGAGCCGGATACCGCGTTCCAGGTGCAAGCGCCGGGCCTTGCTGCGCAGCTCGATGACGCTGATGCCGGCCGTATCGTCCACATAGATGGGCGCTTCCGAGAGCACGGCAAAGGCCTTGCTGACCCGGCGCAATTCGTCTTCGTCGTATTGGCCCAGCCGCAGTCGCTGCGAGTCGATGCGCGCCTCCACGCACAACAGCCGGTGCGCCAGTTG
>JAHJIN010000571.1 GCA_018823415.1 Chloroflexota bacterium | reverse complement strand
TCACGACCGGCTCTTTCCGTCGTCTCGACCGATCAACCACTGTGACCATGAATGCTCTGGACCCGGTGCCCGTCCGGGGTCTGATCACGCAATCTGACCGAGAATGGCCCTACTTTGATCAACCAATGTGGCCTATAACAGTCTGCTTCTTCGCGATGGCACAATCACCCCGGATGCGGGTGCCGACGCAGCCCGTAGGGCGCTAACAACGGATACTCGCGATCCACTGACTTGCTGCCTTTCGCAGGTAGGCAACGCCTGGTTACCACCTAACATGGTAGGAACGGTTTTTGATTGGCTGCTTGGCCGATAGGAGGAGGATCATGGCAAAATCATGGGGCTGGCTTATCGTGATCGCGCTCATGATTGGTACAATGAGTTGTCAACAAACAACCGAATTGGAGCAACAGATACACGCTGCTGCTACCCGGGAGGCGGCACTGTATCCCTGGGCAGTCTATCCGATTGGCGAGGCGAGCAAGACTGCTTTATGTGAGGCATTGGCTCTACCACCGCAAGACAAGTTCTGTCAGCCGGGTGTGGCGATTCATCATTGGGATGTGTTCGAAAAGGTACGGGACGTATTTCCACCTGGTACAAGCTATGCTGAAGTGGAAGCAAAGCTGGGCAAATTCCCTCATATTCGGGAAGAAAGTCGAAACCCGGATGGCGCACTGGTTGGCCTACGGTACGCATACCAATTGACCGAATATGAGGGCGCTTGTATCTACTTCGATCTGGATTTGAGCGGGGACAAGGTTAGGGAGGTCTACGCGACCAAGTTGGATTACTCGTCAGGACCGCTACGTACCAAATGCGGTCCAGCGGATTCTCGCGATGGGGAAAGCCAATAATGGTGGGTTGGAGACGTCGCATGTCTGGTACTTACTGATTCAGCGGGTAGGGTGGGCTGCGCCCACAAATGTCCGCGTCACCCCTGGCCCAACCGTCCACCAGCAACAGGCCAGGCCAATAGACGTGCGGAAATGCAACCACTCGCAGTCACATTTGGCGAGGGTTGTGGGTCACTCAACGGAACATCACGGGCAGCGCATCAGTCCCGGGTAACCAGGGCTCAAGCTCCCGCTGGGGCCAGGCTGGACGCTGGCAGCGCCACGGTGCGGCTGGGTCCCCAGCGAATGGCTGACAGGTTGGCTCCCAGGCCCAGGCGGTCGAGCTGCTGGCGCACGTACTCCCCCGTGGTCTGATCCGCCGGGCGGTGGGCCTGGCCCAGGGTGTAGGCGTGGTGCAGCAGCTTGCGGGCCACCAGCTCAGGGACAGCAAAGCGGTCAGCGGTTTCCTCGGTGAGCACGTGCCACACCGCCACCAGGAGCTTGCGGGCGATGGCCACGATGGCCTTGTTGTAGCCCAGGCGCGGTTCCAGGCGAGCCAGTTCTTTCTTCCAGTGCGGGTGCGAACGGCAGGCCGCGTGGGCTGCCTCGACGATCACAAAGCGGATGTCGCGGCGGCCCGCCTTGGTGATCCGCCCGGTGCGGCGGGTCTGGCCGCTATCATGTACCCGCGCGCCCAGGCCCGCGTAGCCCACCAGGTGCTTGGCTGCCGGAAAGCGACTGATGTCGCCGATGGCGGCCAACAGGGTCAGCGCCGTGATCAATCCCACGCCCGGCAACTGGATCAGCAGCACCACGCGCTCATCCTGGGCTGCCAGCGCCGTCAGGGTCTCCGCCAACTGGGCTGTCTGGGCCTGGGCGAAGGCCAACGTGTCCAGGTCGCATTGGATGCGGGCGTCCTCGGCCAGCCCCAGATCCAGCTTGAGCCACCAGTCGCGCTGGTCTGCGGCAAAGAGGTCCCCCTCTGGCGTCGCCAGGTGATGGCGATGCAGCGCGGCGTGCAGGCGGTTCTTGGCCTGCGTGGCCAGGCGCACCATCTTGGTCCGCTGCGAAACCAGGGCCCGCAGGTCGCGGATGGCGGGTGGAGGCACCCAGACCGGCGGCAGCAGCCCCACGGCGTGCAGCCGGGCCAGGGTCAAGGCGGCGATGTTGTCCGTCACAACGCCAGGGCCTTGCCGTGGTCACTTGGGCCCGAGTGATGAGGTCCACGTGCGGTGGGTGCGCCAGGGTGACCGAGTGCACGTGGGGGGCCAGGTCGTCGTACAGTTGGAAGGCGTTGGTGGTCATCTCCAGGGCCACTGCGTCCTGGGGCGTCAGAGTGCGGCGCATCCACGGTCCCAGGTGCGAAAAGCGGACGCGCTGCGGGCCCAGGACTGGGTTGAGCTGGGGGTCTACCCCGCAGGCTACCAGATAGTGCTTGTGTGTGTCTAGGCCGATGAACCGGGTGGGGTTGAGTGGTGCGGTGGACATGACAGGCTACTCCTTTCTGCGCGATACCAGTCCGCCTGACCGGTAGT
>JAHJIN010000570.1 GCA_018823415.1 Chloroflexota bacterium | reverse complement strand
GCCGCCATGCACAACTGCGGGGTGATCACGCGCTCGTGGTCGTGCTGCGCCAGGTCGTGGCCTGGTGCCAGGAGTTCGAGGCCCGGCATCCGCGGCCCGAGACTTGGCCCACCGCCACCACCTCGCGCACGTCGGCCCAGAAACGCCAGCCCCGGCAGGGGGCGACTGGTAGTGTCCCGCCACCTGGTACGCAGCAGCTCGACCTGTTCGCAGGTCAAGGCGGTGCGCCATGAGCGACGACGAAGCCAGACTGTGGGCAGCCCGGGCCAACGCGCTCCTGGACGTGTTCAGGGCAGCGCTGCCCATCGTGACCAATCCCATCATCTTTATGGACCCCGCTAACCGGGTGTCCGTGGGCTACAACGAATACGAGCGGCTCAAAAAAGCCGTCCAGGACTATCTGGCCCATTGCCCAACGGACGAGCCGAGCGCGATCTATCCGGCCGTCCACCAGGTGCAGCCGGCCCGGCAACTGGACCTGTTCTAGCTACATCTTTACCGGGGCAGCCGGCCCCGGCCAGGGGTGGTAGCTGCCTCCACATTAACATGAGGAGGAAACGATGCCAGTATTTACAGTCAGAACGTTTGAGAAATGGCCCGTCACAGCCCAGTACACAGTCCGGGCTGATACCTTGGACGAGGCCATCGGCAAGATCAAGAACGGCGAGGTGGCATACGATGAGCACGAGCACGATGGCATAGGAGACGAGGTCATCGAGGTCCTGAATGTGCAGAGTGAAGACGATGGACCCGAATAGAGCGCAGCGTCTGGGCCTATCGAACGCAGGCGCCACGCTGCTGGCTGGCCTGTCAGACGAGGAAGCCCTGCCCCAACGGTGCGTGGACTGCGAGGCCGTCATCCAGCGTCACTCTGACGCCCGGTGGCGGTTTCAGCTCCACGTCATCCGGTGCGCCGACTGCGCGACACAGGCCCGCGCGGCCGGATACGACGAGTGGGAGAGCCTGTACGTACATTAGAGACACCAACCTGATCCTGAACCGGGGCGACTATGGCCCCGGTCCGGGGTATAGTCGCCTCCACTATCAAAACAGAAGGAGGCAAGGCAATGTGTTGGTCAGAGACGAAATTGGCTTTTACTGTGTATCCCTATGTGAGGCTCGATGACTTTCCGTACCCGGTGGACCCGGGCGCCGTCATCGAGCATGAAGGCCGTCCCTTGCGCGTGCGCAAGTGTTACGGTACGGCTGTGGGCTACCTGTTCTGTGTCGTGGGCGAATACGAACGGCACTGGGTCGCCGAAATCGGCCACAGTTGCCCGTCCGAAGGCGCGCACGGGGTACTGCGCTTGCAAGAGTTTACCGCTGCAGGGCTGGCCGCCTGGTTGGAAAAGCGTCAGGCCATCGAGGATCTGGACCGGGACTGGACCGAGGGCCTCATTGGAGCGCCCATCGTGTACCGCCCGGACGCCGATGGCTATCGCGACTATGACGCGAACGTGGCCGCCCTGGCTGCCAAGCTCCTGGAGGTGACCGGCGTGGGGCCGGCGCACCTGCTGTACTTTGCCGGCAGCAACCTCGAAAGTGGCCCGCTCAACCGTGAGTACATGGCTGGTTTTTACGCCGCCCGGGGCCTCGAAACCTGGGGGCGGTCCCGTTGGGTCGAACACACCCGGCCGTATGGCTTTTACGCCAACGGCGAGGATGAGGCCCACGCGCCGCACCCGCTGGCCGGGCTGTGGGGCGTTGAGATCAAGCAGGATCTGCTGGCCGGCGTGGAAACCGCCTACCGGCAGGCCGAACGCGACCGGCTGCTGGACGCCTGGCAGCTCTGGCACTGGGGCCGCAGCTTTGGCGGCATCCTGGACTGGATGAACACGGCCGTGGAACTGCAATTGGCCGTCCAGGCCTGGGCCGAGTTCAGTGGCCCCGTCAACTGGCACGAGTACGTCGCCGTGCCCGGGCCGCACACCCACGAACTGCTGGACGAGGCGTTGCGGTACGAGGACGCCGCGGTCAAGTACGCCCGGCAGCAGCAAGACGTGCCCGAGATCCTGGTCACCGACGAGGCGGCGCTGGCCGTCCTGGAGGCCCTGGTCGAGATGGGCCACGTGACCTACGAGCGCCTGGAACCGTTGGCCGGCCGCACCATCCGGCGCTGGCCGGCGGGCACGCGGCGCGTGGACGTGGTGACCAAGGGCGACGGCTACCGCTCGGCAAACCTGAGCGTGCTGGTCGTCGTCGAGGATGTCATCCGCGACGTCACCGTGGACACGCTGGCGACCATCCCCGTCTCGTCCGAGGACGAACTGCGCGGGGTGGCCCAGCGCCAGCAGCGCCAGCTGCAAGAGCATGAGGACCGCTACCAGCGCCTGCAGGAATGGGTCCAGACCCGACCGGGTTATGCGATCGCCTGGGAGCCGGAGGGGTTTTTCCTCTGCCCGGCCCAGGAGCAGTTGCCATGCCTATGACCTTTCACGAATATCTAGAGGCGTTTGTAGCCGCCGTGGCCCAGAACAACCCGATCGCTTGGCCGGCTTATGCCGAACGGCCGGTGGAGGTCTGGCGCTACATCGCCCGCGGCTTTGGCCATGGGCTGGACGTCTACGACGAGGCCCAGGTCCGCAGCGAGGTCGGCACGCTGTACAGCCGCGTGCTGGTCAAGGCCACCTTTGGCACCCGCCTGGGTGTGCCGGTAGATGCCCAGACCTTTGGGGGTTGGATCCTGGCGGCGATGGCCGAGGCCCGCGCTGATAACGCGGCCCGGCCGGCTGGCGCGCCAGTGCCGGCCCACGAGTTCAGCGGCTTGCCGCTGTTTGAGCAGGAGGTGCCCCATGCTATCGGGACCACCATATAGCGCGACGCAACCAGACGCCTATTCGGTCCTGGTCTGCCGGGCCGACGTGGTGGACCCAGAATCGGGCGAGATAGTGGCCGAGCGCGGTCAGTGTTTTCGGGACCCGGACGAGATCCGGGCCATCGCCGAACGGATCGCCGTGGCCCTGGACGTGGACCAGATACCTGAGACCGTCAGGGGCCAAGTTCTCGGCCGCGTGACGTTTCGCAGCCAGGCGGCCTTTGCGGCCGTGGCCTGGCAAGAGCATGGTCAGTGGTACATCGACCTCGACGACGACAAGGGCAGCGAGGCCTCCCCAAGATGGGATGGCGAGCCCATGGCAGCGCCCCACCTGACTGCCTTGCTCGGCCTGTGCGCTGAGCTGGGCGTGGGGGAAGGCGATCTGGACGAGACCGTCCACGAGCTGTTTGCCGCCCGGGCGGCGGCCGTCAACAACGACGGTCTGGCGGCCGCGGTGGTCGCTCAGTCGGGCGTGGTGACAGACGATCCAGACGACGCCGTCCACGAGCTGTTCGCTGACCAGGCGGCGGCCGTTAACAACGGCGGTCTGGCCGCCCAGGTGACCTTGCTGATCGTTGACCTGGGGCCAGGCGGCGCCGAGTTGGCGATTCGCCGGGCCGCCGAGTCTCGTTGACTGTTCAACCTTGATGATATGACAGACAGGAGGACCTATGAAGGTTCTGAAACCACCAGCGGACGAAGCCCTGCAGCCGGGGCAAACCCCCTGGTGGGCCACAGAACCCCCAGGATTCGGCTGCGCAGAAGACTTGATAGTAGGCAATATCCCGGACGCCACGGACCTGCCCGAGCCGCCAGAGCCAGAGCCTTCCGAGCAGCCCGGCCAGACCCCCTGGTGGGCCACACCGCCGTCCGATCTGGACGG
>JAHJIN010000569.1 GCA_018823415.1 Chloroflexota bacterium | reverse complement strand
CCGGCGAGAGGATCGGGATTGGGTAGACAGCGACGAGTGGCGTACGTTGTTCCTGGCCGCGCTAACCGAGCTGACCGAGGCCACGGTGGTCGAGTTCCGCATTGTGACCGGCCTGCCGGTGGCCTTTTTCGAGGGGGACAAGGTCAAGGTCAGGGACCGGCTGCTGGGGGACCATCGCACCAAGCGTCCCAACCGGCGTGCCCAGATGTTCAAAGTCACAGAAGCGCACGTGATCCCGCAGCCTTTTGGGACTTTGCTCTCCGTGTGCTTGGATGATCGGGGCGCGATTGTGGACCAGGCCCTGGCGACGGGCAAGGTGGGCGTGGTGGACATCGGGGGCAAGACCACGAATTTGCTGAGCGTCAACCGCTTGGCCGAGATCTCGGCCGAGACGGACAGTGTGAACGTGGGGGCCTGGGACATGGTGCGCAGCGTGCGGCGCTATCTGTCCAATGAGTGCCCCGATCTGGACATCCGCGACCATGAGATTATCGAGGCGGTGATTGCGCGCCAGGTGAAATACTATGGGCAGCCGGTGGACCTCACCGCCGAGGTGAACAAGACCCTGGAGCCCATGGCCGACCAGGTCATGGCGGCGGCTTCCGAGATGTGGAACGGCGGCGCCGGCCTGGACGCGATCCTCATCGCCGGCGGCGGCGCGCTCCTGTTGGGCCCCTACATTGCGCCGCAGTTTAATCGGGTGGCTGGCCGGCCCGACTTTGCGCGGGTGGTGCCTGATCCCGTGTTTGCCAATGCGCGGGGGTACTGGCGCTTTGCCCAGCGCCTGGCCCGCGAATAGCGGAGAGGCGGCGACGTGGCCACGGTGACGGTGAGCTTTACCCTGGACAGCGAGACGGATCGGGACCTGGTGCGCTGGCTGGCGGCGCTGCCCCGGCGTCAAAAGTCGGCGATGATCCGGGACACTCTGCGCGTGGGCCTGGCGCGCGGCGATTTGACCCTGGGCGATGTCTATCAGGCCATCAAGGAAGTGGAACGCAAACTGGCCCGGGGCGTTGTGGTGGCCGGCGACGCTCCCGCCGGCGCAGCGCCCCGTGATTGGCCCGATGAACCGGCCGACGCGGCCGCAGCGCTGGACGCCCTGAGCAAGTTGTAGGTTGCTTGGGAAATAAACGCTTCCCAAGCAGAGTGGCGCCGGCCGGTCGGAGGCTGACAATGGCTACCCGGAGCTGGACGTAGGAGAAGAATATGGGCAACCTGGTCGTGATCACGGTGGCAAATCAAAAAGGCGGGGTCGGCAAGACCACTACCGCCGTCACGTTGGCGCATGGCCTGGCCCGCCAGAACTATAACGTGCTGCTGGTGGACCTGGACCCGCAGGGCCAGTGCGCGTCTCTCTTGGGCCTAGCCCAGGAGCCGGGGGTGTTCAACTATTTGGTCAGCAACTCCCGGTTGCGGGACGTGGTGCGCAGCACCGAGCGGGAAGGGCTGTGGGTGCTGCCGGGCAACAAGCGCACCGAGACGGCCCAGGTGGTGTTGACGGCGGAAGGGCGGCGCAAGGATATATTGACCCAGCTCTTTGCCAGCCCGGTGGTTGATTCGGTGCGGCTGCATTACGTGGTCATGGACACGGCCCCCGCCGTGGGCGTGCTCCAGGCCAATGCCCTCTATGCCGCCGACCCGTTGATCCTGCCGGCCGCGCTGGACTTTTTGGCGCTGGAGGGGGTGGCCGAGGTGCTCAACACGTTGGATGCCTTGCAACGGCCCAGCCCCCCGGTGGTGCGGGTGTTACCCACGTTCTACGACGAGGTGACCCGGGAAAGCAAGTCCAATCTGGCCCGGTTGCATGAGGCCTTCCCCAATGCGGTCCTGGGGCCGATTCATCGGGCGACCATCTTGCGCGAGTGCGCCGCGTTGGGGCGGACCATCTTTGAACACGCGCCGGAGAGCCGGGCCGCCCAGGAATATGGGGCAGTGGTAGCGGGGGTGACGGATGAGTGACAAGACCGAACGACGCGACCCCTTTGCGCGGCCGAAAAGCCCCGAGCCGGTCACCGACTATACCGCCGGGCAGATCCGGCGGCCACGGCGGACCCGCATCACGCCGCACGAGCGCAACCGCAAGCGGCGCATGGTGAGCTTTACGTTCCCGGACTCGACGTGGCCGGACGCGATCCGCGCCGCGGCCGAGCAGCAAGGGCTGGGCCTCTCCGAGTTTGCCACGCGGGTGTTCGCCCAGGCCCTGGCCGCTGTGCAGCGCGGCGAGTGGGAAGGCGATGCGGAGGCCTCCTGGACGCCTGAAGAGCCGTAGCCGGCCATGTTTTGAGCGGTTTTGGGCCAATCGCCGGGGCCGGGCCAAATCTGGCCGAAAAACGCTGGGAGGGCTTCTGAGCGCGTTTTCAGGGGTTGGCTAGGAGTTCCTAGTAGGAAATCCTACGGAACTCCTATTAGGAACTCCTAGTTTGGTGCAAAATGGGCCCGGTGATGGGCTTTTGCGCCAGGTGGCTGCTCGGAAGATTATTGCTCTCCTGACTGAGCTTGAGGTTTGTCGATGACCAGACGGCGCCGGTCATGACCATGGCCCGGACCGCCAGGAACGCTATATCACCCAGCCGGAGGACCCTCATGAACACAACAGAGCTGATCCGACGATACCAGGCCGGCGAGCGATATTTTCGCGGGGCCGCCCTGATCGGGTCCATCCTGTGGGAGGTCAACCTGAGCGCGGCCTGCCTGTTCAAGGCTGACCTGCGCTTGGCTACTCTGCGCATGGCCAACCTGGAAGGGGCCAATCTGGAAGAGGCCAACCTGCGCATGGCCAATCTGGAAGGGGCTACCCTGGCCGGGGCCAACCTGCACATGGCCAACTTGGAAGTGGCCACCATGCCCGATGGCAGCATCCACGACTGACCCCAGGTCCTGGACATGGGGGCCGGGGACATTGCAGCGGCGGTGCTGTTGGAGCGGCGGCGATGAGGTCAAAATCTAAACACCGATTGGATTATGGTGGGGATGACCTGGCTTTAGCCCTGTACCACTCCGTAGCTAAAGCCAGGCCATATACCAGACCCTAAAGCCAGAACCCT
>JAHJIN010000568.1 GCA_018823415.1 Chloroflexota bacterium | reverse complement strand
GTGGTTGTTGGCGAACAGGTACACCTGCTCGCTCTGCTGGGCCATCTCCTGGATTTTGGGCACCCATTCGGCCAGCTCTTCCTCTTTGTACGTGTAATCGTAGCGCTCCCAGGCGTGATCATGTTGCCACCAACGTTGGTAGTGGTGGGCACAACCGGGAAACTGGGCTGCTTTTCACTGCCCGGCTGGTGCTCGATTCATGAGCGCCACGCGGCGGAAGGCTTGTGTTACATTCTACACCACGTCACCGAATCGCCCACCCTCTCGTGGAACCAGATGTCCAGGCCTTGTCTCAACCACGCAACCCGCCCCGTGCCGGATTCGCTATGGCCCACGGAGGTATTCTCACAAACTCGCACGTAATCTATTCCTTTGCATTTCCCTCAAGCTTGCCCTCCTCCCTGCTTTGTGCTAGAATATAACCAATCGGTGGGTTTGATAGAAACAATGGCTGGAGGTTTTTCCCTATGGCCATCCCCTTCTCACGTTCTATACGCTCGCTCCAGGCTGATGACTTTCGCCTCTCGTTGGCAGGTCTGGTCATTGCCGGCTTGTTGTTCACGGCCTGGGCAGCCTGGTTCTTTTTCGCCCAGATCACGCTGTATGAAACCGGGCAGATCGTGCGCGTGACGAATGAGGGGTTGATTGTGGCAGACTTTGCCCCGGAAGCATTGAAGCGCGTCCGCCAGGGACAGTCCGCCCTTCTGCGGTTCGATGTCGCTGCCCAAGACGAGGAAGCGGGGCCGATCCCGGCCATTGTCATGACCGTCACCAGCCAGGCTCCAGATAAGAAGGGCCAGGTGGCACTTTACCCCTTGCCCGAGGCCGTTTCGCGAGTGCCTTTCCAGGATAACCCGACGGGCCGGGTGGAGATCGAGGTTGAGTATCTCTCGCCAGCGGCCCTGATCCTGCGAGCGTCTGGACAGCTTCTCGACACACCACCAGTCTCCACCAGTCCCCGGAACCCTTGAGCACATGTCGACATTCTTTGACCCTCCTCTGCCAAAGCGGCGCTTTTTCGTGCCCGAGGTCGTTCAGACTTCGGGCATGGACTGCGGCCCGGCCACCCTGAAATGCCTTCTCGAAGGACTGGGTATCCCGGTCAGTTACGGACGCCTGCGTGAAGCCTGCCAGACTGACATAGATGGGACCTCTATTGACACGATAGAAGATGTGGCGGTGCAACTGGGGCTGGTGGCCAAGCAGATCATGATCCCAACCGATCATCTGTTGCTGCCGGGGTTCCAGAATCTGCCGGCCATCGTCGTCGTTCGTCTACCCAGCGGTATTTCCCATTTTGTGGTCGTCTGGAGCCTGCACGGCCCCTTTGTACAGGTGATGGACCCGGCCACGGGCCGGCGCTGGCTCACCGGCCGCCGCTTCATGGACGAGGTGTATATCCACACGCATCCCGTTTCAGCTAGCGCCTGGCGTGAGTGGGCCGGCACGGAGGGGTTCTGTGGCCCGCTGCGCCGGCGACTGGCTGACCTGAGAATAGAAGAGCCAGAGATAGAGCAGCTTTTTGACACCGCCCTGCAGGATCCCGGCTGGTACTCGCTGGCTACACTGGACGCAGCTATCCGTATCGTCTCTACCGTTACAGACGCCGGCGCATTGGAACGGGGTGCCGAGGCTGGCGAATTGCTCGACCGGTTCTTCCACCAAGCCCGGCAGGAGCAGCCGGGCAAGAGCGCAACTATCCCCCCGTCCTACTGGTCCGTCTACCCGCTGTCTGAGGATCCTGGCTCGGAGGAACGGGTCCTCATGCGTGGCGTTGTGTTGGTGCGTGTGCTGGGGCCGCGAGAGGTCGCCCAGGCCGAGACTGCCGAGTTACCCGTCGCAGCGCCCACCCCGCTCTCGCCCGAACTGGTGGCCGCCTTGAAAGAACCGCCGGCCCGGCCGGAGCTAGAGGTCTTGCATGCCTTGCGCGAGGATGGCCTGCTGACCCCAACCGTGCTGATAGTGGCCCTGGCCTTGGCTGCCGCCGGCGTGATCATCGAGGCATTGTTGCTGCGGGGGATCATGAGCATTGGCAGCAGCCTGGGCCTCGTGGGGCAGCGCGTGGAGATGATGGGGATCTTGATAGCGTTTGCCGTCGCCTTTCTCCTCCTCGAACTGCCCATTACAGCGACGGTACTACGCCTGGGACGCCGGCTGGAGACGCGCCTACGGATCGCTTTTCTGTCCAAGATCCCGCGTCTGGGTGATCGTTACTTTCGCAGCCGGCTGATGTCAGACATGACCCACCGCGCCCACGGCCTCCGCCAATTGCGCACCCTGCCGATATTGGGAGTCAACTTTCTTCGGCAGCTTTTTCAGATCATCCTGACCGCCGCTGGCGTCATCTGGCTGGAACCACGGAGCGCGCCCATTGCCATCCTGGCTACCGTGTTCGCCATCAGCATGTCGTTTGTCACCCAACCACTTTTGGCCGAGCAGGACTCGCGCCTCCGCACCCACCTGGGGGCTCTGAGCCGCTTTTACCTGGACGCTCTGCTGGGTCTCATCCCGATCCGCACGCATGGCGCGGAACGTGCCCTCCGGCGCGAGCACGAGGGTCTGCTGGTGGAATGGGTGCGTGCCGGCCTGGATTTCTACCGCGTCGAGATAATCGTTCAGGCAGTGGGTGCCCTGGTGAGTTCTGGATTCGCCATCTGGATCCTGTTCAACTATGTGGCCCAGGGAGGCGAGGCCAGTGGTGTGCTCTTGTTGTTCTATTGGACGCTCAGCCTCCCGGCCCTGGGACAGGCACTGGCAGAAACCGCCCAGCAGTATCCCATCCAGCGCAACAGCTTGCTCCGGCTGCTTGAACCTCTGGGTGCACCGGACGAGGTCGAAGACGAGGGACCGGCGGTCCCGGATATGTCTCCAGCCGTCGAGCCGCAGCCCTCTCGGGCGTCGGGAGTTGCCATCACCCTGGAGAATGTGACGGTGCAACTCAGCGGGCACACCATCCTGACCGGCGTCGATCTGACGCTTCGGGCCGGCGAGCACGTGGCCATCGTGGGGCCATCGGGCGCCGGCAAGACCACGCTGGTGGGGCTTTTGTTGGGTTGGCACCGGCCGGCGGCCGGCCGTATCCTGGTAGACGGCGTGCCCCTGCGCGGAGAGCGCCTGCAGACCCTGCGCCAGGAGACCGCCTGGGTAGACCCAGAAGTGCAGCTCTGGAATCGCACCTTGCTGGATAATCTATACTACGGAGTGGAACGCCAGGACCTCGGTGCGGCGACGCCCATCGGCCAGGCCATCGAAGGCGCTGACCTGTTCGGGGTGCTGGAGCGGTTGCCCAGCGGGCTGCAAACCGTTCTCGGTGAGAGTGGTGGTCTGGTTTCCGGCGGCGAGGGGCAGCGTGTACGCCTGGGCCGAGCGTTGCTGCGGCCCCATGCGCGGTTGGCACTCCTCGACGAGCCGTTCCGAGGACTTGACCGGCCGAAACGTCGCCAGTTGCTGGCCGACGCACGTCAGAACTGGCGAGACGTCACCCTGATCTGCGTCACCCACGATGTGGGCGAGACGCAGGATTTCGAGCGGGTGGTGGTGGTCGAAGAAGGCCGTATCGTGGAGGACGCCCCACCCGATGTCCTCGCCGCGCGGCCGGACTCGCGCTACCGGGCGTTGCTGGAGGCAGAAAACGCGGTGCGCCGGGGCCTGTGGGAGGGCGCAGACTGGCGACGGCTGTGGCTGGAGGACGGACAGTTGAGTGAGCAGACATAGGAGGACACATGGATTTGCACGAGTTGATCAACCGCGCCTGGCATGACGACGCCTTCAAACGAGAGTTGCTGGCCAATCCCAAGGCCGTCATCGAGCGAGCTCTGGGAGTAGTGCTCCCGGATGAGGTCAATATCCATGTGCACGAGCAGACCCCCACAGAGGTACACCTGGTGTTGCCCATGCCACCGACAGATGGCGACACGGAGTGACGTGCCCGTGTGACCGATTTCACTTTTAACGGACAACTGCTAACTTTTATCCTTGTGGTACGTTATAATATACAGGGGTCATAATAACGTGGCGGACTCGGCCTTGTCGGGTACGTAATGCCCTTGTTCTCTTGTCTCAACGACCTTGACATCCTTTTTCAATGTGTCGTGTAATGGGAGCAGGCAATCAATCGAGTGTACCTTGGAGGCGTGATTTGCGGGATGACCGCTAGAGAGGAGGTGTTGGTATTACGGAATTCCGCGTTCCCCAGAGCGGTCATTTGTATAGATGTCGCTTTGGCTTTTATCATCTGAGGAGGCTCCCACGCGCCTGCGCACCCCGCGAGAACGAAAATTGACGCGTGGGGCGACTCACTCAACAAGCCTATTTACGAGGGAGATCAAGGAGGTAACGATGAAGATCAAATATAGAAGCGTGTTCACGGTCTGCGTGGCCCTGGGTGTCCTGATGTGCCTGATGCTGATCGCGGCAGATACCACGTATGCCAGCCTTGATGTCGTGAACGTCATGAAAACGTGGGACTATGCCTCCGGCGCCAACATGTACGCGAATGGCCTGCAGGTCATTCCCCAGGATGGCCAGTTTGATGGGTCCGGTGGCTGGCAGTCATTTTTCGCGGAGCTTCAACCCAGCGGTGAGGTCTGGCCTGACGACTTTCTGGGGGGGCCCCTCCCGCCGGGCGACGTGTATAATCCGTGCTACCCTGTAGCGCCCACAGAGTCAACCAGCACGCCCTGGGCCAGCTATGTGGAGGTGGGTGCGTACATGACGGATACCACCGGGGAGTGGGGGTTCATGTTCTATGGCGGCAGTGGCAAGGGTGGTAGTCCCTTCAAGGTCTACGAGTGCGACCGCGACGGGGACAACGAGTATACCGAGGGTGCCACCGGCGACGACGCCGTCGCGCCGCCCACGTACTGGATCACGGAAGTGACGTGGTGCGACGCGCGCGTCATCAACGTGAACGTAGAGGTCGATCCCCCTCCCTCCGGTCCTAGTGGGAACGTCTGGTACGAAGTCACGGCCGAGCTGATCCTCAACTGCGACCAGGATTGCGATGGCAACGCGGATGGGCCCTGGCCCAACTCGAACATATGCCTCTACTGGGAGGTCCAGCGGCCGCCCAAGGGCTATCCCCAGTGGCAGGGGAATATGCAGGCTCGCATCACGGCGGGCACCGGCGAAAAGACCGTCAACTTTTCCACGCCGTATAGCCCCACCACTTCGGTGTTCCTCGAGTTCATGGGCGGCAGTTCCACGACCGCGCCGTACGTCGCCGTGGTGCTGGGTCTGAGTATCTGCGGCGTGGTGCTGCTCTACTGGAACGCGAGGCGCAAGACGCTGTCCTAACGGTAGCGGCGCAATGAGATGTACCACCACGCCACTACCCTCGATTGTCAAATCGCCAACCTTTAGCAGGAGAAAGGAGCAAGCATGATCGCGCAAAAGAAACCCTATCAGCGGCCCGAGATCGTACAGGTCAAGCTGGTGCCCACGGAAGCCGTGCTGGGCGGCTGCAAGACCAACACCGATGAGGTGGCCCTGGGCAGCTACTGTAACAGCACTTGCCCCACCATCGGCACCTGAGAGCGCCTGTGCGGGGAATAGTCCCTGCACCCAACAGTTATCCGATCGCGCGAGGGCATGGTGAACACGCCATGCCCTCGCTATCGTGTATCCTGCACAGGAGACCGCATGACGACGAATGCCCCGGACCGGTCAACGGCGCTGCGGCAGATCGCGGCCCGGGCCAGCACGATCTGGGAGCGGCTGGCAGAGCCCTGGGTGCCCACAGCCCCGGCGGACCCGGCCCTGGTTCAGGCACGGCTGGATGCGTGGGCCCGGTCCCTGTCCGCCGGCGGTCAGCCGGAAACCCTGCGCCGCTTCCTGGCGTGGGAAGGGCTGGATGAGGCCGACGGGGCCGCCGCCGCGCGCGCCGTGGGGCCGGTGCAACTGCCGGCAGAGGCCCCGCTGCCCCCCTGGGTCGAGACCCTGGGCGAGGTGCTGGCGCAAGCCCAATCCGATTTCCAGGATCGGGCCGGTCTCCTGAGGCCGGACAAGCGGCTACCTTTTGAAGACCTGCACATCCCCTTTGTCCACGTGTTCCAGCAACGCCTGGTCGCGCCGGCGATGGCCTCCGAGTTGCTAACGACCGAGGCCCAGACTGCGCTGGAACGGGGCCTGCTGGCCCGGCTGGTGGACGCCGCGTCGCAGACCCTGTACGCCGAGTTCCAGGTTGCTCGCACCAAGGGCATGGGGCCGTTGGCGAGCTTTTTGCCGCCGGGGTCGGATACCCTGTATCGAGATTTCGCCCGGCGTATGCAGGCCGGGGGGCTAGTCACCCTCTTCCAGAAATACCCGGTCCTGGCGCGCAAGCTGGCCACCCTGACCCACCTGTGGACTGAGGCCCACGTCGAGTTCCTCCAGCGGCTGGCGGCAGACTGGCCCGCCATCGCCGACACATTCGGGGATGGGGCGGTCCTGGGTCTGGTGGCGGACCTGGCACCGGGCCTCTCTGACCCGCACCGAGGCGGGCGTGGCGTGGTCGCGTTGACCTTCGGGTCCGGCCGGCGCCTGGTATACAAGCCCAAGGACCTGGGCACCGAGGCCGCCTATAACCACCTGCTGGCGTGGTTGAACGAGCGCGGCGCGCCGCTGGACATGAAGGTGCTCCGGGTCCTGAATCGCGGCACCTACGGCTGGGTCGAGTTTGCGGTCCCTGCGCCCTGCGCTGACGAGGCCGCCGTGGCGCGTTACTACCAACGGGCCGGGGCCTTGCTCTGCCTGATGTATGTGCTGGAAGGCACAGACTGCCACGAGGAAAACCTCGTCGCCTGCGGTGAGTACCCGGTCCTCATCGACAACGAGACCCTGCTGCACCACCGCGTGCGGTTGGTGGAAAAGCTGGCGGACGTGCGGGACACGGCCCAGTTCCAGGCCTACGAGCAACTGGACCATTCGGTCCTTCGCACCGGCCTGTTGCCCAGTTGGGAGCTACGCCAGGACGGGCAGATCGCGTATGACGTCAGCGGACTGGGCGGCTATGGGAATCAACTCATCCCCTACCGTGTGGCCCAATGGACCCACGTCAACACGGATCATATGAAGCTGGTGTTCAAACCGGCCCGCATCCCCACGCGATCCAATATCCCGCGCCTGGGCGATACCCCGGTGCGCCTGGACGAGCACGCAGAGGCGGTGCGGGCAGGCTTTGAGGCGATGTACGAGTTCTTGAGGGCGCATCGCCCGGCGCTGTTGGCGCAGGATGGGCCGCTGGAAGCGTTCCGGGGGCAGACGGTACGTTTCGTATTCCGGCCTACCCGGATATACGAATTGATCCTGTATCAAGCGTCGCAACCTCGTCATCTGCGCGACGGAGCCGACTATGGTATCGCCCTGGAGACACTGGCGCGCGCCCACCTCCGGGGCGAGGGCGACGTCAAGCCCAGCACCTGGCCGATCCTGCGCGCCGAGCGTCACGCGATACAGCAGCTCGACATCCCCCTCTTTACCGGCCGCGTGGATGACGACGCCCTGATCCTGGAAGGCCAGGGTGAGGTGCCGGCCTATTTCGTTGGCCCAAGTTTTGACCGGGTAGTCGGGCGCGTAAAGGGCCTGGATCAGGCCGACATGGCCCGGCAATCCGGCCTGATCCAGGTAGCTTTGCACGCCCGGATCGCGGATGAGGGCCACAAGTCACTACCCGAGACACGGGCAGAGGCAACTAGCCACCAGGATGCGGCGCCACTGGCAACGGAGGCGCTCGTGGCGCAGGCAGTGGCCCTGGCGAAGGAGCTGGACGCGCGGGCGATCCGGGGAACAGACGGCAGCGCCACCTGGATCGCGCCCCTGTATGTGCCCCAGGCGGAGCGCTTTCAGTTGGGCCACCTGGGTCTCCATCTTTACGATGGCCTGACCGGGATCGCCCTGTTCCTGGCGGCGCTGGAATCCGTGGGGGCAAGCGCCGGGGCCGGTCACCGTGAGTTATGCCTGGCCGCCTTGCAACCCGCGCGCAACGAGTTGCGGCGAGCGGAATCCGGCCAGCGCATACTCGAATGGCTGGGGATCGGCGGTGCGGCGGGCCTGGGCTCGGTGTTGTATGCCTTGGTGCGACTGAGTCAGTTCCTGGACGAGCCGGCACTGCTGGACGAAGCAGTGGCTGCGGCGCACCTGCTGACGCCGGACCACATCGCCGATGACAAGGTGCTGGACATCATCGGCGGCGCAGCCGGGGCCATCCTGGGTCTGCTGACGGTGTATGAAGCCACGCAGGAGTCCTTTGCCCTGGAGCGAGCGGTGGACTGTGGCCGGCATCTCCTGACCGCGCGCGTGGCTAGCGCCCGTGGGCCGCGCGCCTGGGCGACTATGGGAGAGGCATTGCTGACCGGCTTTGCCCACGGTGCGGCGGGTATCGCCTACGCGCTCTTGCGCCTGGCGGCGCATCAGGTTCCTGGTCAGGCCGAGTTTCGCGCGGCGGCAGAGGAAGCCATCGCCTACGAGGCGAGCGTCTTTGTGGAATCAGAAGGCAACTGGCCTGATCTCCGGCCGTCCGAAGCTGAGCCCGGCGTCCAGCGATTCCAACTCGCCTGGTGCCACGGGGCGCCGGGCATTGGCCTGGCGCGGCTGGGAGGGCTGCCGATGCTGGATACGCCGGCCGTCCGCCGGGACATTGAGGTGGCCCTGGCAACCACGCAGCGGGCACTGGCGCACCAGCAACATGACTCCGACCACGTCTGTTGCGGCAACATGGGCCGGGTCGATGTGCTGTATGAGGCTGGAGCGCGACTGGCTCGTCCCGAATTGACAGCGGAAGCCGGGCGCCATGCCGCACAGGTCGTGGCTCGCGCAGAGCAGAGTGAGGGATACCGATTTGCCGCTATGCTGCCGCGTGGGGTATTCAGCCCGGGCTTTTTCCAGGGGGCAGCGGGCATCGGCTACGAGTTGCTGCGCCTGGCGTACCCGGGGCAGCTTCCCTGCGTGCTGTTGTGGGAGTAACTTCATTTGTGATATAGAATGAGGCCGGGCTTTATCGGCTGGTAAAGGGGAGGAAATCCAAATGCCCAAGCCATCGGCGCTGCGAAGCGTTCTCTTTTTTGCTGATCTGTCAGACCAGGAACTGCGGGTTCTGGCTGATAGCCTGGAGAAACGCACCTTTAGCAAAGGGATGGTCATCTTTCACAAACACAGTCCCGGCGATACCATGTACATCATCGAGTCCGGCAAGGTGCGCATTTTTATCCTCAGCGAGTTCGGCCAAGAGATCTCGTTCAACGTTTATGGCCCGGGCGATGTCTTTGGTGAGTTGGCTATTCTCGACGGCCTGCCTCGTTCAGCCGGGGCCGTGGCCCTTGAGCGAACAGAGACCCTGACCCTGCACCGAGATGATTTCTTGCGCCACCTGGGCGTTCATCCTGAAATGGCCCAGAGCATCATCAAGGTGTTGAGTGCTCGCCTGCGCTATACCACCGCGTATGTCGAGGGGCTGGCTTTTCTGGGCGTGCAGGATCGCGTGGCAGCCAAGATCCTGGAGCTAGATGAGCGCTATGGCACAGAGGAGGGGATCGACATTGGGGTACAATTGACCCAGGCCGAACTGGCTGGTCTGGTAGGTGCCACGCGCGAGAGCGTCAACAAGGCATTGGGTGACCTGCGGGATCAAGGCCTGATCAGATTGGAGGGACAGCGGATCACGATCCTGGATCGTTTGGGATTAGAGAATCGGACCGGATATTGAAAGACGAGACAAAAAGTGTGAACGATTTCACTGTCTGCGAGTGAACTGCTTCACTGCAAAAAGCCTGTGGATGGTATATAATAGAGGTGGAATTGGGTGGGGCAGTTGGGAATCATACGCTTGTAGACTGCAGCGTGGTATTGACTTCTGATTTGGTATCTGCTATACTTGGCCTGGACATGCCGGTTTCATGTGCGGCATTTCACGCAGCAACGTACGCATTCGTTGTTGTTCGGAAAGATCGTATGGATAGCAAGATAGAAACGAAGAAAGGAGGTAAATCGATATGGCAACCCGTGATTTGATCAAGAAATGGGACGAGGCGTTGGCAACAGCCCTGTCCGCACGGCAATCGCAACTGGATGATCGAGATCTGGAAGTGGCCTCCGGGCCTGATGCAATGGCCATGGACGTTCGGTCAGGATTGGTGGCGGGCGGTTCCTTCACCAAGTCTCCCACCTGCGGCTGCTCTTCACTGATGTGCAGCATCTCGTATTGTCCGTAGCCTTTGGTGGCGAGCACCTCGAAACGGCTCGGGACCCGATGCAGTGGCTTTTACACCTAGCCGAGCGCTGTGGCCGGGTACATGGCTGCATATGCAGTTGTAACTGAATGCCGTTACCGACCCGGCGCCCAGAGGCGCCGGGTCTTTGCACTGCAAACCACGGCCTGTCTCCGTGGCGCGCGAGAACTATTCTTCTGGTTTCTGAAAAGCTTGACAGGCTGACGGTGCTCGTGTATTATATTCTCACAACCCTGTGGCCCGCACCGCGCCAGGGCCACAGGCTAGACTATCACCAGGAGGTGAACATGGAAGTCAGAACGGACTTGAAGGCTGGTACAGTGTGGGATGACGTCGTGGCCATGGCGGATGATTTCACCGCCTCGGTAAAGAATTGGTGGGATGACCTCCCTGATTGGCTGACCTGGCCATGGTAGGCTCCATAGTGCCCGTCGAGAACAAAGACGGGCACTTGTCTTTGACCTCCCGCGTTATCCAGACGGTTCCCGCGATTCACAGGAAAACCCGGCGCCATGTTTAGCCGAGACGTCGTCGATCAACAAGCACTTCAGGCCCTCGCTTGGCCCGCCGCAAGACTGGGGGAGGCAATCGAGTACCTGGGCCGCAAGGGCGATATTTCCTCACAGCCGGCGGAAGCTTCGCCCCTGCCAGGAAACCTGGACTCGGCGGATGATGAGGCCATCGGGTGGTGGATCGAGGCTGTCGCCGATCGGCAGGGGTTGGAAGCCGAGCCAACAGAATCACCTTATGCTCAAGTGGGACAGTTGGTGCGCAGCGCTGGCCCGGCCATCCTGCGCCTGCCAGATGGTTTCTGCAAGGGCGATGGGCGATTTCTGGCTCTGCTCAAGGGCGGCCACAGGCGGGTATCTATCGTGGGACCAGACTTGGCTATCCGGCGAGTGCATCCGGTGGTGGTGCGAGACGCTCTGTGCCACGACGTCGAGGCTCCTTTCATGACGCAGACGGATCGGTTCCTTACTGGGGCTGGCGTCCCGGAGCATCGCCGGGTTCGCGTCGGAGAAGCGATCCTGCAGGCCCAACTGAGTCCCTTTCGCATCCGGGGATGCTGGCTCCTACGCCCATCGCCCGGTGCAAGCCTATGGCTTCAAGCACGCCGCGCTCGGTTGCCCCGCGCATTGTTCATGCTTATCGGTGGCAACATCATCCTTCAGGTTCTCACGCTACTCGCATGGACCGTGATTGGGTGGGGGGCGCTGACCGGTCATTTTGACTGGGGCTGGCTTTGGGCCTGGGCCTTGCTTCTGTTCACGACTATACCTTTCCAGATGTTGATTACGCAGGCCCAGAGCCAGTTGGCTATCAATGCTGGAGGCCTGTTCAAGCAGCGCCTACTGCACGGCACGTTGCAACTTACACCGGAGGAGATCCG
>JAHJIN010000567.1 GCA_018823415.1 Chloroflexota bacterium | reverse complement strand
CGGACATGAGACAGGGCCTCCTATGGCGTAATAGGTGCTCTGGGGTGTAGCACCCGTCACGGAGAGGCCATTATATAACCGCAGCCTGATTTTGAGAAGCCGCACTCCCCGCTCGCGGCGTTAAGTTGACGCATATGGGGGGAGGGAGTCGGGGGGATTAGAGAGGACGGTCTTCACCCTGGCTTGAGTCATTGCCCGGAACCACCAGGCGATAATCCGCCAACGTGCCCCACGACTCGACGTGGTTATACTGGGCCTGGGTGGCGTGAAAATGCACCCAGACCGGCGACTGGTCGAGGGTCGGGTGCGCGGCAAAAAGGGCCTGGTCGCCAAAGCGGAACGCCTCCAGCACCAGCGGCAGTTCCTGCCGAAAGATGGCATAGCGCCAGCCGGCCGGCCCGGCCACCAGCCCCCCGCTCACGTGGCAGTGTACGTGGAGCGCTGCTTCCTCGTCCTCTACCTGCCAATCCGCCAGCACCTCGTCCCGCATCAGGCGCGTGTACCACCCGGCGATCTGCTCGCGGTCGTGGTCGGCGCCCACCGTGAGATACAGGTCACCGGTGGCATCGGAATGGGTCAGGGTATAGCAGCGCGGCACGACCGGCCCCTGGGGCGTCGTCCCCGGCGCAAACTGGACATGCAGCTTGGCCGGATTCAGGCGGCTCATACGGCCCTCGGCTCCGGGCACTCGAGGTCCGGCACATGCAGCACTCGCCACCAGATGAACACGATCAGCCAGGCCATGAGCACGGCCCCCAGGATACCCGGCGCCGCCGGGCTCACCTGCCCCAGCAGGAACCCGCCCACCACCGGCGATATCACCCGCGCCACGCTCCCCAGCGCTGCCGAAAGGCCCAAAATGCCGCCCACCTCCTCCGGGTAGACCGACTTGGTCAACGAGCTGTTGATGACCACGTTAAGCACGCCGGAGGCTAGGGCCAGGGGCACCAGCACGATCAGCAACACCCACACGTTGGGCGTCAAAGCCCACGCCAGGAGGGAAAACGCCGCCAGGACACTCCCGCCAAAGATGAGCTGCTTGTCGTTAAAGCGCCTGGTCAGCAGCCCAATGCCACCGCCCTGGATCAGCACAATGATCACGCCCACGTAGGTGAGGACATAGCTGGTGGCCTGGGCATCCAGTCCCAACTGGCGCAGGGCAAAGAGCGAAAAGATGGTCTCGAACATGGTAAAGGCCAGGCCATAGATCAGGCGCACCTGCAACAGCGGCCCCACACAGCGGCGATTCAGCGCCTCCCACAACGCCCGGGGCGTGAACGCCGACTTGGGGCTCTGAACGATGGCCGCGCGCTTGGCCGGGGGCAGCGATTCCGGCAGCCACAGGAACACGCCCAGCAGGTTCAACGCCGCCAGCCCGGCCGCGACAAAGGCCGGCAGGCCATAGTTGCCCCCGGCGCTCAGCGTGCCCCCGATGGCCGGCCCAAAGATGAACCCCAGCCCGAACGCCGCCCCGATGATGCCCAGGCCCCGGGCGCGGTTCTTTTCGTCGGTCACGTCGCTGATGTACGCCTGGGCCAGCGAGATGTCGCCGCCCAAAAAGCCATCCAGGACGCGGCTGAAGAACAGCATCGCCAGCGAGCCAGCCCAGCCCAGCAGCAAAAAGCTGACCACGGTGCCGGCCAGGCTGACGAGCAGCAGGGGGCGCCGACCGTAGCGGTCAGAGAGCCGACCGATAACCGGCGCGCCGATGAGCTGGGTCAGGGCATTGGCCCCCAGCAGCAGCCCCACCACCGTATCGCTGGCCCCAAAGGTGTTGGCATAATACGGCAGCAGCGGCAGGATCAGGCTAAAGCCCAGCACATCTACAAAGACATAGACAAAAAGTAAAATCAGTGACCGCTTCATGTCTCTCCCTTGCCCGCGAGTTGGCGCGGGTCGCCCACCACTTCCAATCCCCCATTGCGCGCATCGCCTTCAAAGATGATGTGCTCCTGTTGACCATCGAGGGCTGACAGGCGCACCGTCGCCGTGGCCCGCAGCGTCTCAGCCACGCGCCCGGCCATGTCCGCGATGCTGGGTGCATAGAGCAGGCCGGCATCGGCCCGGTGCAGGCGCATCTCCAGACGATGCCGCCGGTCGCGCACCACCCAGTCGATGACGTGCTCGCCGATGTGCAGCTTTTCGACGCGGGCCCGGGTGTATGTGGCAAAGCGATAGAGCGCCCCATCGTGCCACAGCCCGATGATAAACCCCGGGAAGGCGCTGCGCAGCCAGGGGATCACCGCCACCGACGCCGTGAGGCTGGTGCCGGGCTGTGGAAAGTGGTTGCTTTGGAACCACACCCAGGCGGCCGGGAACCGGCGGCCCCAGTCCTTCTCGGTGTAACCGCGCCCCCCGGTCAGGTCTATCTCGGCGCCATCGACCGTGAGCGCGCCGTGGATGGCGTGGTCCAGGCTGATCACGCCGTGGTAGCATTCCATAAAGGGCATCCAGGCGTACCAGCCCATGATGCCCGGCGACAGCCACGTGACCGGCCACGGCGCAACGCCTTCAAAACGCAGCGCGCCGGCCACCGTCCGCTCCAGCGATTCGAGTTGCAGCTCCACCCGGTCTACTGTAAAGCGGTTGGGGCCGACGCGCAGGTCAAACCCGCCCGGCGGGGCCTGGAATTCGCTCGCCGGGTAGCGATAATACGTCACCTGGCCGGCCATGCCGTCCATAAACTGCACGAACGCCTGGTCGGACGCCGAGTCCGGCCCCTTGTAGATGCCGGGGATGACGGCGTAGCGGTGCTGCTCGCTGGCGTCGACGAGCTTGTAGTACCAGCCCTCAAAGTAGGGATAGTTCCATCCACCATGGACAAATGTGACGTGGCTTCAGTTTATGCCCAACGGCATCGGGTGAACTACGCACCCTCTATCCCTTTGCGGAAAGGCATCAGGGAATGCTTTGCGGATGATCTGGTAAGCCCCGTTGACGTCGGCGTTGATGGGGCGGCCATCGGCGGCCTGGAACAGACCCCGCTGCACCCGCCGCCCGGCATAAGTGTCTTGCTGGCAGGGCGGTTCCCAGTCCAGAAACGACGTCTTGGAGGTGTAGCTTTCCTCGACCAGCACCACCTGGATGCCCACCAGCTCGGCCTTATAGGCCAGCATATCGACAAAGCGCGCGTGGGGTACGGACGCAAAGTGCTGATTGTTGCGCTTGCCGATGTTGATCTGCTGCTTCCAGCACGGGTTTTTCCCAATGACTAGGGTGCCAATGCCCGCCGCCGCCAGGTGATCGATGATCCGTCGGCTGGCGGTGTGCAGGTAGTGGTGGATGCGGCGGGTGCGCTTATCACCCAGGCGGTCGAGGCGCTGGGACTCGTGCTGGCCGGCGGGTAGATGGGACTGCAACTGGGCTTGACGCTTGTGGTAGAATTGGTTGAGCGACTTGAGGGGGCGACCGTTAACTACTAGGGGCACGAAGCCCGGTTGGTTTGAGGCTATCGCCGCCAGGTTGTTCAACCCGATGTCTACTCCAGCGATGAGGGCCGGGTCCAGTCCGAGCGCGGGCTCGGGGTCGACGGTGTACACGACTTCCAGGACATAGTGCGTTTTCTTAGGGACGATGCGGACCTGGTTGACTCGCTGGTGCCGGGTCGGCACCGTGAGTGGCAGGCCCGAGGGTTGGATACACCCCTGCCGCAGCGCCTGCTGGCTGATGGCCTGGGCGGTGTAGACCAGTACGAAGCGGCCGGTCTGCTTGTCCAGGTAGTTGGGGATGCGGGGTGGGCCCAGAAACTTGGTCGGGTCGTGGCGGTACTCAGCCCGCGCGTGCCAGAACGCCCGCCAGTTCTGGGCCAGCAAGCGGAGTACCTGTTGGGAGACCTTGCGAGGGAGGACCTGGTATTCAGGGGCGTCCTTGAACAAGCGGTACAGTTTGCCATAGGATAGGATCCGGTCCGTGGCGAAGAACTGCTGCCGCACCACATAATTGGCCCGGTTATAGAGGTTCTTCGCCGCAAAAGCCGCCTGATCCACCTCGTGCCAGGCGGGATGGTTCGTCTTAATGACGTGTTGTTCTACCAGTTGCATGGCCCTCGGTCCTGTATACGGACATCATCGTTGCGCTTGCTGATCTGAAGTTTAGCACAAATGTTCTAGCTAGTCAATGGCTGTCCATGATTCTAATCAACGTGAACTATACTGGCGGCGGCGGCCCTGGTAGCGCTCCGGGTGGAGCCGGGTCTGCAATAAGCTCATCGGGCCGCGTCCAGCAATTCCTGACGGCGCCGGCGATACTCGATGATGGGCCGGTCGCCCTGGATGAGCTGCTCGCCGCCCTTGAGCGCCGAAGGTTTGGGCTGTTGCGTTTGCACCACGCGCCGGTCCTGGTGGGCGATGATGAGGTTGGAGGGGGCCGCCAGTCGCGTGACCAGTTGGCCCAGCAGCGGCACCGTGAAAAAGCGCTGGTAGAAGCGCAGGTAGAGCAGCGTGTGCTCGGCGTCCACCGGCACAAAGGCCGCCACGATGCGCGTGGTGTCCGAGATACAGTTCTGCCACAGATTGGGCATGATGAACTCGAGCCGAAAGCCGCGCTCGGGGTTGGGGATCTCGTCCGGTTTGCGCGGCGGCGTGCCATCGTCCACCCGGTTGAACACATAGACGTAGAATTTGTCGTCGCCGTCCCACTGGACCACCGGGCCGTCCACCAGGGTTCGGTGGCCCCGGCCGATGGTGTTGTGGTGGACAAAGGGCAGGTGTACCACGTCGAGCTGGTTCTCGATGACGCGGGAATAGTGCGCGTTCCACGGGTCAACCACTGAGGCGTAGAGCAAGTCGTCGCCAATGTTGTCGAAAAAGCGCGGCGGTTGCAAGTCCGCCGGCGGGTCGTCGCCCCACCAGACCCAGATCAAGCCGTGGGCTTCGTGGGTGGGGTAACTGTGAACCCGAAAGCGCTCCGGGACCGGGGTGTTCTTGCCGTTGGCCGGGATGCGGGTGACAGCGCCGGACGGATCGTACTCGAAACCGTGAAAAGGACATTGGAGCCGGCCATGCGGCAGCACCTGGCCCTTGCTCATCTGCGCGCCCCGGTGCGCGCACTTGTCCGGCAGACAACCCACCCGGCCCGTGTCATCGCGCCAAAAGACCAGCTTTTCGCCCAGGCGCGTCACGCCCACCGGCCGACCCTTGACCTGTTTGGATTCCATCACCACGTACCATTGATTGGGGATCATGGCGCTCCTCCTTCAGTCTTGATGCATCTCTGGTGTTATTCTACACCACGCCGCCGAATCACACAAGCATGGGTTCGCGTTCTCGGATCTGACAGACAGTCAACCTTGGGCCATTATCCCGCGGGAAATATCGACTTTTGCGGCATGATAGGGTATAATGAACAGGCCATTTGTGTGAGGAACGACAAGTGGACACATCGTACACGAGTCGCAGCCAGCCGGGGCTGATCATCAGTTCCAGCCCCCGCCAACAGGTCCTACAGAATCAACACAGAGGAGGTCGAGAAACGACCAGGATTATCACGGCGGTACTACTGGCGTCGCTATTGGCCGCACTCGCCAGCCTGGGGGCTGCTCATAACCACCAGCCGCCTTCACGTCCACCTGATTCGCCGTTGCTGACCGCACCCGCCAACCTGGGGACCGGCCTATGGACCGAGCCCACCCTGACAGTGTCTCCAGAAGCCCGCTACGGCCACTCGATGGTGCTCGCCGGTCGCACGGGAACCCCCTACGTATACGTGTTCGGCGGCAGGTCGAATGCATCCGCGCAGGCCCAATCCGATGATGTCCCGCAAGACCGTTTTTTCCAGAACCTGTGGAAGCTTCTCGGGGACCAGGACAAGTGGGATGAAATGGTGGTCGCAGATCCACCGCTGGCACGCTACCTCGCGGAGAGCACGTGCGTGAACGGCTACATCTATACGATGCTCGGCCAGGATAGCGAGGGTAATTATCTTTTCGACGTGTGGAAATACGACGATGAAAATTTCCAGTGGGTCAAGTTGGAGGATGCCGTGGACATGGGAGCCCGGGCCCGGGCTGCGGCGGCCGTCATGCAGGGCAAGATCTATGTCTCTGGCGGTCAAAACGAATCGGGCGCGCTGGACGACCTGTGGTCCTTCAACCCGGTCAACCAAGACTGGACGCCATTGGCCGACATGCCCCGCGCCGTCGTCGGGCACACCATGGTCGCCAACAATGACCACCTGTACGTATACGGCGTCACTTCTACCACGTTGCGCTATAACCCGTATGATGACGTATGGGAAGAGCAAAAGCCGGCGAACGATCCCCCGCCAGACCGGGTGAACCACGTGGCAGTATCAGTCTGGGAGCGGGGCTCCATGTTCGTGTTCGGAGGACAGGATCGCGACGGCGCGCCGCTGGCGGACATCTGGGAGTATCATTTCACCTCCAACTCGTGGACGTACCAGGGGGAAATGCCCATCTGGCTGACCCAATCCGCGGCCGCCGTGATTCCTCCCGACACTGATCCTACGGAATCCGCCCTACCAGGATCGCAATACAGCCGGATCGTGCTGTTCGGGGGACTTAGCGCCGGCGGGCCCACCAACCGCACCTTTGTGTACTATCCCACGCCCCCGTTCAGTTCTTATTTGCCGCTCATGATCAAACCTTGAGCCAGTCGGCAAAGCAGACCAGATCGGGCCGTTACCCTACTTTTCAATGACGGCCAGCACATCTCCCTGAGCCAGTTGTTGACCGACGACGGCGCCAAGGTCACGCACCACGCCGGCCCGGGGTGCGCGCAGTTCCAGGTGCATCTTCATGGATTCCAGCACCGCCACCACGTCGCCCTCTTGCACCGATTGGCCCTCAGTCACCCGCACGTCCACCAGTAACCCGGGCAGGGGTATGGCAATCTCGGATAGCTTGCTCCTGAACGGCGATCGAGTCGTCGTGGCCGGCTGCCGCTCCGCCTGCACGCTGGCCTGGTAGGGCCGACCGGCCACCACCACGCTGACCTGCCCATCGGCCGCGGTTTCGACGTGCGTCTCGTAGGAGCGGTTGTTCACCAGGAGCGAGTAGCCGGGCCGGCCCACCATTTCCGCCAGGTCGATGTTGATGGGCCGGCGATTGACCCATACCTGGCCATCTGGCCGGATCTCGATGTCAAAAGCGCGTCCCTCCACGTCCACTCGATATCTCACCGCGTGCCTCCACCGTGCAGGTCCCATCGCCCCAGCATCTTCCAGGGACTGGCGCCGTTTCCCTTGACCCGATCGCCACCGCGCCGGCGCCAATCCTGTAAAGCGGCCGCCAGCGCCGCCGTCAGGACCTCGTCTTCCTCTTCCCATTCCACTGATACGGGCTGATCCTCCAGAAAGCGGCTGTCGAACAGGCCACCGCAGAACCGGCTGCTCTGGAGGATGGCCCGATGCAGGTCCAGGTTGGTGGGGACGCCCAAGATCTGGTATTCATCCAGCGCCCGGCGCATCCGCACGATGGCCACGCCCCGCGATTCGCCCCAGCTTGCCAGTTTTGCCAGAAGGGGGTCATAGTCCGCTGTGATGGTCTGCCCCTCGCAGATGCCGCTATCCACCCGGACGCCCGGCCCACCGGGCTCGCGCAGGCGCGAGATGCGGCCCACGCCGGGCGCATAGTCCTGCACCGGGTCCTCGGCCAGGATGGCACACTCGAGCGCCCAACCTCGGGGCTGAACGTCTTGCTGGGCATAGCGCAGCTCGCGCCCGGCCGCGATACGCAGTTGCTCCTTGACAATGTCTATCCCGGTGACCAGTTCGGTGACGGTGTGCGCCACTTGCAGGTGAGGATACGCCTTCAAAAAGTAGTAATTTCCCGCCGGGTCCAGGAGAAACTCGACCGTGCCGGCGCCCACATATCCCACCGACTGGGCAAATCGCACGGCTGACTGGCACAGCTGACTGCGCACGGCCGGTTTGAGTGCCCAGGCCGGGGTTTCGGTGATGAGCCGCTGCTGCTGCCGCTGGATGGCGCGCTTGCGCTCTCCCAGGTGAATGACATGGCCGTGGCTATCGCCCAGCAGTTGCACCTCGATGTGGTGCGCGCGCTCAACCAGTCGCTCCAGGTAAAGCGCGTCATCGCCAGAGGTAACCTTGGCCTCACGCCGGGCCACAGGCAAAGCTGCTTCCAGCTCGGCGCGAGAGCCGACCGGGCGCGCCGTCGTATCCCCGTTGCCGACCGCCGCCTTGATCAGCAACGGATAGCCCATCTCGTCGGCCGCGACCAGCAGCCCGGCGTCGTCCAGGGCATGGTCTGTGCCGGGAAGGACCGGGAGGCCCAGCTCGCGCGCCAGTCGCCGGACGGCGAACCGGTCCCGCAAAGTGTGCATGGTCTCCGGGCGCGGCCCCACCCAGATCAGCCCGGCCTCGGCGCAGGCCCGGGCGAAATCCGGCGATTCGGCCAGAAAGTCGTGGCCGGGGTGAATAGCCTCGACCCCAGCCTCTACCGCGATCTGGATGATGCGGTTGCCCCGCAGATAGCTCTCGCGGGCCGGCGGCCGGCCGATGCAATACGCCTCGTCGGCATAGTGGACGTGCGGCGCCTCCCGGTCAGCCTCGGAAAAGACCGCCACCGTCTCGGTCCCCAGCTCCCGGCAGGTACGCAGCACCCGGACGGCGATTTCGCCCCGGTTGGCAACGAGCACTTTGTTGATCTTGATCATGGACATCTCATAGCAAGGCATATGTCAAACGTCAGGTGGACTCCTGACGTTTGACGCATTGACGTTTCACAATGGGATATTGCCGTGTTTGCGCGGCGGCCGGCGCACCCGTTTGTTCTGCAAGGCTTCCAGGGCCTGGATGAGCGCCGGGCGCGTCTGGCGCGGGGCGATGACGCCGTCCAGGTGACCCCGGGATGCGGCCACGTAGGGATTGGCGAATTGCTCCCGGTATTCCTGGACCAGCCGCACGCGCTCGGCCGCTGCGTCCTCAGCCTGGGCCAGTTCCCGGCGAAAGACAATGTTCACCGCGCCGGCCGGCCCCATCACGGCGATCTCGGCGGTGGGCCAGGCCAGGCACACGTCGCCGCGCAGGGCCTTGGAACTCATCACGATGTACGCCCCGCCATAGGCTTTGCGGGTGATAACGGACAGCTTGGGGACCGTGGCCTCGGCGTAGGCATAGATCATCTTGGCCCCGTGACGGATGATGCCACCGTGCTCCTGGGCCACACCGGGCAAAAAGCCGGGCGTGTCGGCCAGGGTGATCAGGGGGATGTTGAAACAGTCACAAAAGCGGATGAACCGGCTGCCCTTGTTGGCGGCGTCAATGTCCAGCACGCCGGCCAGCACCGCCGGCTGCTGGGCCACCAGGCCCACCGCGTGTCCCCCCAGCCGCGCGAATCCCACCACCAGGTGGGGCGCAAAGCCGGCCTGCACCTCCAGGAACTCGCCGTCGTCCATGACACGGTGAATCACCTCCCGCATGTCATAGCCCTGGGCTGGATCATCTGGCACCAGGTGATCCAGCTCGTCGTCGGCCCGGTCCGGCGGGTCGATAGGCGGCAGGCGCGGCGGGTCCTCGGCATTGTTCGCCGGCAGAAAAGAGAGCAGCCGCCGCACCAGGGCCAGTGCCTCCACGTCATTGCCGGCCGTGAGGTGGGCCACGCCGCTGAGTCGATGGTGGGCCTCCGCGCCGCCCAATTCCTCGAAACTGATCTCCTGGTGGGTCACAGCGCGGATCACGTCCGGGCCAGTGATAAACATCTGGGCGGTGTTCTCCACCATCACGACAAAATCGGTGAGGGCCGGCGAATAGACCGCCGCGCCGGCGCATGGCCCCATGATGACGCTGATCTGCGGGATCACGCCAGAGGCCAGCGTGTTGCGGTAGAATATCTCACCGCAGGCCACCAGCGCGTCTACGCCCTCCTGGATGCGCGCCCCACCCGAGTCGTTTAGCCCGACGACCGGCGCCCCGTTCTCCAGCGCCAGGTCCAGCACCTTGCAGATCTTGTGCCCGTGGGTTTCGCCGATGGACCCGCCCAGGACGGTGAAATCCTGGGCAAAGACATAGATGCGCCGCCCGTCGATTTGCCCCCAGCCGACCACCACGCCATCGCCCAGAAAGCGTCGCCCGTCCGGGCCAGCCTCGCCGGCCCGGGGAGCCACAAAGGCATCCAACTCGAAAAAGGTGCCCGGATCGAGCAGGGCCTCCAACCGTTCGCGCGCGGTCATCTTGCCCCGGGCGCGTTGCGCGGCGATGCGCTCGGCGCCTCCTCCCTGCTGAGCCTGGGCTTCCATCTCGATCAGACGCGCCATTGCCGTCTCGCTCATACGTCCTTCTCCCGTCCGTTCAGGTCGTCTCGCACCCAGTGGGCGCTCAATCGCCGCCGCACCCGCCGCACCCGCGACCGGAATCGAGCCAGGAAATAGCGCAGCCGGCGCAGGAATTGCTGCCAGCGGGGGAGCGGCGCCGGGAGCGGGCGCGTCCAGCGGATGGCGGCAGCGCCCCAGGTAAGCCCGGCCCCAAACCCCACGGCCACCACCAGGTTTCCCGGCTGGATGCGGCCCTCTTCCACGGCCTCGCACAGGGCGATGGGGATAGAAGCGGCCGAGGTGTTGCCATGGCGCTCCAGGTTGCTGTAGACGGTCTCGGCGGACAGTTCCAGCGACTTGGCTGCAGCCTCGATGATGCGCTGGTTGGCCTGGTGGGGGATCAGCAGGTCCAGATCGGTCGGGGACAGCCCGACCTTGGCCAGCACCTCGCGCGTGGCGGCCGGCATGGTGCGCACGGCAAAGCGAAACACCTGCCGCCCTTCCATCTCGATAAAGTGCAGGCCGTCGGTCACGCTGCGGTGGGACGTGGGTATCTTGCTGCCCCCGGCGGGCAAGCGCAAGAGGTCGCCGCCGGAACCGTCGGCGCCCAGAACGGAGGCCAGCACCCCGCCCTCGTTCTCGCCGACCTGCAGGATCACGGCCCCGGCCCCGTCGCCAAACAGCACGCAGGTGTTGCGGTCGGTCCAGTTGACGATGCGGGATAGGGTCTCGGCGCCGATGACCAGCGCCGTCTGGTAGGCCCCGGCGGTCAGCAGGTTGGCGGCGACGGAAAGGCCATAGACGAACCCGGAGCACCCGGCCGACAGGTCAAAGGCAGCGGCGTGAGAGGCTCCCAGCGCGTCCTGGATCAGACAGGCAGTGGCGGGAAAGACGTGATCGGGAGTGGCGGTAGCAACGATGATCAGATCGAGCCGGGCCGGGTTGAGCCGGGCGACATCCAATGCCTGACGGGCCGCCTGGATGGCCATGCTGGCCGTCGTCTCGTCGTCCTCGGCCAGGTGACGCTGACCAATGCCGGTCCGCTCGCGGATCCACTCGTCGGTGGTGTCCACCGTTCGCGCGAGTTCATCATTGGTCAGCACATGTCGAGGAACGTACTTGCCCCAGCCCACCACGTGGGCGTACAGGGTCACGCCCCATCCTCCCAGCGACGCAGGAGCAGGCAACCGTTGTGGCCGCCAAACCCGGACGAGTTGGACAGCGCCACCCGGGGATTCACCTGTCGGGGCTGGTTGGGCACATAATCCAGGTCACACTCGGGGTCGGGGTTCTCGAGGTTGATGGTGGCGTGCATCCAGCCGGTCTCCAGGCTCCGGACACAAACGATGGCCTCCACCGCCCCGGTGGCCCCGATGAGGTGACCAAACATGGACTTGGATGAATTGATCGCCAGCCGGTCGGCGTGGGGGCCAAAGACGGCGCGGATGGCCTTGGTCTCGGTGCGATCGTTCAGGGGGGTGCTGGTACCGTGGGCGTTGATATAGTCTACCGCTTCCAGGGCCACGCCGCCGTCCTGAAGCGCCAACGTCATCGCCCGGGACAGGCCGGCCCCGTCCTCGTCTGGCGCCGTGATGTGCGAGGCGTCGGCGGTGGCGCTGTAACCGATCAGCTCGGCACGGATGAGGGCGTCGTGACCTCGGGCGTGCTCCAGGCTCTCCAGGACCACCACCCCGGCGCCTTCGCCGGCCACAAAGCCGTCGCGCTCGGCGTCAAAGGGGCGGCTGGCGCGCTCGGGCTCGTCGTTGCGGGTGGACAGCGCGCCCATGTTCTTGAACCCGGACAGCGCGACGGGTGCCAGGACGGCCTCGCTCCCGCCGCAGATCATCACCTCGGCCTGGCCCCGGCGGATCATCTCGGCGGCTTCGCCAATGGCGTGGGTGCCGGTGGCGCAGGCCGTGGCCAGGGAGAGATTGGGGCCGCGCAAACCGTGGGCAATGGCCACGGCAGCCGAGGCGGCATTGGGCATCATCATGGGAACCATGAGGGGGCTCACCCGGCGCGCGCCGCGTGCCAAAAAGGTATCATAGGCATCCAGCAAGGTGAGCAGGCCACCAATGCCGGTGCCGATGAGCACGCCGGTGTCTACGCCCTGCCCGTTGTCGAAGCGCAGACCAGCGTCGGCGATGGCCTGGCGCGCCGCCTCCATCGCAAAGAGGGCAAAGCGGTCGTTGCGCCGGGCCTCCTTGCGCCCAAAAAGAGCCACCGGGTCGAAATCTTTGACCTCGGCGGCGATCTGTACTTCTAATTCTGAGGGATCGAATGAGCTGATCCGGCCGATCCCGCTGCGCCCGGTCAGCAGTCCCTCCCACATGGTGGGCACGTCGTTCCCCAGGGGAGTGACTGCACCCAGGCCGGTGACGACCACGCGTCTTCTCACTATTCACCTCCGGTATGTGTTCCATCTATAAGAAACACCAAACTTGCCAGAAGGTTACAGCAGCCGCGTGGAGCGCCGTGAGAAGGTTCGCCGCCGCTGGAGATGATGGTCACTCGGGCGATGTGGCGTTCAACTCGTCGAGTAGCGCCAAGATCTCTTCGTTGGGGGGGATGTCCTGCATCGAATGACCATAGTGCACGTAACGCGCCGTGCCGGCCCGGTCCACGATCACCTGGGCCGGCATCCGGCCCAGTTTAAAGATCTTGATCTCTTGGCCGTAGCGTTTGAGGACCGTGTGCGTGGGGTCAGGCAGGCCCACGAAGGGGAGTTGCTCGCGCTGCCAATAGTCGGCAAAGGCCGGCGCGTCCTCCGGCCCCACCACCAAGACCTCGGCGTCTCGCCTCACGAACTCGGAATAGTCCTGGCGCAACTGCGCCATATGCCGGCGGCAGAACGGTCACATAAAGCCCCGGTTGAACACCAGCACCACGTGTTTCTGCCCCCGATAGTCCGACAGCCGCACCGTCTGCCCGCGAAAATCCTCCAGGGCGAAATCCGGGGCCTGAACATCCAGTTCTACTCGCGACATGATGTGACCTCCTATGTAACCCAGGCATTCGGCAACAATCGAGCAAATAGCTCTCCAATGACGGGTAGCTCTCGCATCCGAACGTGGCTGTCTGCGGCCAGGGCCAGCGTCATACCCAGGACCACGAGGGCGTTCGTCACCAGGAAAAAGATGGCCTCTTCCACCGGCAGCACGCCGCCCAGATAGAACCCCACGATACGGTCCGGGTTGATGGTCCACGTGCCGGAACCGATGGCGATGGCGTCCACCAGCCACAGGTAGAGCGTGGCCGGCGCAATGCCCATCAGCACCACGCGCCAATGCCGCCAGAGGATATCGGCGCCAAAGGCCAGTTGCAGGCCGATGGGCGGCAAGGCCCAGATGAGGATGAGGGCCAGGTACCAGCCGGGCATCCACCCGGCCACGAGCACGCCCAGGCTGGCGAGCCAGAGCACGCTAAACACACCGATAGACGCCCATCGCAGCCAGCCGTGTAACGCGGCCGGCCGGGCCGGGGGCCACAGCCGCCGCATCCAGAACAGCAGCCACAAGCCGCTCGCCAGCGTCTGCACCACAAAGAACGTGTACTCTTCGATGGGCACCCAGCCCAGGGTGATCCCGGTGACCAGGGCCGGGTCATACCACCACACGCGGGTAGCCACCAGATAGTTGTCCCACGGCGTGGTATAGACCAGGGCAATGACCACGTGCGCCAGGAGCACGGCCCAGGCCAGCCGCGACGAGGTGCGGCCGCACCGCACGTCGTATGCGGTCACCGCCGCCAGCACCGCCAGCGGGATACCGATGAATACGACAAGCACGCCGAAATAGGTCATGGTCCAGCCCTCCGGGCGCGCCGCCAGATGCCCGGCAGCCGGCGCAGCTTGCCCCACGCGCCAATGTGAGCGCGCCGGGTGAACACGTCCCCATCGTGGGCCTCGATGTCGTCCAGGATGGCCTGGTACAGTTCGGCGGCGGCCAGGATGGCCAGACGCCCATCCTGGTGCAGCAGGGCGATGCCCGGCAGCGCCTCGGCGTAGAGCCGGCGGGTGCGCTGCACCTGGAAGCGGATAAAGGGCTGCCAGCCAGCGGTCACCTGCCCGGCGGCGATGTCGGCCTCACTTATGCAAAAGTCGGCCAGTTCGTCTTGCGGCAGGTAAAGCCGGCCGGCCGCCCAGTCCTCGCCCACGTCGCGCAGGATGTTGGTGAGTTGCAAGGCCACGCCCAGCTTGACGGCATAGCGTACCGCCTCCTGCCCGGCAAACCCGATGATGTGCATGGTCATCAGGCCCACGGTAGACGCGACGCCATAGGCATACCCGGCCAGGTCATCAAACGTGGAGTAGCGCGTCACCTGGAGGTCCTGCGCCACGCCGTCGAGCAACTGGTGGGCGTACTCGGCCGGGATGCGGTAGCGCGCGCGGGTATCGGCCCAGGCCAAAGCCACCAGGTCGTCGGCCGGGGGATGGTCGGCCAACGCCCGCCGTCGCCAGGCTTCCAGGTCGGGCAACGGGTCCCCCACGGCCCGGTCCACCAGGTCGTCGCTGACCCGGCAGAAGGCATAGAGCGCCCGGGCCGCCTGCCGCTTGCCCTGCGGCAGCAGCCCGGAGGCCAGGTAAAAGGTCTTGCTGTGCTCCTGGGTGATAGCGGCGCAGGCCGCGTAAGCTCGGTCTAGCGCCGTCGGCTCGGCCTTGATGGATACCTGCGGGTCGTCGTGCTGCAACGGCCCCAGGGCCAGGGCCAGCAGGCGACGCTCCCAGGGATAGCTGGAACTAACCATTGGTCTGTCTCTCTGCAAGGCACCCATCACCTGCTCGGTGATGACAGGCACCTCGGCTATTGCTCTTTCAGGATACGCTCCGTGGTCAACCGGGCCGACAACAGCACGATGGGCACGCCGGTGCCCGGGTGCGTGCTGGCCCCCACAAAGTACAGGTTGCCGTAGCGGGCGTGGCGGTTGTGCGGCCGCAGGTAACCGATCTGCGAAAAGTTGTGGCTCAGGCCAAAGGCCGCGCCCTTGGCCAAATTCCAGATGCGGAGATAATCCGGCGGCGTGAACGTGGACTCGAAGACGATACGCTCCTCGATGTCGTCCAGGCCCAGGCGCGCGAGGCGTTTGAGCACGTCCCGACGCGCGCGCTGCTGGAGCGCCGGCCAGTCTTGTCGCTCCGCGTGCGCCTCGTCCATGTGGCCGGTGGGCACCAGGACCATGAGGGCGTCGCCGTCGGCCGGCGCGAACGAGGGCACGGTGCGCACCGGCGCGTGGATGTAGAACGACGGCTCGGCCGGCAACAAATGCTCGTCAAAGATCTGGTGAAAGGACTCGCGGTAGCGGTCGTCGGACAAAAAGACGTTGTGGTGCATCAGCTTGTCGGTGCGCTCGCCCTTGAGCCCCCAGTAGAACATGAACGTGGCAGAGGTGAATTTCTTGCGGTCCAACTTGGCGGCGGTGCCGTCGTCGGGCAGCAGGTTGGCATAGACCCAGGGCAGGTCGGCGTTGGCGATAACCAGGTCGGCCTTGAGTTGCTCGCCACCTTCCAGGGTGACGCCGGTGGCCCGCTGGCCGTCCACGTCGATGCGGGTGACCGGCGTATTGTACTGGAACCGCACCCCCAGCCCTTCCGCGATGCCGGTGAGGCTGGTGACAATAGAGTACATGCCGCCGCGCGGGTACCACACGCCCTCGGCCAACTCGGTGTATTGCAGCAGGGTAAAAGTGGCCGGCGCGTCAAAGGGGCTGAGGCCCAGGTACATGTTCTGGAACGAAAGGGCGGCCCGCAGGCGCGGCGACTGGAAGTAGCCGGACACGTCGGCATAGTGCTTTTGCAGGGCCTTGAGCTGGAACATCATGGGCAGGTTGGCCGGGCTAAAAAACTCGAGCAGATTGTAAAAGTTCCGGCCTACAAAGCGGTCGATGGAGAGCGTATAGTGGCGATAGCCCTCGGCAACGAACCGTGCATACGCCTCGAACGAGCCCGGCTCGATGGCCTCCAGTTGCTCGCGCATGTGCAAGAGGTCGCCGGTCAACTCGATGCTGCTCCCGTCGTGAAAATGCACGCGGTAGGTGGGGTCGATACGCGCCAGGTCCAGGTGGTCTTCCATACGCTCGCCCAGGTCCGTGTAGGTGGCGGCGTACGTTTCGGGCATCAAAAAGAGCGACGGCCCGGTGTCAAAAGTGTAGCCCTGTTCCTGGATGAGCGAGGCCCGGCCGCCCGGACGATCGTTCTTTTCCAGCACGGTCACGTCGTAGCCTTTTTGCGCCAGCCGCGCGGCGGTGGCGATCCCGCCCACCCCGGCGCCGATGATGATGACGGTTTTCATGACAGACTCCCTCCTCCTAGTTTGTGTTCTGGATTTCCCAAAGCAATTTTACACCAGATCGGCAATAATCGCTAGTGGTTGTTTCGCTTGCATCGATCGCATGCCTGTTGGCCCGGCTATCCATCGTCCACCTGACGCGCCAGCCAATCGACGACCGGGGCGCCGCGCTCGTCCAGGTGCGCCTGGGCAGCGTGGTAGTACGCTTGCAGGAAACCGGCCAGCAGCCCGGGCGATACGGTCAGGTCGCCGCCCATATGCCTGAGCCATTCCATCTCGCCGTCCAAAAAGGTCATGCTGCCCAACGACAGGGCCGCAACGATGCAGCGAGCGAGTCGCCGGCCGGCCCAACCCGGCACCTCAGGGGCGATGCCCTGGGCCTGCATGTTCTGCCAGGCCCCGGCGTCGACGAGCAACTGGCGCTCGCGGTAGTGGGCCAGCGCGGCCTCGTAGGCCTGGGCCGGTGGCTCGACTGGCGATGCGGGTCGCGGCGCAGCCATCAGGTATTCCGCCGCTGGCAGCACCTGCTCCAGGGTGAGACCCAAAAAGTGACCGGGGATGCGGGCGGCTAGCACCGGCGAGCGGTTGAACACCCCGCCCCCAAAGCCCAGAGGGATGTCCTCGTGCTGCAATGCGCGAGCCATCGCCAGCAGGTTGGCGGCCGTGTGCAACTGCTGCGCTCCAAAAATCGCCAGTTGCGGCCGGGTGGCGGTGATGGTCGCCGCCATCTGCTCGATCGGCACGTTGGCTCCCAGATACAGCACGTCCCAGCCCCGGCGCCGCAGCAAAAAGGTGAGTAGCAGCACCGGAAAGACGTGCTCTTCTTCCGGCGGACACGCCGTCATGATCCGACCGGGGCGCACCGGCGCTGCCGCCGCCTCCACCAGGGTTTCCACTCGGCGCATGGCCAACGCGGACGCGAAATGCTCCTGCTGGACGGTGACGCGTCCCTCGTACCAGCCCAGCCCCACATCCGCCAAACCCTTCAGAAACAGCTCCAGGCAGACCATCTCTGGCGGGTAGAGGGCAAAGGCCCGGACCGTGGCCTGTTCTGCCTCGTCTTTGTCAAAGACCAGGCAAGCCGAGACCCAGGCCGCGCGTAGGTCGGCGAGGGCATCGCTGGTGGCAGACGGTGTACTGCGCGTCGCCGGGGCCGGGAACGACTCGCGGCCCGCCGGTTCCCGGGCGCGCCACAACTCTACCGCCTGCCGGATGCTCAGCCCCTCTTGCTGGCGGGTCACCAGCCATTGGATGATATCCACGTCCCGCTGCGAATAGAGGCGATGACCGCCGTCAGTCCGGTGGGGCCGGGGCAGGCCATAGCGGCGCTCCCAGGCCCGCAAGGCATCGGGCTTGACGCCGGTCTCTTGCACGACGGCTCCCAGGTTATAGATCGGCGTTTGGTACGATTGGGGCAGCATGGCCTACCTTGAACTCCTGGTGATTCGATATGACCCAAATTGTATACCACGCTCGATATTTTGTCAAGCTATTGTCCATGTTATATGGCTACTGTCGGCATTTGTACGCGGGATGGGAACAGCAGTATCTGGCCGGGCCGGTCAGGGATGGCTTGACAGTGTCACGTCCTATGCTATAATAACGCTGCCGGCGCCTGTAGCTCAGGGGATAGAGCAACTGCCTTCTAAGCAGTGGGTCGGGGGTTCAAATCCCTCCAGGCGTACCAAGACAGCACGGTGAGCGTGGCCTAGTGGTTCAAGGCACCAGGTTGTGGCCCTGGAGATCGTGGGTTCGAATCCCATCGCTCACCCCAGTAACAACTAGCCCACACCCGACCCACGGGTGCGGGTTTTTTGTGAGGTGCCCACCATGCCCAACGGGGACACGGAATGGATCACCACTACCGAGGCCGCCGCGTTGACCGGGTATAACATCGTTCACCTGCGTCGTTTAGCTAGAGAGGGAACTTTGGTAGGTATAAAGCGTGGCCGGGACTGGTTTGTAGACAAGGCCGCCCTACTCACCTACAAAGAGCATATGGACCAGCTAGAGACGGCCAAACATAACCCGTGGCGTGAGGAGCTCACCGATGCTGAGCGAGGCCGGGGCCGCGAGCCGGAGAACCCAGCAATGCCAGCCCCGTAGGGACACAGGTCAGCATATAGCACCAACGCAAAGAGGCGTGACCAAGGGATCTGCCAGCAGGGAAGCTTACTATAAAGCTGTCAAGGCCGTGAACCCAGGCCGCAAACGCACAGGGGGACCTGCCTCGAAAAAGGCGGCGTTTTTCGAAGTGGGGCGCGGGCTGTGATCTGAGCAACCACCCGTCCGCAGCGCGCACTCGCAGTGGGTCCCAGTCGCTGACAACTCGCCGTACTGAGCGGCTGGTGTTGGACTTATCCTGATATTCAGACTTGGTCGGCTGGATGAGCCGGCAGAGGTCTACCTTGCCTTATCCAAGAATTCACCAGCACCATCCCCGGGCGCACCAAGCTTTGAGTCGAGGTTCTGGATAGCCTCATGGAGGTAATCGGGCTGCCCGGGTCTGGTCCAACTGCTGGGTCGGACTGGCGGGTGCGGTGCGGCGGGGCGGTCGTGCAGAGATGTGCCCGCGACGCCACGCGAGTTGGTGGGGTTACATGACTTCACGCTCCTTGACCCGCAGGCCGACGATCTGCTGATCGCGTT
>JAHJIN010000566.1 GCA_018823415.1 Chloroflexota bacterium | reverse complement strand
GTCGATGCGGTCTAGCAGGGGGCCGGAGATGCGCTTCTGGTAGCGGGTGACCATGGTCATGGAGCAGGTGCACTCGCGGACCGGGTCACCATAGTAGCCACACGGGCAGGGGTTCATCGCGCCGACAAGCATGAAAGGTCCACAAATAACCCTTTCGATATGACCCCGCTTATCATGACCCGCGTACGACTTATCACATCCACTCGCAACTTCAGCAACTCGAGTATACGCCGCTTGGTCTCAAATGTCAACTCGTCTAGAACCTCGCCCATCTCCTCGGCAAGCCTGGTAATTTCCAGTTCTTGTTCCCTCGTAATCGTCGTCACTTTCAGCTCGTCTCTTATCCGCTCAGCCTCGACCTCCAAGTCCGCACGCTGTGTCGCAAGCTCGCCTTTTTTCTGCTCGATTATAGCTTGGCTGAAACTACCCATGAGCACCTCATCCAAGAGTATTCCCATCTTGCGATCCATGTCAGCGACTAACGCGGCGATTGCCTCAAGGCGCCTAGTTTTCTGACTGGCCTCTTCTTCAGCCTGAGCACGCCACTCGCTGATCGCCTTTTTCAGTTGTTCAGGATCGAGGATAAGTTCAGCGATTTTCCCCCACACGTCACACTCGATGATTTCCTGCCGAATGCTAAAACGGACCTCGCATTGTCCCCGCCAGTACTCACTCTCTGTGCTTGGGCACCGGTAGTAGGCTCGTTTTTGGGGATTCTTATACCGCCCCACCCATCGTCGCCCGCATGGACAGAACACCATTCCGCGCAGCAAATAGTTTCGCTTGGTGTTGCGTTTGGCTCGTGCTCTGTTCTGCGCTAAACATCTCTGAGCCTGTTCCCATGTCTCCTCATCGACGATGGCCGGAACTGGTACAGCGATCCATTCGGATTCGGGAGCTCGTCTCTGTACTTTCTTGCCGTTTTCTCTGAACGTTCTGGTTTTCCCGTAATGCCAAACACCTTTGTAGGTTGGATTGCTAATGATACGCCGAACGGTTGATGGGCTCCACGCTGCAGGACCAGCTTTCTTGAATACGACGGCGGAAGTGTCACCTTTCGTCAGTATATTCTCCTCCCACAGATTACGTGCGATCGCATAGGACGACAAACCATCGTCGATCAGCCAACGGTATATCCTCCTCACGATTTGCGCTTGCTCTTCGTTGATGACCAACCAACCCTTGTGCTTTTCTGTGACGTAGTTATAGCCGAAGGGCGCTCGCCCAGTTGTCATGAGCACGTAGCCGGCCTCGGCGCGCCCTCTCTTGCCACGACGTGAACGCTCCGCTCGTTGCCGGTTTTCATACTGGGCAATGCCGGCCTTGATCAGCTTCATCAACTCGCCCTCGGGTGTATTTGCATATTGCCCCAGAACATACTCGATTTCGAGGCCCAGACGCCCCAGTTCCACTTCGATTATCGCTTGGTAATTGACCACCCTGGATAGCCGGTCGAGATCGTGAACGACCATTACATCAGCTCCCCTCTTGTTGGCGAGCTGATACAGTTTAGTCAACCCGGGCCGGTCAATCTCGGTCCCCGTATGTGTATCGGTAAACTCGGCGATTACCGTGTACCCCTGCGCTTCTGCGTATTGGCGACAGGATACCAATTGCGTTGGCAAGCTATAGCCTTCGCCTTGTTCCTCTGTACTCACCCGAGCATAGAGTATGGCTCTCTTACTCATTACCCTTCCCTCCTCGCCGACAATTCATTGGCTCCGGCGCGCAGCCATTGCGTACCCGATGTTCCTTCATCAATTCACCAAGTACACTGGTATATTCACCGGAGGCAGATTCGATCTCAACCCCTGCCCGCTCTAGCTCGTCCCCGAGTTGCAGGTAGGTGGTCCAGTCCCGGGTCAAGCGGTCGACCCCGCGCACTACCAGTACGTCAAATTCACCTGCCTGCGCCATTTCGCGTAATCGCGTCAATCCTGGCCGGTCGAGTTGTAGGCCGCTGACTCCCTGAGGATCTTCTGAAATCGCTGCCACGATGACATACCCTCGCGTTCGGGCATATTCGCCACAGGCCTCTATCTGATCAGCCAGCCTATTTTCGCCGTTGCACAGGCCGCCATTGGCCACCCGCGCGTATAACATTGCTCGCTTGCTCATCGTTTCTTACCCTCACTGTGGCATGATGGGGGTGAGGGCCTGACCCGCCTGCCGTCAAGCGCGGCGGCAGATCCATCACCCGCGAACTGGTGCGTACGGGGCGCGTCAGCCCTCTGGTGTATGTTCCCGGTTTGCGCGCACCCCCGACCGGATGAACAACACCGGCGGTTGACCACGCTCCAGTTCCAGGCGCTGCACGCAGGCCTCCCACATCGCCCGCTGAGCCTGGGCGGCCGCCATCTGGTAGCGCAGCAGATAGATGCCCACGATACCGAGCACGATCAGGGCCACGACCAGTCCGCCGATGATCGCGTACGGCAACATGGTTTGAACGGTTAACAGGCTCTGGGCCTGGTTCGTTATCCCCACCAGTCCGCCGATGGCGTCGTGCATCGTGGATGCGTATTCGGCATTGACCCCGGCCTGCGCCTGGGCCGCCTGGGCCGCCACAACCTGGGCTTCGGCCTGGCGCTTCTCCGCTTCTGCCTTGGTTATTTCGGCCTGGGCTCTGTTGACCTGAGCCTCCGCCATAGTCGCGGCTGTGATGCCTTCCCAGTCGGGATCGCGGCGTTCCTCGCAACCCACGCTGAGCAATGCCAGCATAGACAGTAGCAGGAGTGCTATTAGGTGCTTGCTCGTTGGACTCATGGTCTCACCTCTCCCTTGTAGTCTCACGACAACAACAACACACGACTCGAAATCGCCGGACCGGGACGTTCAATGGCCTTGTTGTCGTTGTTGTCGTAATATCTCCCGCACCTTGCGGATGTAGAACGTGTTGCCGTGCCCAAAAACCTCATAGGCGATGGCCGTGTCGCTCTGGCCAGCGTCGTGCAGTTCCTGGATGCGCCGCGCTCGGGCGGCGGCGTCGATCTGGCCGACGCTGGCTTCTCCTGCCGACCGGTCAAAGCGGGGCCCGGCGCCGGACACGGCGGCCAGGATGTCCTGACGTGAGATGTAGGGGGCCTGGATCTCCACCAGGTCGCGCCCGGGCAGCCAGGCCAGCGCCCGACCCCGGGCGTCCAGGGCCTCCGCCCCGCCCTGCTGCAGGAGCACCCGACTCTGGCCGGCGCTCATGGCCTTGAACTGGATCCGGGTAGCCAGTTGGTTGCGGATGGCTGTGTCCAGGCTGCTGGCCTTCCAGTCCTGGCCACCCAGCACCAGCCACAGGCCATACTTGCGGGCGCGCAGAGCCAGGGTGCGCAGGGCGCCCTCGACATCCTTGTCGCCCAGCAGCGCGGTGGCCTCGTCGATCAGAACCACCACCGGGGCCAGGGGCTCCGGGGCGCTGGTATTGTAGGCCCCCAGACTGTCCACGCCGGCGTGGTCGGCATAGAGCGTCTTGCGCCGGTCCAGTTCGGTCGTCAGCTCGTGGCAGATGCCCAGGGCCGCGGCCTCGGTGTCGGCCACCGGCCAGAGGAGCCGGTCGCAGTGGGCAAAGGGGGCAAAGGTCGCTCCTTCCAGATCCACCAGGGCCAGATCTACCGGGTCGGTGCTCAACGCCAACTGGTAGGCCAACACGCGCAGGAACACGGACTTGCCCCACCCGCTGGAGCCCCCCACCGCCACGTGCACCAACTGGCTGACGTCACCCCGGACCACCTCTCGTTGGCCGTCACCATTGAGTGTGACCCCCAGCACTAGCGCCCGGCAGGAGGGCGATTCAGGCAGCAGGCTCACCAGGGGCACCTGGCTCGGCCAGTGGACGGCGGGTTCTGGCCCGGCCAACAGCTCCTGCGTGCTGACCTCGCCGGGCCACCCCCCACCCGCCCGCAGCAGCCGGGCCACCTGCTCGGGCTGCACCAGCCCCGGCGTCAGGGCCTGGGCGCCGGCCGGGATGGAGAACACGACCCCGCGATTGGGGTCCAGGGCCAGTTGACCGTCCCACAGCAGGGGGAAGACCCCGTACTCGTCCGGATGCACCTGCTGGGTGACGTGCAATCGCTCCCGGTCCAGGGCCAACCGCTGGCGGGCCACGTCCAAGCGCACCAGGTGGGTCTTTTGCCACAGGGCCAGGGCCAGGTGGTAGCCGGCGACCATCACGATGACGGCACCCAGCAGGCCCATACCGCCCAGGCACAGTCCCCCTATTGTCTCCATCTCCCACTCCCTCTCACTCGCCGGGCAGCACGATGACCCGGCCATCGTCCCGCGCGAG
>JAHJIN010000565.1 GCA_018823415.1 Chloroflexota bacterium | reverse complement strand
GGCCCAATTACTGGCCGCCTACCCCCACCTGCCCCAGCCCTCGGCCGAGGCCATGATCCGCTTTGTCGGCGCCAGCCCCTTCGGGCAGCAGGTGCTGGGCCCGTTGGAAACGGCCCTGGCTCACCTGCCCGACAACCTGGACGCCCTCACCGGCAGCCAGGGCATGACCCTGGTGGCGCTCCTGGACCCACTCCTCGCCCGGCTCGCCGCCGTGCGCGACATGGTACAAGCCAACCTCGGAGGTACCCCACGGTGAAGATCTTGCGCAGCCTGACCTTCTGGCTCGGCGTCGGCCTGGCCGTCACCGCCTTTTTCGCCTTCCTCTTCCTGGGGCGCATCTTCAACCCCCCGCCCACCCCGGTGGTGGTGCTGACCCAGGACGTGCCCCGCTACGGCGTCATCACCCGGGACGTGCTGGGCGTGGACGCCCAGACGCTGCACCCGGACCTGGCCCGGGCCTACGTCCTGGAGGACGAGGTGGACGACTACCTGGGGGCGGTGGCCATCGAGCCGCTGTACCAGGGCGACCCATTGACCAAGGCCCGCCTCGTCGCCGGAGAGCAGGCCGCTGGCCTCTCTCGCCTGGCCCTGCAACTGGATCAGGCCGACCAGGTGGCGATGGTCATCCCGGTCCAGCCAGACACCTGCCCGGGGGGCATCCGGCCCGGGGATTACGTCAATGTCGAGTTTACCCTGGGCCAGGTGCGCCAGGAGACGGGCACCGGCGCCGGTGTCTACGGGATGGCTACCCCCACGCCGTTCCCCGAGCCGGGAGCGTTGGTCACCACGACCAGAACCATCACGGTGGGCACCCACCTGACGGCTACTGTCCCCTGGAGCATCGGGGAGACCGAATTGCCCCTGGCCAAGACAGTGCTCCAGCAACTCCGGGTCCTGGAGGTGGTGCGCGAGCAGGAGCCCAACCCCCAGTATGGGATGGATGCTCCGGGGTCGGAGAGCACCCAGCCGGCCTATGTCGCGGGCGACGCCATCGGGCTGGTGGTGGCCGTGCCCCGCGACGCCCAGGAGCTGCTGGCCTTCTCCATTGACAATGGGACGGTGCGCATCGCCCTGGTCTCCCACCTGGCACTGCAGGACCCGGATGGCTCCGCGTCCACCCTGGGCATCACCTGGGCAGACCTCCAGGCGTACATCCGGGCCGAGCGGCTACGGGCCCTGGGGCTGACCGCGTCCGCGACCGGCACACTGACGGCCCCGGCTATCGCCCCGACTCACCTATTCACCGGCAGTATTCCTGGACCCGGCACCGTCCCCGCGACGCCGGTCCCAACGCCCACTGCCACGCTCAGCCCGTAAGGAGCCACCATGAGTGCCCCCACCGGCACCCTCGCCGAGCAAATCTTTGACCGGCCGGCCGCCGTCAAACAGGAACGCACCAAGCCCTACCGCCTGGTGGTGGGCCTGCCGGACTGGACCGACCTCAGCGCCGCCATCCAGCATCTGGGCCCGGAGGCCGGCAACCCCGACGTCGTCGCGGTGGCCAACGCCAGCACCCTGACCGAGCTCCATGAGAAGGCCCTGGCCCACGAGGCCGACGTGGTGCTCCTCTCCCCCCTGCTGCCCGGCTTCAAGGAGAGTGGCGCCGAGCTCGTCCAGCGGCTCTATCACCACGACCCCCTGCCTATCGTCACCCTGGGCGTCGTCCCCCCGGGCAGCGGCGACTGGCCCCAGACCCTCCACGACCTGGGCGCCCGGGGCCACGTGGTGGGACCACTGCGCGAGGACGCCGTGGCCCAGCTCGTGGACCTGATCCGCGCCCAGGTCCCCCGGGCCGACCAGGAACGCACCTCGGTGCGCCACATCCCCTACCTGGACCGCCAGACGGCGGCCATTGTGGACCGCGGCGGCTGGCAGCGCCAGACCATCGCCGTGTGGAGCGCCAAGGGCGGCGTGGGCAAGACCTTTCTGGCCGTGAACCTGGCGGTGCTGCTGGGCGTGGTGGCGAACAAGTTCACCGTCCTGGTGGACGCGGACATGGCCCCCGGCGAGGCCCACCTGTGGCTGGGCGGCGTGGGCGACCGCGACCACACCATCTACCAGTTGGCCCAGGACTTTGCCAGCAATGGGAACCAGCTGACACCCGCCATGGTCAAGCCCTACCTGGCCCCCTACCAGGGCAACCTGCACGTGCTGCGCTCCGTCGTCACGCCCACCTGGGGCGGGATGCCCGAGTTGACGCGCCAGGGGGCGGCGTTCACCCACGCCCTGCTCAACGCCCTGCAGCAGTTTGCCGATTTCGTGGTCATCGACCCCGGCTTGAGCTACACCCACCCGGTGCCCCTGACGGCACTGCACCGGGCCGACCTGGTGCTGGTGGTGGTGACGCCGGCCATCGCCTCGCCCTACCGCCTGCACGGGGCGCTGGAGCCCCTGCGGCGGGAGATGGAGATCGACCCGGCGCGCTTCAAGCTGGTCTTCAACCGGCACAACCCGCACCTGGGCACGAAGCGCAAGGAGGTGGTGGACGTGCTCAAGCTGCCCGAGTTCGCCGTGCTCTCCCAGGACGTAGAGGACGAGGTGGACCTGAGCCAGAACGCCCAGGAGCCGTTGGTGTTGCGCTACCCCAAGCTGGCCCTGACCCAGGAGGTGGTGGCCCTGGCGACGAACTTTTACCCGCCCCTGCGCGACATCTGGGCCCGCTACGGGACGCGCGGTCTCCGGCCGCGCTCTGGACTGGGCGACCTCCTGCGCCAGGTCTTCCGTCGCCAGCCCCGGGCCACTACCGCGTAATCACGTCTCACGCCACACGAAAGCAGGACCGTCATGCCCCGTCAGACCGCCACCACAACCCCCACCTGGGTCATTCAGGAAGAAGCGCCCATCTCCGTCATGGAGCTGGAGCGCCGCCAAGCGGCCCCGGCTGTGGGGCCGGAGCCCTGCCAGACGGTCCTGAGCTGGGTCCGCGAGCGCCTGTATGACGTGGTGCGCGACCCCGGCCGGCTGCGCGACCCGGACCCCGAGACCCGCCAGGCGGTCCGGGCCCTGATCCAGGAAGAGTTGACTCGCTACATCGCCGACGGCCAGGTCCACGCCTGGCCCCTGGTGGCGGACCCGGCGGCCCTGCTGGAGCGCATCGCCCACGAGGTCATGGGCCTGGG
>JAHJIN010000564.1 GCA_018823415.1 Chloroflexota bacterium | reverse complement strand
TTACACGGACGGCGCGCTCATCGCCCCGGCCCTGGCCGGCGGCGCGCTCATGGTGGGCAAGGTCTGGGATGCCGTCAACGACCCGCTCTTTGGCTGGATCTCGGACCGCACCACGTCCCGCTTTGGCAAGCGCCGGGTCTATATGATCTTTGGCGCGCTGCCCCTGGCCGTCTCCATCGTGCTGCTGTGGTTCGTGCCCCAGGGCCTGCCGGACGTGGCGCTGTTCGCCTGGATCGCCGGCACGTTCATCGTGTACGACACCATGAACACCCTCACCAGCGTGCCCTATTATGCTCTCACCGCCGAGCTGACCCAGGATTACGACGAGCGGGCCAGCCTGACCACGTTCCGCATGGTGCTGGGCGTGCCGGCGTACATGGTGGGCGCGGCGTTCACCCCGGCCATCGTGGGGCTGTTCGCCACCAAGCGCCTGGGCTACGGGGTCACCGGCATCATCTATGCCGTCATAGCCGCGGCCGTGCTGTGGATCGCCGTGGCCGGGCTCCGGGAGCGCAAGCACATCAGCGAGCGCAAATCGCAGACGCCGCCGCTGCGAGCATTTCTCGCCACGTTCAGGAACCGGCCCTTTCTCCAGTTGATCGTGGCCTATCTTATTGCCAGCGTGTCCTTTGCCCTGATCCAGACGCTGCTGGTCTACTTTCTCACCTATCAACTGGATATGGAAGGCGAGGTGACCATCGTCATGTTCTTGCTGCTGGTCAGCATCGGGGTCTTTTTATTCCCCTGGAAGATGCTGTCCGATCGGTGGAACAAGGGGCCGGCCTATGCCCTGGGCCTGGCCATCGGTGGCCTGGCGGTAGCAGCCACCTTCCTCCTGCCCCCGGGACCGACGCCGCTCATCTATCTCATCGCCATCGTGGCCGGCATCGGCTTTTCAGCCCAGTGGGTCTTTCCCTGGGCCATGGTGCCGGACGTGGTCGAGTGCGACCGGCTGGAGACCGGCGAGCATCGCGGCGGGATGTACTATGGTGTGTGGGGCTTTGCCTACAAGCTTACCGGTGCCCTGGGCATTGCCCTGTCCGGCGCGGTGCTCCAGTTCGCCGGCTATATGCCCAACGTGCCTCAGAGTGCCGAGACGCTCCAATGGATCCGGTTGTTCTTTGGCCCGGTGCCGCTGGTCGTCCTGGTCCTCGCGCTGCCCTTGTTGATCCGGTATCCGATCACCCGGGCTAGCCACGCAGAGATGTGCCGCGAGTTGGCCAGCAGAGAATCGGAGGCATAGCCAAGCCATGCAACTCACCGGCGGTCAAATCGTCGTCGAAACCCTGATCCGCGAAGGTGTGCCCTATATCGCCGGCATCCCCGGCCACGGCACCCTGGGCCTGTCGGATGCGCTCATCGGGCAGGACCGGCTCAAGGTCTTGCAGGTGCGCCACGAACAGGCCGCCGTCCACCTGGCCGATGGCTACTATCGGGTGGCCGGCGTCCCGCTGGCCGTGTTCACCTCCATCGGCCCCGGGGCCATGAATACCGTCATCGGCGTGGCCTCGTGCTATGTGGACAGCATCCCGGTGCTGGTGCTCACCGGCAATAGCCACACCCACATGGCCGGGCGCGGCGTGTTGCAAGAGATCGAGCGCCAGCACGACGCCAACTCGCTGGCCGTGTTCGAGCCCATCGCCAAACGCATCTGGCGGCCCACCAGCGTGGACCGACTGCCGCGCATCCTCCAGCGCGCCTTTGCCGAGATGCTGACCGGCCGGCGCGGCCCGGTGGTGGTGGACCTGCCCATGGACGTGCAGTGCGACAGCGCCGACGTGGAGCTATTGGAGCCGCACGCTTATCGCCCGGCCGGGCCGGTGCTCCCGGACCCACGCCTGATCGAGCGGGCCGGCAAACTGCTGGACGGCGCTCGAAGGCCGGTCATTGTGGCGGGAGGCGGTGTCATCGCCGCCGGCGCCACCGCCGAGTTGCGCCAACTGGCCGAGTTCCTGGGCGCGCCGGTGGTTACCACCATGATGGGCAAGGGCGCGTTTCCGGAGGACCATCCCCTGTCCGGCCTGCACGGCGGGTCCAAGGGCACCACCTGCGGCAACGCCCTCACCTGTCGCGCCGACGTGCTGCTGGCCGTGGGGATGCGTTTTGCTGACGAGAGCACCTCGTCGTACCGGCAGGGCGTCACCTATGCCATCCCACCCACCCGGCTCGTCCATATCGACCTGGACCCGGCCGAGATTGGCAAGAACTATCCGGTGGAGGTGGGCATCGTGAGCGACGCGCGGGCCGGGCTAGCGGCGCTGCTGGACTGGCTCCGGGGTGAGGCCCAGCCCCGCGAGTACACCCGGAGCGAGTATTTCGCCGAGATCCTGCGCCTGCGGCAGGAATGGTTGGCCCAGGTGCCGCAGCTCGCCGCCTCCGACCACGCGCCGGTCACCATCTCGCGCCTCATCGCCGAGGTGCGGGCGTTTCTGGACCGGGACGCTATCGTGGTCACCTCGTCGGGCAACTCGCAGGCCCAGTGGTTCCAGGAGGCGATGGTCTACGAACCGGGAACCAATCTCACCACAGGCGGGTTCAGCACTATGGGCTGGACGGTGCCGGCCGCGCTGGGGGCCAAGCTCGCGGCCAGCAGACTGGGGGCGCCGGACCGCCAGGTATTGGGACTGCTGGGCGACGGCGATTTCCTCATGACGGCGCAAGAACTGGCCACGGCGGTGCAATACGACATCCCCGTGGTCTATGTGGTGGCAAACAACGCCGGGTGGATCGCCATCCGCGA
>JAHJIN010000063.1 GCA_018823415.1 Chloroflexota bacterium | reverse complement strand
GTCATTGCCGGCAGCCGCCGCCCGCCAGCGGCGCATCTTTCTGGCCTATGGTCTCCTGGCGGCCGTCTATTTCGTGGTTTTTCTGGTGGTGCCCCTGGCGTTACAGATCCCGGCGCTCTTGCAGCAGTTTGGCCCGGTGCTGGGCGGCGTCCTGGTGCTCGTGCTGGTGCTCCTGTTCAGCCAGCGCTACATCCAGGCCTTGATCCAGCGCTGGCAGGCGCGAAAAAAGACACGTTGAGAGACTCACGGAGAGGAGGTGATGCCAGATACATCACATTGGGTTTTGGGATTGGAGATTTTACCTTGAGGAGGTTCTGACATGGCTGCTCAAAAAGATACACTGATGGACGTTCTGCAACGCGCGACGACGGACCCGGACTTCCGGGCGTCACTCAAAGCTGACCCGGCCCAGGCGTTGGCCGCCGCCGGCGTGGACGTGCCGGCCGGCGTGACCTATACGGTGGTAGAGAACACCCCCGACCAGGTCCACATCATCCTGCCGCCCCTGACCGAGGAAGACGAGTTAAGCGGCGAGACCCTGGAGGCCCGGGCCACCAAGACCACCCTGCTGTGTACGCCGGGGCCGGGCGGCATGGTGACGCTCATGCCCGTCTGCATCATCGCCTAGACCACACCAGACCTGGCAGGCGCGCAGTATGGAAACCTGTCAGGTCTGGCTTCACCCCACTGAAAATGAGAGGAGAGAGACTGTGGACACGCGAACCAAAAACCGACTCGGGCGGCCACTCACCGCCCTCGTGTTCCTGTTCCTGGGGCTGATCCTGCTGCCGCAGACGGCCTATCTGCAAGGCCCCACGCCGGACCAGGGCGGGGCCCCGGCCCCGGCGGACACCGCCCTGGCCCCCGATTGCAACAACCCACCCTCTGGCCGCCAGGCCCGGCTGCGCGCCGAAAACGAGATCGGCCTCGTCTACCGGGAGAGCAGCAACAAGGCCCTGGGCTATGGCCGCATTAACGATAACAATGGTCCCCTGACCTGGGACGCCAAAACCCAAATCACCAGCCCGTCCTACCTGACCGACATCCGCTGGCCGGCCATCACCACGGCCGACCTGAACGGCGACGGCACGCGCGAGGCCGTGATGGCCTACCGGGACAAGGACCAGGACCTGGGCGTGTACGTGCAAAAGGCCAGCGGGTCCGATGTCTGGTATAGCAACAGCGGCCCCAACGGCCGGCACGACGGCGGCAACGTCTCCTGGATTGATGTGGCGGCCGGCAACCTGGACGGACCGTGGGGCGATGCCAGCGAAGAAGTGGTGCTCGTCTTCCGAGACGACGAATGCGACCTGCACCTGGTCCTTCTGAACGGAGATAGCGGCGGCGGCATCGCGCCGGCCAACAACAGCTGGAATGCCAACTACTGGAAGAGCGACGAAGGCAAAGGCAACGTGAAATACACCTGCGTCGCCACCGGCGACCTGAACGGCGACGGCTACGACAACGAGATCGTCGTGGCCTTGCAGGACAGCGAAAATGACCTCCAGGTGCTGGTCTTCCGGTGGGACCCGGGCCAGACCTGGCTCACCCTGGTCTGGTGGACCGAGTGGACCACCAATGGCCGGGGCGACGTCGCCTATGGCTGCGACGTCGCGCGCGGCATTGACGTGGCCACCGGCGACGTGGACGCCGACTTTCAGGACGAGATCATCGTCGCCTTTGCAGATAGAGATTACTATACTGGCAACTGGACCCAACTTCTCCTCCTAAACCCCACCAGTGCCCAGAGATCCACCTTGCTCAGCTTCGACGACAGCACCTACAACCGGCTGGATCCGTGCCGGGAGTGCCCGACTACCTGGCAGGGCAAGGCGTCCAGGAGCGTCTCCGTGGCCGCCGGCGACGTGGACGGCGATGGCAAAGATGAAGCGATCCTGGCTTATGCCGGCTATTGCGGAGACAACTCCCAGGTCTATGTGTCCATGGCAACGTACGACTATGTACGACCCGGGATGGATGGCCTGACGGAGCGGAACTATCACTGGTACGGCGGCCCAGGCTACGAGGTCGACTCTTACGGGCGATTGAGCGTGGCCGCCGGCGACATTGACCTGGACGGCCGGGCCGAGTTCGCCCTGGCGGTCCGCGCCC
>JAHJIN010000563.1 GCA_018823415.1 Chloroflexota bacterium | reverse complement strand
TGGCGTGCTGCACATCGAACATGGTTCCTCCCAGAGCTAAAAGTCCCCAGAGGATACCGCAAGGTCCCGCGAAAAGCAAGCGCACAATAATTGACCATCTTCATGTCTATGGCAAGAAAGTTGTTAGCTTGATGCGTATGGAGGTCGACCCCCCATAGGCGAACGTTCAGGACGGATGGCAAGGGTTAGCCGGTGATGGGCGAAGGCGAGACATGACCACCTCAAGGCTGGCATACGCGATCTATGATGCCAGGAGAGCTGTAACCCGACCGGTGGTGGTGTCGGCGAACCCTCAGTTACGCAGAGGTAGGTCAGAGCGCCTGGACATGCCATGACCCAGCCCTCAAGCCCTCTGTTTGGGGGAACGTGTTCGGAAGCCAACCCGACCCCATCCCAGTGACCAGATAGCTACCGGGGAACCATCCTGACCCTCCTCGCTGGAGGCGGCTGGCTGGGGCAGTAGCGGGCCAGGATGGGGCAGAGTGGCCGGAGTAGTCGGTGGCGTGACGACCACCCAGGGAACGTAGGAAAGCTACGTGCCGGGCGAAGGGCTACAGGCAGATCCGTTCAACGTTACCGGAAAGACGGAGGTGCTAGACCTCAAGGCGCTATCCGGGAACGATTGGGCACCGGCACGCGCGTGGTGGTGCAGGCAGTTAGGGGCTGCGGGAAAGCCGGATGCGCGGACCACGCGCCCGTCCGGTTTGGGGGGCGCTGGGCGGAAACGTACAGCAGCGATGGTGCGACGCGCCGCCCTTCGACCCCATATACGGCCCACGATGAGCAGCAGCTAATCACTGCGCATAATTCTCACCATTCGCGTAATCCACCATGACTATGGCGAATTTTGCGCCAGAGAACGGTAGATGTCGGGCGACAAGCCCAGCAATGTCAGGATACGCTCCTGGAGCGAGGTGAGCGGTGTAACATGGCGGACCACGCGATCTGGGAATTGGATGATGGTGAGATTGATGTTGGAGGAGGCCTTCAGGAGCCGCTCCGTAGTGGGCTGGTCCGTCGCCTTGCGGGGAATAGATGCCCCTGAAAAGATGGAGGGTAACCATGAGCGGCGAACGGATCCTGGTAGTGGACGACGAGCCATTGGTGTTGGAGACGTGCATGAGGGCCTTGACGGGGGCCGGATACCAGGTATACGGTGCCGCCGGGGGGCGGGAGGCCCTGGCTTGGCTGGAGCAAGAGCACTATGATCTGCTCCTGCTGGACATCAAGATGCCAGATGTGGATGGGCTGACGGTATTGCAGCAAGCCAGGGAGTTTGATCCAGACGCAACAGCGGTGATCATCACCGGCTATGGCACGATGGCGCTTGCCATCGGGGCACTGCGGGCGGGGGCAAAGGACTTTCTCCAGAAACCCTTTGTGCCTACTGAACTCCTGGCGGTGGTGAGCCAGGGCCTGGAACAGCGACGGCAGGAGCAGGAGAACCTGCTCCTGCGAGCCCGGTTGCCCATCCTGGAGATCAGCCAGGCCCTGACGACAGAGTGCGATGTGCCGGCTCTGGTCAGGCAACTCTTGGAGGCCGTAGCACAACAGATCGCGGCCGACCAGGCCTCGATCATGCTGTTGGATGAACAGGCAGACGAGTTGTACATCGCTGGAGCCGTGGGGTGGCCAACGGGAGTGGTGAATGCGGTGCGGGTGCCGGTGGGACAGGGATCCGTTGGGCAAGGAGACCGCATCTCGATGTCATGGAGAGACCTCCTATTGCGGCAAGAACCGCTGCTGCTGGACACGGCGGCCGACCTGGAGCCATCCCTGCGGGCGTTGGTGGCCGGACCAGACAGTGCCGCCGTTGTGTGCGTGCCGCTCCGCGCCAGGGCCAAGGTCGTGGGAGTGCTTGGCCTTGGCCGTTTGGCCGACCGTGCGCCTTTCACGCCCGGGGACCTGAACCTGCTATCCATCGTGAGCGGTCACATCGCCACGGCCCTGGAGAACACCCGGCTCTACCAGGCCGCGCAGCACGGTCGGGAGGTGGCGGAGGCTTTGCAGGAGACGGCGCGCGTCGTCAGCGCCAGTCTCGATCTGTCCCAAGTCCTGCCCCTGATCCTGGAGCAACTGGCGCGGGTGATCGATTGCGACAGCGGCGCCGTGTTGCTGTTGAACGACGACCGATTCGAGGTAGCAGCAGCCCGGGGATTCCCGGACATGGAAGCAGCGCTGCGGCACTCCTTTCGGGCCGACGAGAACACCCTTTCCGCGACCGTCATGCGCGCCCGACGGCCACTGGTCGTCGAGGACGTTCAGGACGACCCGCGCTGGCGGCCGAGCCCGGCGGCCACGCACGTTCACGGTTGGATCGGCGCGCCGCTCATCGTCCGCGACAAAGTCATCGGCATCCTGGCTGTGGACAGTTGTCGGTCGGGGGCCTACGGCCAGCAAGATGAGCGACTGCTCCTCGTCTTTGCCAACCAGGCGGCCGCAGCCATTGAGAATGCGCGGCTGTTCGGGGCAGTGGACCGGGACAAGCACGAGTGGGAAGCGACCTTTGACGCCGTGGGCGACTGGATCAGCTTGCTAGACCTGGAGGGCCACATATTGCGCACCAACCGTGCAGGCGCTCAGTTCGCAGGAGTGCCTCTGCCAAAGATGATCGGCCAGACCTGCTGCCAGTTGACACACGGCTCTGAGGTGCCTATCCCTGAGTGTCCCTTGCAAAAGATGTGCCGCACTCACCAGCGGGAGGCCATGGAACTCGCGGCATCAGACGGGGACCGCTGGCTGATGGTCACGGTGGACCCGGTGATAGACGCGGGAGGAAACCTGGTGGGCGCGGTGCACATCGTCCACGACATCACCGCGCGCAAGCGCGCGGAAGAGGCCCTGGCCCGCCGGGCCGCTCAGTTGGCGCTCCTCAACGACATTGGGGGCCAGATCGTCGCCGTGCTCAAGCTAGACGACATGCTGGACCGGGCCGCGCGCCTGGTGCAGCAAAGCTTTGGCCACCACCACGTGGCCCTATTCATGCTAGATCGCGAGCGCGGCGAGCTGGTGATGCGCGCCCGGGCTGGCGATTTTGCCCAGTTATTCCCCCCAGAGCACCGGCTCAAGCTGGGCCAGGGCCTGGTCGGCTGGGTGGGCCGCCACGGCGAGACCCTGCTGGCCAACGATGTGACCGCCGAGCCACGTTACGTCAACCGCTATCCTGACGTGATCCCCACTCGGTCCGAGCTGAGCGTGCCCATCTGGGTGGGCCAGGAGATCGTGGGGGTGCTCGACATCCAGAGCCCGCGGCGCGACGCCTTTGACGAGACTGACGTGCAGATGAAGGAAACACTGGCCGACCAGATCGCCGTGGCCATCGAGAACACGCGATTATACGAGGCAGTTCGGCAAGAATTGGCCGCGCGCCAGCAGGCGGAGGAGTCGCTGCGGGAGAGCGAGGAGCGCTACCGCACTCTGTTTGAGGGCGTGCCGGTGGGGCTCTACCGAACCACGCCGGATGGGCAGATCCTAGATGCCAACCCAGCCCTGTTGGCAATGCTAAGCTTCCCGGATCGAGAGGCCGCGCTGACGGTCAACGCCGCCGACGGGTATGTGAATCCTGCGAATCGCACGCGATGGCAGGCCCTGATGGATCGCGAAGGGGTGGTGCGCGATTTCGAAGCGCAATGGCGTCGGCGCGATGGAACGATCACTTGGGTGAAGGATACCGCCCGGGCCGTGCGGGATGCCGACGGTCGGGTGCTGTACTATGAGGGAGCACTAGAGGACATCACCGAGCGCCAGCAGGCGGAGGAGGTGCGACAACGGCACAGCCGCGAACTGGCACTGCTCAACCGGGCAAGCCAGGCGTTCAACTCTACCCTCGACCTGGACCAGGTGCTCGTCACCGTCCTGGAAGAGGTGCGCCGCCTGCTGGGCGTGACCGCCGCTTCGGTCTGGCTGATCGACGCAGTGACCGACGAACTGGTCTGCTGGCAGATCACTGGTCCGGGAAGCGACACCGTGTGCGGCTGGCGACTGGCGCCGGGACAAGGCATTGCCGGCTGGGTGGCTCGCCACGGCGAGAGCGTGATCGTATCAGATGCGCGAGCCGACGCGCGCCATTTCAAGGGCATCGATCAGCACACCGAACTGGAATCGCGTTCCATCCTCTGCGTCCTGCTGCGGGTCAAAGAGGACGTGGTCGGCGTGCTCGAGGTGGTGGACACAGCGGTTGCCCGCTTCAAGCCAGTCGATCTGACGTTGTTGGAACTGCTGGCTACGGCTGCGGCCGTCGCCATCGCGAACGCGCGGTTGTTCGAAGAGGTGCAAACCGGGCAAGAGCAATTGCGGTGGCTCACCCAGCAGGTGGTTGCGGGGCAGGAGGAGGAACGCCGGCGGCTGTCGCGCGAGCTGCACGACCAAGCCAGCCAGGCCCTGACCGTCCTCCGGATCAACCTGGAATTGATATGCGGTGATTTGTCGCCCCGGGCGCGTTCGCTCCGCCAGCGGATGGGCCAGGCCATGGCCCTGGTAGACGAGACGGCGCAGCAACTGCGGTCGCTGGCCCACGACCTGCGCCCCCCGGCCCTCGACACCCTGGGCCTCGATCCTGCTCTGGAGGACCTGGGCCAGGACTTTGCCGAACGTACCAGGCTGCTGGTCAGCTACGTGGGGGCCGAATTGCCCGCTCTGTCCGACGCGGTCAATATCTGCCTCTACCGATTCCTGCAGGAGGCGCTGACGAACGTGGCCCGACACGCCAGCGCGAACCAGGTGCGCGTGGCGCTCAAGTACGACGGTGCGGTGGTGAGCCTGGCCGTGGAGGATGACGGGCGAGGATTTGACGCCCGGATTGCGCAGTCTCCCGTCGACCGGCTGACCGGGCTGGGCTTATTGGGGATGCGGGAACGGCTCGAGTCGGTGGACGGGTGGCTGGAGGTCGAGTCTTTGCTGGGCCAGGGCACCCGCCTCGTAGCGCACGTGCCCTGGGGGGAGGTCCCATGATTCGCGTGGTTGTGGCTGACGATCATCACGTGGTGCGGCAGGGTTTGCGGGCCTTGTTGGAAAAGACCGGCGACATCCAGGTCGTCGGCGAGGCGGCAGACGGCCAGGAGGCCCTCGAGCTGGTCCAGCGGCTGGCGCCAGACGTGCTGGTGATGGACATTGCGATGCCGCGCCTGGATGGGATTCAGGCCACCCAGCAGATCCAGCACCTGGGTGCCACGACGCACGTGGTGATCCTCTCCATGTACTCTGACCGCTCCCTGGTGCGCCAGGCGCTGCGCAACGGCGCCCGGGGCTACCTGCTCAAGCACGCGGTGGCAGAGGAATTGCTGCTGGCTGTGCGGGCCGTGAGCCGGGGCGAAAGCTATCTGAGCTCGCAGGTCCTGGGGCCTATTGTGAGCGACTCGCTGGCGCTGCACGCGGCGGCCGCAGAGCCTGGGCCATTCGAGCAACTCACGCCGCGCGAGCGGGAGGTGCTGCAACTCATCGCCGAAGGACACACGAACAACGCCATCGCCGAGATCTGGCAGGTGAGCGTCAAGACTGTGGAAAAGCACCGGGCCAACCTGATGGCCAAGCTAGATGTTCATGACATAGCCGGGCTGGTCCGCATCGCCATCAAGCACGGCCTGGTTTTTCTCGACCCGTAGCGCATCCAGTCGTACCACCCTCCCGCAGGTTGCTTGGAACGGGGTTTGGGGTCTGTATCTCCGCCCAACGACGCGATTTGAACCGGGAAAACGCCCTAGCCTGCGGGAGGGTGGGCAGTGACCACCGGCAGTGCTGCACAGTTTGGCTCCCCAGAAATGGGGTCTTTTTTTGCCCAACAGTAGTGCAACAGCCCATAGACAAACGGCCTGCTTTGTGCGACCATTAAAGACGCTAACGGGGAGCAGAAACCGTACCAGCCCAACGCCAAGCTGAGCCAAGAGCACCGGGACGCCAAAAGCAACTGGAGCGAGATGATAAATCAGATGCGAGATGAAGCCAAGACCAAGCAGCAACTCGTACAGGAATTGGTGGCCACACGCCAGCGCATGGCCGAGTTGGCAGACCGCCTGCACCGGCAAGAAACATCAGAAAGCGCATGCCCGCGGCCCGAGGCAGACGTGGATCGGCAGCGGGAGGCATTGCGCCAAGCGCACGGTGAGTTGGAAATGCGGGTCAAGCAACGAACGGCCGAGCTGGCCCGAGTCAACGAAGAATTGCAGATCGAGATAGCCGAGCGCAAGCGGGCCGAAGACTATTATCGTTCGCGCATCACCAGCATCGTGGAGAGCATTCCCAGTTCCCTGCTGGTAATTGACCGGAGCTTGCGGATCGTGTCGGCCAACCGCAACTTTTTGGAGAAAACCCGGCGCAAAGCGCCGGACACCCTGGGTCACAAGATCGAGGAGGTCTTTCCCCCGGTGCTGGTACGGTCTACCCAGATGGACCAGAAAGCGCAGCAGGTCTTTCGCACCGGCCAGTCGGTCGAGGGCGCCAAGGTGACCTTTCGCGCCCCCGGCTTGCCCACTCGTACCTACTACTACCGCCTCATCCCCCTGGAGGGAGAAAAAGAGGTGGAGAACGTCATGCTGTTGATGGACGACATCACCGAACGGGAGCAGTTAGGGCAGGAGGTACGGCGGGCCGAACGGCACCTGGCCAGCATCGTCGAGTGCGCCAACGACGTGGTGGTCTCGATGGACCCCTTGGGACATATCGTGACCTGGAACCAGGCGGCGGAGCGCGTCTCAGGCTTGCGGGCCGAGCAGGTCAAAGACAAATCGCTGGTCTCCTTCTGCGCGACCGAGCACCGGCCGCTGATGACCGAGATATTGCAGGGGCTGGCTCGTGGCGAGAGCGTCAAGAATGTCGAGGTCAACCTGCTCACGGCCGGCGACCAGCAGGTGCCCGTTGCCTGGAGCTGCTCCTTCATGCGGGACGACAGCGGCGAAGTGGCGGGGATCGTGGCCGTGGGGCGAGACCTGACAGAACGCCGCCAATTGGAGGCGCAACTGATCCATGCGGCCAAGATGGCCTCCCTGGGCGTGATGGCCGGCGGCATCGCCCACGAGCTGCGCAACCCCCTGGGCATCATCTCCGCTGGCGCCCAGTTGCTCCTGGAGCGCCCCGACGATGCGCTCCTGCGCAGCCAGGCGGCCCAAAAGATCCATGCCGCTACCCAGCGCGCCTCGCTGATTATCGAAAACCTGCTCAAGTTTGCCCGCCCCCAGAGCGAGCGGATGCGGGAAGTGGACCTGCGCACCGTGCTGGAGGAAACCCTGGCTCTGCTGGCGCACCAGATGACCCTGCAAAAGGTCAAGGTAAGAAAAAACCTCCCGGCTGATCTGCCCCGCGTCTATGGCAATCCCGAGTTGCTGCAACAGGTCTTTACCAACCTGGCCCTCAATGCCTGGAACGCCATGCCCCAGGGCGGCACGCTGACGGTGAGCGCCCGGGCTACCGGGACCGGCCAGGTGGAGATCAGGTTTGGTGACACCGGCAAAGGCATCTCGCCGGCACACCTGTCCCAGATCTTTGACCCCTTTTTCACGACCATGCCGGTCGGCCAGGGCACCGGGCTGGGGCTTTCTATCACGTACAGCATCATCCAGCAGCACCAGGGCACCATCGAGGTGGAAAGCCAGGTAGGCCAGGGGACCATCTTCACCATTCGCCTGCCGGTAGATAGAGCAGGGAGCTAGCTAGAGAAGAGAGACATCAGCATACTCTCCTCTCTCCATCTCTTGACGAGGAGACCGCGATGAGACAAGAGCCGCGCATCCTGGTTGTGGACGACGAACCGGACATGTGCTGGGCCTTGGAGGCTATCCTGCGTCCCAGCGGGTATGCCGTGACCACCACGACCAGCGGCATCGAGGCGCTACAACTGCTCGACACGTCCGGGCAGTCCTACGCCGTCGCCATCGTGGATGCCAAGCTCCCGGATCTGGACGGCCTGGAGTTGGCCGCCGCGATCCGTCAGCAAAGCCCACACACCGCCGTGGTCCTGATCTCGGGCTATTTCTATCGCGAAGACAAGGCCATCATCGAAGGGCTGCAAGAGAACCTCTTTATCGGTTTTATCGCCAAGCCCCTGAATCTGGCCGAGATCCGCATGATGGTCGAGCAGGTTCTGGCGCAGCGCCAGTAAGGAGATGACCCCGATGGCCCGCATTCTATTGGTGGACGATGAGCCAAACCTGGTCTGGGCCGTGCAAAACAGCCTGGCCGACGAGGGTTACGAGGTGCTCAGCACCGGCGATGGAGTAGAGGCCCTCGCCGTGGCCCGGCGTCATCATCCCGATCTGATCGTCCTGGACATCCTGATGCCCGGGATGAACGGCCTGCAGGTCTGCCACAACCTGCGCCGGGACCCGACGCTGGCCGCCATCCCGATCCTGTTCCTGACGGCGCTCAGCGCCATCGGGGACCGCGTCACGGGCCTGGACCAAGGGGGCGACGACTATTTGATCAAGCCCTTTAGCTTGGCTGAGTTGAAGGCGCGTATCCGGGCCTTGCTGCGCCGGGGCCAGACCGCGGCGGCCTCGGGACCCGCGGACTGGGAAGCCCGGCTCGTGGTCGGCCCCTTGACGCTGGACCTGCACGCCTGCCAGGTCAGCGTGGGCGGGCAGGTCATGGGGCTCACGCCCATCGAATTCAACCTCCTGCGCCACCTGATGACCTACCCCAGCACGGTGTTCTCCAGCGAGCAACTGCTCCAGCAGGTGTGGGGCTATGCCTGGGGCACCGCCGATCCGAGCCTGGTGCGCTGGCACATCAAAAACCTGCGGGCCAAGATCGAACCCGACCCGGCCCAGCCCACCTATCTCCGCACCATCCCCCGCCACGGCTACCTGCTGGCGGTCGCCCTCACGCCATCCTAACGCCAGGCACACCACTGGCCCACCCCACTGGCGGCCCGGCGGTGCTATAATGAAGGTGGTCGAAAGGGCCGACGGTTCTGACCCCGGCCCTTAATTCATCCGCACAGAAAGGAGGTAAACCGAAATGGCAGTTGAAAAAACCATCGCATCCACCAGCTTGGCTGAAGTAGTGGACCGCATCCTGGACAAGGGCATCGTCATTGACGCCTGGGTCCGCGTGTCCCTGGTCGGCATCGAACTGCTGGCCGTAGAGGCTCGGGTGGTCGTGGCTGGCGTAGACACCTATCTCAAGTACGCCGAGGCCGTGGGCCTGACCGCCGCCGCCGCCGCGCCGGCCTAACACCCGCACCGCGCCACGTCGCCCCTGGGGGGCGAGCAAAGCAGAAGTGGGCCGGCCGGCCGCCTCGGCCGGTGGCCCGTCTGCCGCTGGACCGACTGCCCACCGTGTTGGACGGCCCGCAACCGGAACGCCCGGTGGGCAGTCACGATCGGCCCTGAATCCAGAGTAGATGTCGTTCGGGAGGTGATCCAATGACCTTAGCCGCTGATATGCGTCAGCTTGTTCAGGACTGCCTGGGGGCCTATGACGATCGCTTGGCCGCGGTCGCGGGCCTCCGCACCGCCACCGCGCAAGAGCTGGCCGATTTGCGCACTGCCCGCCACCACATGGCCACTGCCCAGCAACAGCAATTGGACGAGCACCGGGCCGGGTTGCGCCAGGACGTGGCGGAACAGCGGCGTGGCACGGCCGCGTTCCGGCAGGAAGTGAGCGGTGCGCACCAGGCCATGGCGGCCGAGCAACGGGCCCGGTTGAACGAGCACACGGTCAGTCTACGCGCCAGTGTGGGGGCGTTGCGCGCTGAGGCGGCGACGTTCGTGCAAGACCTGGATGCCGCGCACCAGGATATGGCCCTGACTCTGCACCGCCAGCTGGACGAGCACGTGGACCGGCTGCACCGGGACACCGGCGCCTTCCTCGCCGAGGTGACGGCCGCCCAGCAGTCCCTGACCGCGGCGCAGCGGGAACGACTGGGCCAGTATCTGGCGGGGCTGCGCCAGGATGTGGCGGCGTTGCGCCAGGACGCCGGCGCGTTCATGGGGGCGATGGATGCCGCCAATCAAACGATGGCGGAGGAGCAGCGCGAGCGGCTGAGCCAGCACGGGCGCGATCTGCGCGACCACACCGCCGCCTTCCTCGCCGAGTTAGACGCTGTCCACCAGACCATGGCGACCGCGCAGGGGAAGCAACTGGCCGGTTACAGGGATGAGTTGCGCGTCACCGTGGGCGGACTGCTCGGAGAGGCCACCGCGTTCGTGCAGGGGGTGCACGACGCCCAGCAGGCCCGGGCTGCCGGGCAGCGGCACTGGCTAACCGCCGCACGCACGCAGTTGGTCGAGGAGGTGGGAGTCCAGCGCGTCCAGTTCCAGTCCGAGTTGGGCGCGGTCCGCGCCGATCAGGGCGAGGCCCGGCAGGCGTGGCGGGCATTAAACG
>JAHJIN010000562.1 GCA_018823415.1 Chloroflexota bacterium | reverse complement strand
CTCATGGTTCGCTCATTTTTAGGGTGGTTTAGCAGATGTGATGCCGAGCCGGGTGTAGATGTCCGGCGAGAAATCCAACAGGTCCAAGATCCGTCTCTGTAACGGCGAGAGTGGCGTGACATGATGCCCAGTGTGCGACGGTTCCTCAATTACGGTCAGCGTGATGTGCTCAAAGGCCTCGAGAATTCGTTCGGCCGTCGGGCGAGCAGTGGTCCGCTGGGGTTGGCCCGCGTACAAGCCAGCCAACGCGGCTGCGGTCTGGGCCAGCCGGCGCCGCACCAGGAACTCCAACCGGGTCAGGATCCGCAGCGCGATGGACAGCAACCGCATCAGGCCCGTAACGTGATCATCCCGTTCCAGGTACAGCGGGCTGACCGACAGCGGCCGCCCCTTCAACCGCCCATAGCCGCGTTCCACCAGATACTGATCGCGATAAGCCAGCACCGCCTGCGCCATAGACCAGTGGGCGATGGGCGCATTGGTCGCATACACTCGCCAACCCTGACGGCGCAACCACTCAGCCACGGCGTCTTCATCGACCGCGACGGCCACGCGGAGTTCCTGGTCCACGACCGTCCGCGTGGGCCGATCGCGATAGCGCCGTACCTGCCGCTCGTGGGCGCTGATCTGCAAGTCCAAGTCCAGCAACCCGGGCACCTGGTGCTTTTCCAGCACTGCCTCGGCGGCCTGACGCAGCTCGGCCAGGGTGGCGTAGCGCTTTTTGCCGCGGCCGCGCTCATTGAGAGCCAACAACTCCGTTTGGGCCTGGTTCAGCCGCTGGCGCAGGCGCGTCTCAGCTGCGCGGGCTTGTTTGAGCGAGCGGATCACCAAGCGGCGCTCGGTCCAGGTGATCGTCTCGCCCGCCACGGTGGCCGTCAGTTCCACGGCGCGCTCGTACCCTTGGGCAATCAGTACTCGTTCGCCCGCCGCATTGTCTCGATAGATGTCGGTCAGCGCTTGGTCCCCACGCCATATTGGCTCCAGATACGCGACCAGTTCATCCTCGGGCAGTTGGACCTTGGACAGTGGGCACAGATAGTAGTCGCGCCCAGCTTGGACAAAGGCGCGGGTTTCGAGCGCGCCCAGCTTGGCATCGCCCACGTACAGCAAGCCGGCCTGTCCCAGCCCCGCCCGCACCCGCGGCATGGCGGGGATGTACAGCGGATCGTCGGCGCGGTGGCCTGGGACCACACGCAGTGTCCTGTGGACGGCCATGGCCACCGGCAGGCCCAGCGGGTCCAGCGTCGCCAGCACCACCTTGACTTGGGGCAAATCAGGCCGATGATCTTTGCTATGGCCAAACTGGAACAGGCCCTCGGAACTGACCGGCCCATACCCGCTGCAGGTGGTCGTGTCGATCCGCACGCATTCGGGCTGCAAGGGGTACACCCGCAGCAGGTTCCGATTCAAGCGCTCTTCAAAGGCCGTCCATTGCTCATCGTCGCTCAAGATGCGCAGCACGTTCGCCAGCCGGTCGTCGCTAAAGTCCAAAGCCTGCACGGGCTGTCCTGTGCCCGCGCGCAACGTCTCCTTCCGTCTCTCAGCCCACGGTTGTACGTGATTCAGCCGATGATCCGCGGCGGACAGAATGTGCGCCAGCCAGCCGGCGACGACCCAGCCAAAGCTAAGCCCCTGCCAGTTGCCGTGGATGGCAAAGCTTTCGTCCAACAGCTGCGGAATACCCATGCGTTCCTCATGGGCCAGCAGCAGCGGTGTATCATCTACTCGTTCGGTGGTGATGGTCAGCTTCTCAGTCATGCCGGAAGCTTACCACAATTTTCTAAACTCGTCTAGTTTCTAGCGAACCATGAGTAAAGGAGAATCAACAATGTCAAATCAAACAACTGGTTATTTTCGAACGCGTTTTCTGGCGGGTTTTACAAGCACCGCCCTGGCCTTCTTGCTGGTGGTCAGTTTGTTATTATCAGGGTTGCCCCCCCCCCCAGGTGGCCCGCGCCGCCACGCTCACCGTGACGAATACGAGCGATAGCGGTGCTGGCAGCCTGCGTCAGGCTATCGCCGACGCTGCCTCTGGCGATACCATCACCTTTGATGCCAGCCTTGCGGGGCTAACCATCACCCTCAGTAGCCCGCTGGGCATTGCCCAAAACCTGACGCTTGATGCCCGCTCGCTGCTGACCCCCATCACCCTCAGCGGCAACAACGCCGTGCGCGTACTGCAAGTGACCGGCGGTCAGGTCAGTTTGCACGGCCTGACTATCGCCCACGGCAAAGTGGCCGGCATCGACAATCATGGCGGCGGGCTCCGGGTAAGCGCCGGCGCCGCGGTGACCATCACGCACAGCGCCTTTGTCAGTAATGTCGCCGGTGAGATGGGCGGCGCGATCTACAGCATAAGCAACCTGACCGTGCTGACCAGTACCTTTACGAACAATACCACTGGTGTCGGTGCCGATGACTACTACGTACACGGCGGCGCGATCGGTTTCGGCGAGCTCTATGGCTCAACCGCCATTCATTTGGTCGTCAAAGACAGTGTCTTTACGGGCAATTCAACTTTTGGGCAAGGAGGTGGGCAAGGAGGCGGTCTGTCTGTGATAGGTTCAGGCACTGGCGCCACGGCGCTGGTGGAACGCTGCGCCTTCTTCAATAACTCGGTCTTAAATACCAGTATGGGCGGCGGCGGCATGGTGGTGGACGGGTCCACTGGCGCTGTCGCCATGTCTGTTGTGGTGCGCGACAGTGTCTTCTCCGATAACTGGGTAACCAGTTCCGAAATACCTCATTCCAGTGCAGGAGGTGGTTTATTGGTCGTTCTTGCCGACGCCTTGGTGGAAAACACCACCTTCTTGCGTAACCGAGTGGACGGCGTTGGCGGCGGCATGGCCGCCCTTACGGATGATAGCGCGCCAGGGCAGCAAATCACTGTGCGAAATAGCACGTTCTCCGCTAATTATGCCAGTAGCGAGGGCGGGGGACTGTTTTCATCTAACCTTACATTACAAAACAGCACCTTTTCAGGGAACGGGGCAGATAATATGATGAATAGCCCCACCGGTGTGGGTGGTAGTATTGCATATGTAACTACGCTGAATTACAGCAACAACATTATTGCCAACAGCCAGGGCGGTAAAGACTGCGCCGAAAGTTTTATGTGGTCGGGAGGGGCGACGATTGTAACGAACATCAATAATCTGGTAGAAGACGGCACGGGCAGTGATGGCGGGGTGAATTTTCTCACCGGCGACCCCCGGTTAACCCAGTTAGCCGACAATGGCGGAGCAGTAACGGCCGCCGGGTACGCCCTCCAAACGCACGCGCTTGAACTCGATTCCCCCGCCCGGGATACCGGCGACCCGGCCACCTGTTTGCCTGCCGATCAACGCAGGTTGGCGCGCCCGCAGGGCAGCGCCTGCGACCGGGGCGCGCACGAAGTGGGCGCGCTGCACCTGCAGGCCACGGTCACGCCCGCCTCCGCCGCGCCCTATCAGGGCCTGGTCACTTACACGCTGGTTCTGACCAACACCGGCGCATCCCTCGCAGCGAGCGCCTGGCTTTCAGACACGTTGCCGCCGGGCGTCACCTTTGAACAGTGGATTGTTTCGCCCACCCATACCACACTCGTCAATGATGTGATTAACTGGGGCGATGACCTGCCCGCCGGCGCAACGCGCACGTGGCGTTTTACCGCCCGCAACACCGGCGCGCTGGATCAGCCCGGCGATTACGGCGACACCCTCGTCAATTTTGCGCAGGCAGGCAGTGATGCCGGCTATCGCGCCGCTGAAGAAGCCGTGCTCACCGTGGAATGCGGCGACCCGCCGATGGTGCAAACCCGCAATATGGATGGGTTATGTTCCCTGCGGCAGATTATCGCCGACG
>JAHJIN010000561.1 GCA_018823415.1 Chloroflexota bacterium | reverse complement strand
TGGCGTGCTGCACATCGAACATGGTTCCTCCCAGAGCTAAAAGTCCCCAGAGGATACCGCAAGGTCCCGCGAAAAGCAAGCGCACAATAATTGACCATCTTCATGTCTATGGCAAGAAAGTTGTTAGCTTGATGCGTATGGGGTGAGGGACTCCTCGCATTGAAGGAAGAGTTGGCATGGGATTTGCTCGTCTGGGCAGCCAGGAGAGAATGCAGCGCGAACGGGAGGCGGAAGACGCGGCCTTGTTTGCGCCGCTCCAGCGCACCGGGTGGCGGTTCTGGATCATTGTCGCCGGCCTGGTCTATGTGATCATCCTGGGCGTGGTGGCCTATTACCAGCAGTTTACCCAGGGGCTGGGCGTCACCGGCCTGAACTATTCCATCTACTGGGGCACGTACATTATCAACACAGTGTTTTTCATCGCCATCAGCTACGGCGGCGTGCTGACGTCGGCCATCCTGCGACTGGTGGGGGCCAAGTGGCGCACGCCCATCACCCGGGCCGCCGAGGTGATGACCCTGTGCACGCTCTCTATCGGGGCCTTGAACATCATCATCGACATGGGCCGGCCAGACCGGATGCTGAACATCATCCTGTATGGCCGGCTCGAATCGCCCATCCTGTGGGATTTCCTGGCGGTCAATCTATACATGTTTGGCAGCATCCTGTACTTGTACCTGCCCATGATCCCGGACATTGCCGATCTCAAGCGCCGGTACCCACGCCGCCGGTGGTTGTATGGTCCCCTCTCGCTGGGCTGGAGCGGTGGCCCCCGGCAGAAAAAGACGCTGAACCGGATCATCGACCTGATGGCCGTGCTCATGATCCCCATCGCGGTGGCCGTGCATACTGTTCTTTCGTACCTGTTTGGACTGACCGTGCAGCCCATGTGGCACACGGCGCTCCTGGGGCCGTATTTCGTGATGGGCGCCATGTTTAGCGGCATCGCGGCGCTGATCATCGTCATGGCACTCTTGCGGCGTTTGCTGCATCTGGAGGACTATCTCCAGCCACGACACTTTAACAACATGGGCTTGCTGCTGCTGGTCATGACCGGCGTGTGGTTCTATTTCACCTTTTCCGAATACATCACCACGTATTACGGGCAGGAACCGTCGCACATGGCGATCTTTTGGGCCAAGATCAGCGGCGAATACGCGCCATATTTCTGGGCTCAGGTGGTCTTGTGCCTGGGGATCCCCCTGGCATTGTTGGTCTGGGGGCGTACCCGCACCATCCTGGGCACCGTCGTGGCCAGCGCGTCGGTCATCGTGGGGATGTGGCTGGAGCGGTACCTAATCCTGGTCCCCACGCTCAGCCAGCCGCGCCTGCCATCGGATTTGCCGTTCGGCGTGGGCATCTATCAGCCCACCATCACGGAATGGACGATCATGGCCGCCTGTGTGGCCGCCATCGTCTTGATGTACATGGTATACGTCAAGTTGTTTCCCATCATTCCCGTCTGGGAGATCCGCGAGGAGCGTGCGGAGACGCTGGCAAAACCCGAGCCGCCAGATGGCGAGGTATTGCCCGAGTCTTCGATAATCCGCAGGCTGTTCCGAACAAGAGGAAAATAGACTGTCACAAAGTGGCAAGGAGGTAGGCCAATGGAACAACTGGTGAATCTATTTGTGATGACACTGCCCATTGTCATCCCGATCCTGGCCGTGCTGGGGTTGATCGTCATTCCGGCCGTCAAGATCGTGTACCAGTATCAGCGCGGCGTGGTATTTCGGTTCGGCAAGCTCAAGAGCATCCGGCAGCCGGGCCTTAACCTGATCCTGCCCTGGATCGACCGGATGGTCAAGGTGGACCTGCGCACCCGCACGGTGATCTTGACTCCCCAGGAAGTGATCACGCGGGACAATGTGACCGTGCACGTGGACGCCGTGGTGTACTTTAACATCATCGACCCGGAACGCGCAGTCATCCAGGTGGAGGACTTTGCCCTGGCCACCGAGCAGTTGGCGCTGACCACCTTGCGGAGCGTGCTGGGCCGGTCGGACCTGGACGAGCTCCTAGCGCACCGGGACCGGATCAACGAGCGGTTGCGGGACATTATCGACGAGCACACCGAACAACCCTGGGGCGTGATGGTTACGCTGGTAGAGGTACGCGATGTCCTGCTGCCCGAGAATATGCAGCGCGTCATGGCCCGCCAGGCCGAGGCCGAGCGGGAAAAGCGCGCCAAGATCATCCATGCCGAGGGCGAGTTGGACGCGGCCGAAAAGCTGGTTCAGGCCGGCGCCAAGATCGCCAGCGAGCCGGTGAGCTTGCAACTGCGTTACCTGCAAACCCTGGTAGAGATGGCCGGCGAACGCACCAGCACCATCATCCCCATCCCGCTGGATGTTATGTCAGCCCTGACACGGTTGGTCAAGGACTAGGGCCTAACCAGTGAAATTCTTGTACAGTGAGCAAGAAGTTCCAAAAGCACCAACCTGGTTAGCTCTGGCTTGTCCAGGTTAGGGTTGAGGCTACGGGAGGTTCTCCCATGAGACATTGGATACCGCGCGCGCTCTGGATGCTGGCTGGCGCGGCGTTGGCCGTTCTGGTGCTGTGGAGCGTGCAGGCCACCACGGCACAGTCGCCGGTCCCGCACGCGGTGCTCAAGGGCGACGATTGCCTGGGCTGCCATCAGACCGGCGCGACCGGCGCCCCGCGCGTGGCCTGGGATCACCAGGGCCGGCGTAACGACGACTGCCTGCTCTGCCACGAGCTGACCGGCGCACCGGCGGCCGAGATCCCACATACCCTGGACGGCCGGGACAACTGTCTATCGTGTCACGCGAACGGTGTGGGCACCACACCGCCGCTGTCCGGCAGCCACCGGGATTACACGAACGACCAGTGCCAGGACTGCCACCGGCCATCGGCCCGGGCGCAGGCAACGCTCACGCCAATCCCAAAATCCACGCCGGTCGCACCAACGCCCTCGACAGTCACGCCGGCCGGCGCGAGCTCGTGCACCTCCTGTCACCAGTTGATCTTTGCCGACGACAAACACGCCCTGTTCACCGGCCAGCCTCAAGGCAACGCCCCGGCCGGGGCCAGTCTGTTTGCAGAAGTATGTGCCTCCTGTCATGGCGCAGACGGCACCACGCCGGTGGGCGACAACAAAACAGTCATCAACGCGCCAGACTATTGGGGCACCCACGACGATGCGGCCATCCTGCGCGACATCGGCATGGGCTCGCACGGCCAGATGACGGCCTTTGCCCAGGGCTATGGCGGGCCGCTATCGTGGGAACAAGTGCTGAACCTGGTAGCCTTTGTGCGCTCCTGGGGCCCGGTGGATGTTCCTACGCCCACGCCGGCCGCCGGCGGCGGCGACACGGCCCAGGGTGCCCAGGTATACGCACAATACTGCGCGGTCTGCCACGGCAGCGAAGGCCAGGGCGGCGCGATAGCCAACAGCCCCATCAACACCAGCGAATATCTGGCCGGCGTCACGGATGACGCCTTGCGCCAGGTGATCTTGAACGGGGTGACCGGGATGCCGGGCTTTGCCGGCACCATCAGCGACCAGGACATCTCTGCGGTGATCGCCTTGCTGCGGAGCTGGCAGCGCTAGTGAGACACCCCAGCCGACCATCGGCTGGCGAATGGAAAGGAGGTGATAAACTGCAACAGGAGCGGAGTTCTTTGACTGTTCGACGATAACGGTACGATAGGCGAGGTCCTTGCAAGTATGCACGACCAACCTTGCAAACACAACCTCAACAAGTCAAGCAAACCAACGTAGAAGGAGAGGTTCAAATGTACAAGAAGCTCATTCTTGGGGTCTGCGTCGTCGTGATCCTGGCTCTGGCTGCTGCCATGCTAGCCGGTTGCACAGGCTCCGTCGGCCCAGAAGGCCCCGCTGGCCCCGCTGGCCCCGCCGGCCCCGCCGGCCCGCAAGGCCCCCCAGGCGCATCAGCCGAGCCCCCAGCACCCAAGACGGTGACGGTGAGCGCCGGAGATGACATGACCGAGGCGCCCGGCGCCAGCGTCACTCTGAAAGCAACCGCTACGGTAGAAGACGACTCCACGGTGACCGGGTACAAGTGGGAGCAGACCGCTGGCGTGCCCGCCCAGATCAGCGGCGCGGATTCCGAGTCCCTGACGGTAGCCCTGGGCGATGCCAAGGCCTACAAGGCCAAGCTTTTGGCAGCGCTCAAGATAGAAGACCGATTCGTGGTACAAGGTATCAACCCGCACTCTCTGGAGGTGGGCGAAATAGCTACCTTCAAGGTAACCGTGACCACGTCCAGCGGATCCTATAGCGATTCGGTCAACGTGGTTGCCGAACTTCCTTATGCCATCAGTCTCGGCATCAACAATGTGCCGACCGGAGTACCCGTGCTGCTGAGCGGCAAGGAGCAGGATTCGTACAACTGGACGATGACTGCCCCCAGTGGTTCCAAGGCCGCCCTGGATGACGCAGCCGGCCGCAACCCGTCCTTCACCCCTGACGTGAAGGGCAAGTACGCGATCAAGGAAGCGAGCGGGGCGACGCTTGATGTCTATGCCGGCACCTGGCAAGGCATCATCATCGGTGAGGACGACAAGGGCCTGCCGGTTGCAGAAAAGGTCTGCGTGTCCTGCCACAACGGCACCATCGCCGCTGACTCGTTTACTGCCTGGAAAGAATCCGGGCATGCCGAGATCCTGACCCAAAACCTGGACGACCCCGCGGGCCACTGGAGCATGAGCTGCGCCAGTTGCCACACCGTGGGCTTTGACCCAGCGGTGGAAAACGGCGGCTTTGACGAGGCCGTGGCCGCGGAAAAATGGGTAGCACCACCCCACGGGGAAAAAGGTCTCTGGACCGAGATGCTAAAGGACTATCCGGCCACGACGAAACTGGGTAACATCCAGTGCGAGAACTGCCACGGCCCACAGGACAGCGACGCCCATACCGTGGGCGCCGCGCGCCAGAACATCTCGTCCGAACTCTGCGGTTCCTGCCACGGCGAGCCGGCGCGGCATGGCCGCTTCCAGCAATGGGAAGAGAGCGGGCACGGCAACCTGGAGCTGGTGCTCGAGGAAGGGACGGTCGAGGCCAGAGGGGCCACGGCGGCTCACTGCGGCCGCTGTCACTCCGGCGAAGGCTTCCTGGCCTGGATCCAGCAAGACGATCTGACCAAGCGGATCCAGGGCGCGGATGGCGACGCCACGGTCGAAGAGATGACCGCCCTGGGCATGACGGCGGATTCCGTGCACTCGGTGACCTGCACCGTGTGCCACGATCCACACGATCCGGGCGCGCTCTCCGGCGAGCCCAACACGGCCACCGTCCGCATCGAAGGCGATACCCCGATGCTGCCGGCCGGTTTCCAGGCTACGAGCGTAGGCCGGGGCGCGATCTGCATGACCTGCCACAACACGCGCAATGGCGCTCACAACGATGGCACGGGCGAGCTGACCAGCTACTCGGCACCGCACACAGCCGCTCAGGCGGACATACTGATGGGCCAGAACGCCTACTTTGTGGAGGCTGGGGCCCGTGGGAGTCACTCGTTCATCGATGACACCTGCACCACGTGCCACATGGAGCTGAGCCCGCCCCCGGCCGAGTTCAGCAACAATGGCGCCGGCACCAACCACGCGTTCAAGGCTAGCATGAAGAGCTGCGGCGAGTGCCACGGCGCGTTTGACGGCGGCACGCTCAAGGAAAGCACCGAGGCGATGCTCCACGAGTTGGGTGCTGCGATGGGCGACTATCTGCTCGGCAAGATGTCCGCCACAGTGCACCTCAAGGACTATACGCCGCACGAGAACGGTGGCAAGTCGTACGACGTCAAGAGCAACGACGTCGTCGTGGAAAAGGCCAATATCGCGTCCGTAGAGCCCACAGAGCCCCACGGGCAGCAGGGCTTTATCATCAAGTTCACCACCCCGGTGGACGTGACGTACGCACCCACAGATGAAGACCCGCACACCCTGTCGGTGACCGAGGTCCAGGTCCAACTGGGCGACATCACGACCGACGGCACTACGGCGCTGATCGCGTTCAGTGATCCCCTGGTCAAGGCTGGCTGGAACTATTTCCTGCTCCACGGAGATAACAGCGGGGGCATTCACAACCCGTCCTTTACCATGGACGTAATCAAAGCGACGATTGCAGCACTAAAGTAAGCGACTGTTGACTCGCATAGCACGGTCAATCGCGAGTCAAACCAAGACTGCTGTGCGAGTTCGTGCTTCAGGGCTCGCACAGCAGTTCTCCAAGTGCAATAGAGGAG